>JAFAMV010000223.1 GCA_019233055.1 Curvibacter sp.
AGGATGTTGGTCTGGAAGGCGATGCCGTCGATGACGCCGATGATGTCGGCGATCTTGCGCGAGCTGTCGTTGATGCCCTTCATGGTGTCGACGACCTGCCCCACCAGGGCACCGCCGTTTTCGGCGACCTCGGCCGCCTGCAGCGCCACCTGGTTGGCCTCGCGGGCGTTGTCGGCATTCTGCTTGACCGTGGCCCCGAGCTGCTCCGTCGAGGCGGCGGTCTCTTCGAGGCCGCTGGCCTGGTGGGCGGTGCGGGTGCTGAGGTCGTGGTTGCCGTGGGCGATCTGGGCGCTGGCGCTGGCCACCGACTCGGCGCCTTCGCGGACCTGTCCGACGATCTGCGACAGGCTTTCCTGCATCGATTGGAGCTGGGCCATGAGGCTCTCGGAGTCGCCCGGCTGGACTTCGATCGAGGTCTGCAGATGTCCTTGGGCCACGCGCCGGGCCAGTTCGACCGCATCGTGCAGCTCGCCGCCGAGCTGGCGGATGATGTTGCGCACGATCCAGCCGCCCAGGATCGCGGCCAGCAGCATGGACACCAGGCTGCCGCCCAGCATCCAGTCACGCGTCAGTACGGCACTGTGGCGCGCCTCGGCGGTGATCTGGTGGGCCTCGTCCACCTGGCGTTTGCGGAAGCCGCGCATCTTCTCGAGCAGGGCCTCGCTGGCGGCGTCGAAGCCGGGTTGCTTGTCCGAGCCCTTCATGAGCTGATTGCCCGCTTCCATGCCTTGCGCCACATAGGCGGCGGCCATGGCCTTGCCGAGGTCGTAGAAATGGTGGAAATCGGCCTCCAGCGAGTCGAGCTGGCGCAGGCCTTCGCTGTCGCCGTCGGCCTTGTAGCGGGTCCGGAACTTCTCCACATCGGCCTGGAAACGTTGCGCCGACGCCTCCGCATCCTTGTAGCCGTCCGGGTCGTGCGTGGCCGACACATCGGTCAGGAACTGCTGCACGTCGGAACGGCTCAGGTCCATTTCATCGACCGTCAGCACGAAAGGCAGGGTCTTGTCGTCGATGGTCTCGACGCCGCCTGTGAGCCGGGACAGCAGAACGCCCACCATGACCAGGGTGGCCAAGAAGAGGGCGATCACGACGGCAAAGCCGATGCCCAACTGCCATTTGATTCTGAGGTTTTGCATAGGGTGCCGAGGCGTGGGTGGGGTCGGTGGGAAGTATTTTGCCAGCCTGTTAGTCTATCCAGACGGCTGACGCCGATTTGACGGCGCCCTTGATCACTGTCAATTTGTGGCGTCAACCGTACAGATTCTCAGAAATCGGCGTGGATGCGCACCCCGTAGATCGACACCGGGCCGCGGTCGCGGTTGTAGGCCGGGTTCTGCACGCGCTGGAAGTTCAGGCTGGCGCTCAGGTGGGGCGCCAACTGGGCCGAGTAGTAGGCTTCGATGATCTTTTCACTGCCGTAGTTCGGCAACTGGCCGTCACCGATCAAGAGGCCGGTGCCGCCGGCAGCGAAATAGGCCTTGGCCTGGCTTGACAGGCCGTTGACCACGCCGGCCAGGCCCACGCGGTCGTTGCAACGCCCCCAGGCGGTTCCATCCAGGGTGCCGCCGACCGACAGCGAGGTGTTGATGTCGGTGAAGTCGAAGGATTCGGTCTTGCCGTCGTTCTGGCTCCAGCGGGCGAACAGGCCGCCATGCTCGCCCAGGGCCTGGGCCAGGTTGAGCACGTAACCCGTCTTGCTCTGAAATTCGCGCACGGCGGCCGCGCTGGCGGGCGCGCCTGTGGCCTGCGACAGGGCCGTCGCCTGGTCGAAACGGCCCATGCGGCCCCGGTCGATGAACCACAGCACCTTGAGGGCACCCGGCTGGCCTTGCCACTGGTAGCGGCGCTCGGCCTCGAGCACCACCGAGTTCTGGGCGAAGCTCGAATCGATCTTCACGCTGCCCGGCTCGGTGGACAGGGCAAAGAAGCCGCCGCGCAGCGTCCAGTCTTTCATGGTCCACTCAGCGGCCGTGCCGTAGGTGAAGCCCCAGGCGTCGCCCCCGTAGTCGAAGGCGCCGGCATCGATGATCGACCAGTTCAGGAAATCGCTCTTCGGGTCGTGGGCGTAGGGGTTGGTGTCGAAGATGTCGACGATCGAGAACTTGCCGGCGGTCAGCGTCAGGCTCTGCTCGCCACGGCGTCCGGCGAGCTGATTGGGGCCGTCTTCCACCTCGACGGTCGGGCCTTCCAGGTCCAGGGTCTGGCGCAGGAAGGCGCGCTGGGTCTTGTAGTAGGGCGTCCAGTTGCCGAGCTTGTAGGACTCGCCACTCGAGAAACCCGCCATGCCCAGTGTGCTGCTGAGGCCGAAGCCCTGGTCGATCTCGGGGTTGACATAGAACTCGGCGCCTTTCCAGAGGCGAAGGCCCAAGTACAGCGTCAGGTCCACGGTCTCCATCCTGGGCTCATGCGGCTGCAGGCTGTTGGGGCCCTGGTAGGGCGAGTTGAACGGGCCGTGCCATTGGGTCACGCTGGTGAACTGGCCGTGCAGGTTGTAGCGGTCCGGGGCCGCGCTGTCCTCGGCCTCGACCGGGCCGGTCTGGGCGGATGCGGGCGCGGCCAGGTTCATTGCCAGCATGAAAGACATCCACAGGAGCGACCTGCTTGCCGGATGACCGGCTCGGTGTGGATTCGCTAAGCAGAGGCGGCGGTGGGGGGCGCTCATGACAGACGGCAGAAATTGATTACTTATGAAAACAAGAACAAATCTTATTTGCATTCGTGTTACTGGCGGCGTGGCGTGCCCGGTCAGGGTAAAAAATGACGCTGACTTCTTGACGGGGATCAAAGGCTTGAGCGCTTGTGTTGCAAATCCGCCATGGTTTGCAGGCCAGATCCGGGGCGAGCGCCCGTTGTCGTGCCCTCCCGGGTTTACCGAAGGCGCACATTCACTTGACCCGGAGTGCCCCGATGGCCGCCGGTGGCCGGACGGCGCCGAGACTGCGGGGCATGCAAACCTCTGCCCCCGATCAGCTCCAACGCCCAGGCGCCCTGGGCGGTCAATTCGACCACATCGTCATCGGTGCCGGCTCGGCCGGCTGTGTGCTGGCCTGCCGCCTGGTGCAGGCCGGCCGCAGCGTGCTGCTGCTGGAGGCCGGCCCGGCCGACAACAGCCGCTTCGTGCACATGCCCGCCACCTTCGTCAAGGTGATCGGCACCGAACGCACCTGGCTCTATGAAAGCAGCCCTCAGGCCGCCGCCGCCGGCCGTGTGATGCATGTGCCCCAGGGCCGCACCCTGGGGGGCGGCAGTTCGGTCAACGCCATGGTCTACACCCGGGGCACCCCGGCCGACTACGACGACTGGGCGGCCCTGGGCTGCAGCGGCTGGGGCTGGGCCGATGTGCTGCCGGCCTTCCGCCAGGCCGAAGGCAACCAGCGCCTGGCCGGCCCGCTGCACGGCAGCGAGGGGCTTTTGCGGGTCAGCGATCCGCGCCACCGGCATCCGCTGTCGCTGGCCTTCGTGCGGGCCGCCCAGCAGATCGGCCTGCGCTACAACGACGACTTCAATGGCGAGCGCCAGGAAGGCGTGGGCTTCTACCAGAGCACCACCTTCGGCGGCCGGCGCGGCAGCACGGCCGCCACCTACCTGGCCGCCGTGCGCCAGTCGCCCCTGCTAAAGGTGATCACCGGCGCCCAGGTGCAGCGGGTGCTGATCGAAGACGGGCGCGCTGTGGGCGTGGCCTGGCGCCTGGACGACGGCAGCCTGGCCCACGCCCTGGCGCGCAGCGAGGTGCTGCTGTCGGCCGGCGCGCTGGCCAGCCCCAAGCTGCTCATGCTGTCGCGCATCGGCCCGGGCGGGCACCTGGCGGCGCTGGGCCTGGCGACCCGGGTCGACGCCCCCGAGGTCGGGGCCAACTTCCAGGACCACCTGGAGGTCAGCGTCTATGGGCGCTGCCGTGAGCCGATCAGCCTGCTGGGCCAGGACCGGGGCCTGCGGGCCTTGCGCCACGGCCTGGAGTACGAGTTGTTCAAGAGCGGCCTGCTGACCTCGACCGTGGTCGAGAGCGGTGGTTTCTTCGACACCCTGGGCCAGGGCCGCCCCGATGTGCAGTTCCATGTGCTGCCGGTGCTGGTGGGTGATGTGGGGCGCGAGCCCCTGCAGGGGCACGGCCTGTCGCTGAATCCCTGCTTCCTGCGGCCCCAGTCACGGGGACGGGTGCAACTGCGCGACGCCCGGGCCGAGACCCCGATCGACTTCGACGGCGGCTACCTGCAGGCCCAGGAGGATGTGGACACCCTGGTGCGCGGCCTGCGGCTGGCCCGGCGCATCCTGCGCGCCCCGGCGCTGCAGCCCCTGCTGAGCGGCGAGCTGCTGCCCGGCGCCGAGGCCGAACTGCCCGATGCCGCGCTGGAGGCCCATGTGCGCCAGTTCGCCAAGACGGTCTACCACCCGGCGGGCACCTGCCGCATGGGGGGCGACCCGGCCTCGGTGGTGGACCCACTGCTTCGGGTGCGCGGCGTGCAGGGGCTGCGCGTGGCCGACGCCTCGGTCATGCCGCGCCTCATCTCGGCCAACACCAATGCGCCCACCATCATGATCGCCGAGCGCTGTGCCGGCTTCGTGCTGGCGGGTCAAAGCTGAATCGGATCGATCATCAGAAGGAGACCTGCACATGAAGCGTTTCGAGGGCCAGGTGGCCCTGATCACAGGAGGCGGCACCGGCATCGGGGCCGCGGTGGCGGCCGGGTTTGTGGCCGAAGGTGGGCGCATCGCCCTGATGGGGCGGCGCGCCGCGCCGCTGCAGTCGGTGGCCGAGCCCCTGGGCGGCCTGGTGCTGACGGGGGATGCCTCGGTGGCGGCCGATGTGCAACGCGGCCTGCGCACCATCGAAGAAATCTGGGGCGGGGTCGATGTGCTGGTGGCGAACGCCGGCGGCCACGGCCTGGGCAATGCGCTGCAGACCGACGATGCGTCCTGGGCCCTGGCCACCCGGCTGAACCTGGACACCGCCTTCGTCTGCGCCCGCGAAGCGCTGCCGGGCCTGATCCGGCGGCGCGGCAGCATCGTGATCCTGTCCTCGCTGGCCGGCCATTTCGCCGGGCCCGACGTGGTGGGCTACGTCACCATGAAGCACGCCCTGATCGGGCTGACCCGCTCGCTGGCCCGCGACTACGGCCGCCAGGGGGTGCGCGTCAACGCGGTCTGCCCGGGCTGGGTGCGCACCGCCATGGCCGACGAACAGATGCAGGCCCTGTGCCAGCGCCGTGGCCTGGCCTCGGTGGACGAGGCCTACCAACTGGTGACCCGCGACGTGCCGCTGCAGCGCCCGGCCGAGGCCGTCGACGTGGCCGACGCGGTGCTGTTCCTGGCCTCGCGCCAGGCGCGCATGGTGACCGGCACCTCGCTGCTGGTCGACGGCGGCGCCAGCGCGGTGGATCTGCCCACCCTGGCCTTCGTCGACCCCAAGCCCCAGCAGGAGGTTTCTGCATGAACACGCCCATCCGCCGGCCCGCAGGCTGGAAGAACTACGAAGACTTTGCCGCCGGCATCGACACCAACCGCCTGCCGCGCAGCGCGGCCCTGGTCGGCCAGCCGCTGCGGATCTGGCTGCCCGACGGCGAGCTGCAACTGGCCTTCACCGGACTGGACCAGGCGCTGTGGCGATGGCGCGGCGAGGAAGGCCACGACCGGGCCGAAGCCATCGAGGTGGCGCCCGACACCTTCTTCATCGACCTGGTGCTCACCCACCGCCCGCTGGAGGCGCTGAGCCTGGTGCTAAACCGGCGCAGCGGCCGGGTGCTGGCGGTGCCGGCCCGGGTGCGTTCGATCGAGGAGGCCGGTGCCGAGCCCCGTGTCAGCCAGGACTTCGTGGTCGGTGCCCTGGGCGATCGCAGCGGCCAGGGACCCGGGCCCGTCAGCGGCGAAGCGCCGGCGCCCTCGCGCGACCTGATCGGCCTGCGCACCCTGCAGACCTACAGCCCGAACCATTGCTACGAACACAGCTACCTCAGCAGCACCCGCTACGCCTGGCAGTGCCTGCGCGGCGAACAGCGCGGCCACGGCGATGTGGACCTCAGCACGGTCTACCGCTTCGCGCCGCAGCAGTACCTGTTCACTTTCCGCGAGTTCCGCATCCCGGTGGCCTCGACCTTCTTCTTCAACTTCGCCGACATGCGCTCCACCGGCAAGTTCCTGGGCCTGACCGGCGATGGCGCGGTCGCCAACCGGCCGGCCGGCGCCCACATGCGTGAGCTGTCGCGCAGCGTCTACCCCGATGGCCTGGAACCTGTCTGAACCCTGAAAGACCCTGATGAAAACCCCTTACCAAATCGTGGCCGAGCATTACGCGGCCTCCGATCGCCAGGACCTGGCGGGCATGCTGGCCGACGCCTCGCCCGAGGTGCGCTGGACCGAGATGGCCGGCTTTCCCTGCGCCGGCACCCATGTCGGCCCGCAGGCCGTGGTCGAGCAGGTGTTCCGGCGCCTGGGTGCCGAGTGGGACGGCTACCGCTTCCGCCTCGGTGCGCTCTACGACGCCGGCGACACCGTGGTCGCCACCGGCGACTATGCGGGCACCTGCCGGGCCACCGGCCGCTCCTTCGAGGCGCGCGTCGCCCATGTCTGGCAGGTGGCGCAGGGGCGCATCGTGGCCTTCGAGCAGTTCACCGACACCCTGCTGGTGCACCGGGCCATGGCGGCCCCGGCCGATGGATACGGGGGCTGAAGACCATGGACTTCAGCCACCTGACCCAAGACCGACTGCGCACCCTGGGCCTGCTCGACCGGGGCCGGCTGGGCAACTGGATCGGCGGCCGCACCGTCCCGGCCCAGGCCGGGCGGCACCTTGACGTGAGCGACCCGGCCACCGGCCTGCGGGTGGCCGAGGTGGCCGACAGCGACGCCGCCGATGTGGCGCTGGCGGTGCAGGCGGCGCAGCGGGCCTTCGCCTCGGCGGCCTGGCGCGGCCTGCGCCCGGCCGACCGCGAGCGCCTGCTGTGCCGCCTGGCCGACCTGATCGAGGCCCATGGTGAGGAACTGGCGGCCCTGGAGACCCTGGAGAGCGGCAAGCTGCTGGGCGTGGCGCGCGCCATCGATGTGGGCGCCGGCGCCGAACATGTGCGCTACATGGCCGGCTGGGCCACCAAGATCGAGGGCAGCACGCTGGACACCTCGATCGGCTTTCCACCCGGGGTGGGCTACCACGCCTACACCGTGCGCGAGCCGGTGGGTGTGGTGGCGGCCATCGTGCCCTGGAACTTCCCGCTGGCCATCGCGCTGTGGAAGGTGGCGCCGGCCCTGGCCTGCGGCTGCACCGTGGTGCTCAAGCCGGCGCCCGAGACGCCGCTGACCGCGCTGCGCCTGGCCGAGCTGGCGCAGCTCGCGGGCCTGCCGGACGGGGTGCTGAACGTGGTCACCGGCGGCGCCGAGGCCGGCGAGGCCCTGGTGGCCCACACCGGGGTGCGCAAGATCAGCTTCACCGGCTCGACGGGGGTGGGGCGCGCGATCGGCCACACCGCGCTGGACCGCATGGCCCGCTTCAGCCTGGAGCTGGGCGGCAAGTCGCCGCTGATCATCTTCGACGACATGGACCCGGTGCGCGCCGCCGAGGGCGCCGCCCAGGGCATCTTCTTCAACCAGGGCCAGGTCTGCACCGCCGGCTCGCGGGTCTATGTGCAGCGCCGCCATTTCGATGCGGTGCTCGAGGCCCTGGCGGCCCAGGCGGCGCAGCTGCGCCTGGGCTCGGGCTTCGACCCGGCCACCCAGGTCGGGCCGCTGGTGTCGCAGCGCCATCTGCTGCGGGTGCAGGCCCATGTGCAGCAGGCGCGCGAGGAGGGCGCCCGCGTGGTCGCCGGCGGCCGGCGCGGCCTGGACAGCGGCTTCTTCATGCAGCCGACCGTGCTGGCCGACACCCATGCCGGCATGCGCATCGTGCGCGACGAGGTGTTCGGCCCGGTGGTCGCGGTGATGCCCTTCGACACGGTGGACGAGGCGGTCGAGCTGGCCAATGCCAGCGATTACGGCCTGGCCGCCAGCGTCTGGTCCAACGACCTGTCGCGGGTGCACCGGGTGGTGCCCCGCCTGCAGGCCGGCATCGTCTGGGTCAACACCCACAACATGCTGGACAACAACCTGCCCTTCGGCGGCGTCAAGCAGTCGGGCTACGGCCGCGACCTGGGCCGCAGCGCCATCGAGCAGTTCACCGAACTGAAGTCGGTCTGCGTGGCCTATTGAGGTGGGCCCCGGTCGGTTTCTTTCCCTTACATCAACCCTAGAAGACGGAGACAAGACATGAGCAAGAAGACCACGAGCAAGAAGACATCGAAGACCGCCCGCCTGCAGGCCCTGGGCCTGGGCCTGGGCGCGCTGGGCCTGGCTGCCGCGCTGTGGGGCGGCAGCGCGCAGGCCCAGTCCTGCGGGCTCAACAACGGCAAGAAGGCGAGCGGCGAGCCGATCCCGGTGGGCGCGGTGGTCGGCAAGACCGGCCCGGATGATTTCAGCGCCTCGGCTGCTGCGGCGGCGGCCTATTTCAGTTGCGTCAACAGCAATGGCGGCATCAACGGCCGCCCGGTCGACTACCAGGTCGCCGACGACCAATGGAACCCCGAGGTGGCCGCCCAGGTGGCCTCCAAACTGGTCAAGGACCGCAAGGTGGTGGCCATGGCCGGCAACACCAGCTTTGTCGAGTGCGGCGCCAATGCACGCCTGTATGCGCAGGAGAACGTGATGGTGGTGGCCGGCACCGGCGTGCCGCGCGAATGCTTCTTCGCCCGCAACTATGTGCCGCTGAATGCCGGCCCGCGCGTCTCGGCCACCATCGCGGCCATGTACGCGGCCCGCCAGTACAAGGCCAAGAAGATGGTCTGCGTGATCCCCAACATCCCGAGCCTGGGCAACTGGGCCTGCGAGGGCCCCAAGGAATGGGGCCGCAAGAACGGTGTCGAGGTGCAGACCCTGACCATCGATCCGGGCTCTGCCGATCCGACCTCGGTGGTGCTGCAGGCGGCGGCGCAGAAGCCCGACGCCATCCTGTTCGATGTGCCCAAGGGCCTGCTGGTGCCCATGCTGGGCGCGGCCGAGCAGCAGGGCCTGGGCCGCAAGATCCACTTCCTGTCGGCCGCACCGGCCTACAACATCGAGGTGCCCAAGGCCATCGGCGCCTATTGGAAGGACAACTTCGACACCAACCTCGAGTTCCAGCCGCTCGAATCCAAGGGGCCGGACAACCTGAACTGGCTGGCGATCATGGACAAGTACGGCCGCAAGGATGACCCGCGCGACACCTTCTCGCAGGCCGGCTACCTGTCGGCGCGCCTGCTCACCGAGACCCTGCTGAAGATGGACCCGGCGAAGATCGACCGCGCCTCGGTGACCGCCGCCTTGCGCAAGGTGGCCGACTTCCGCAGCGACATCCTGTGCACGCCTTTCCACATCGGTGACGGCCAGCGCCACAACGCCAATTTCAGCGGCCCGATGGCGCGCTCCACCGGCACCGGCTGGGCGCCGACCGAGCCCTGCATGCAGGCCGACGACCCCGAGCTGGCCGATGTGCGCTCCGATGCGCAGAAGCTGGGCCTGAAGTGAGGCAGGGCGGCGCGTGGACACTCTGCTTCCTTTTCTGGTGTCGGGCCTGGGCCTGGGCGCGGTCTACGCGCTCTCGGGCATGGGGCTGGTGCTGCTGTACCGCTCTTCCGGGGTGCTGAACTTCGCCTTCGGCGCCATCGGCGCCATGGGGGCCTATGTGGCCTGGTCGCTGCTGCAGCGCGACATGGCCCTGGGCTGGGCCTGCGCGGCGGCGGTGGCCACCGCCATGGCCCTGTCCTGGGGCTATGGGCGTCTGCTGGCGCCGCGGCTGGCCCATCGCGACCCGACCATCCGCAGCATCGCCACCCTGGGCTTCGCCCTGGTGGTGATGGGCGCCACCGACTGGATCTGGGACGAGCAGCCGCGCCGCCTCAGCCTGCCCACCGATGCCGGCGGCATCGAGTTCAGCACCGCCATCGGCGATGTGCGCCTGACCACCACCCGGCTGCTGAGCCTGGCGCTGGCGGCCCTGATGATGCTGGCCATCGGCCTGCTGCTGTCGCGCACCCGCATCGGGCTGAAGATGCGCGCGCTGGCCAATGACCGCGAACTCAGCGCCCTGCTGGGCATCCGGGTGCTGCAGGTCGATGGCGTGGCCTGGCTGCTCAGCGGGGCCTTCGCGGGCGTCTGCGGCCTGCTGCTGGCGAACATGGTGCGCCTGCAGGCCATGCTGCTGACCTTTCTGGTGATCCCCGCCTTTGCCGCGGCCATCCTGGGCCGGCTCGGTTCGCTGACCGTGACCGTGCTGGCGGGCCTGGTCATCGGCGTGCTCGAAGCCCTGTCCATCACCTGGCCGGCCTATTCGCCCTACCGCAGCGCCACGCCCTTTCTGGTGGCGGTGGCGGCCTGTCTCCTGTTCCGAAACACCTCGCGCAAGGCTTGAATTCCATGACTCTTGTCGGACCCTCCGGCGCCACGGCGCCGGACCTCGGCGCGCTGCGCCATGCCCTGGCCGAGGCGGCCGCCCAGCGCCGTCGCTCCTTGCTGACGATGCTGGGTGCGGTGCTGCTGCTGGCCCTGCTCCTGCCCTGGCTGGCCAATGCCTATTGGGTGAAGACCCTGACCTCGTCGTTGGCCCTGTCGGTGGCGGTGGCGGGGGTGGCGCTGCTCTACGGCCAGTTGGGGCTGGTCAGCCTGTGCCAGTACGCCCTGCTCGGCGCCGGTGGCTGGGTGGCGCTGCGGGTCAGCCATGGCTGGCATGCCCCGTTCGAGCTCTGCGTGCTGGCCGCAGGCCTCAGCGCGGCGCTGATCGGCATGCTGGCCGGCCTGCCGGCGCTGCGCCTCAAGGGCCTGTACCTGGCCCTGGTGACGCTGATGATGGCCGGGGGCTTCCAGGTGCTGGTGACGGCGGTCGGCTTTCCCGATGGCGGCCCCGGGTGGCTGGGCCGCATGGTGGGCAGTGAGCGCCTGTTGATGGCCCGGCCCGCCTGGGCCACGGGCGACGGCGCCTACCTGGCCTACACCGCAGCCTGGCTGGCGGCGGTGCTGGCCCTGATCGAATGGCATCGGCGCACGCGGGCCGGCCGCTCCTGGGCGCTGATCCGCCGGGGCGAGGCGGCGGCCCTGGGGGCCGGCGTCGACGTGCTGCTCTACCAGACCTGGGCCTTCGGCCTGGCCGGCTTCTGTGCCGGTGTCAGCGGAGCCTTGCTGGCGGGGGCGGTCGGCCAACTGGACGGCCGGGGCTTCGGCGCCGGCGATTCGGTGATGATGTTCGCCCTGACCGTGGTGGGGGGCGCCTACCACTGGGGCGGGGCGCTGCTGGCCGGCCTGCTGCTGCGTGCCGTACCCTCGCTGCTGACCGACTGGAACGTGAATGGCTTCGTGGCCCAGATCCTCTTCGGCGCGGCCCTGCTGCATGCCCTGATCACCGCGCCGGCCGGCCTGGTCGGCCAGTGGCTGGACGCGGCGGCAGCCCTGGGGCGCCTGGGGCGGCGGCTGGCCGGGCGGGGAGGGCAGCCATGATCCGCATCGATCAGCTCAGTGTGCAGTTCGGTGGCGTGCATGCCATCGACGGCCTGAGCGCCACGCTGGAGGCGCCGGTCTGCGGGCTCATCGGACCCAATGGCGCCGGCAAGACCACCTTGGTCAACGTGCTCGGCGGCCTGGTGCGCCCGCGCTCCGGCCGGGTGGAGGTGGACGGCCGCGACCTGCTGGCGCTGTCGCCGCTGCAGCGGGTGCGTTTCGGCCTGCGCCGCTCCTTCCAGACCGAACAGGTGGTCGAAGACCTGAGCGTCTGGGACAACCTGCGGGCGGTGCTCGACCATGTGCCGCCGGGCGCGGAGGCCCCGTTCGACCAATTGGCCCGGGTGCTGGAGCACATCGGGCTGCTGTCGGTGGCCACCCGCCTGGGCCAGCGCCTGAACCTGTTCGAGCGGCGCCTGGTCGAGATCGGCAAGGCCCTGCTCGGGCAGCCCCGCCTGCTGCTGCTCGATGAGCCCGGGGCCGGCCTGACCGAGCACGAGGCCGCGCGCCTGCGCGAGCTGCTGTGTGGCATCCCGGCCTTCTGCGGCGCACAGGTGCTGCTGATCGATCACGATGTGGACCTGATCGCCGCCACCTGCAGCCAGACCCTGGTGCTGGATTTCGGCCGCCGCCTGGCGCTCGGGCCCACGCGCGAGGTGTTGCAAGACCCGGCCGTGCAGGCCGCCTACCTGGGAGCATCTGAATGAGGGCATGTGAGCAAGGTGAGGCCGGGGAACTGAGGCTTGACGAGCTGGTGCTGGACCGGGGTGGCAAGCGCGTGCTGCACGGGGTCAGCCTGTCGGTGCGCTGCGGCGAGATCACGGCCCTGGTGGGGCCCAACGGCGCCGGCAAATCGAGCACGGTGATGGCCCTGGCCGGGCTGCTGCCCCGGGTGTCGGGCCGGGTGATGCTGGATGGTGCGGTGCTGATGGCCCGGCGCGCCGAGCAGGTGCGCGCGGCCGGCATCGCCGTGGTGCCCGAAGGGCATCGGGTGCTGGGCGATCTGTCGGTGCGCGACAACCTGCTGGCCGCCGCCACCGCGCTGCCGGGCCCGCAGCTCAAGGGGGCGCTCGAGGACGTGCTGGCGATCTTCCCGGAGCTGGAGCCCAAGCTGGCCCTGGCGGGGCGCTCGCTGTCGGGCGGGCAGAAGCAGATGGTCTGCGTGGCCCAGGCCCTGCTGGCGCGGCCGCGCTTCCTGGTGGTGGACGAGCTGTCGTTGGGCTTGGCGCCCATGGTCGTCAAGCGCCTGGTGGGCGTGCTGCAACAGGTGGTGGCGCAGGGGGTGGGGGTGCTGCTGATCGAGCAGTTCACCACGGTGGCGCTGGCGGTGTCGCAGCAGGCCTTTGTGCTGGAGCGCGGCCGGGTGGCCTATGCAGGCACGGCGGCCGAGCTGCGCCAGCGGCCGGACATCCTGCATGGCAGCTACCTGGCGGCGGGCTGAGCGCCGCAGCCCCGGGTGCAGGCGCCATGACGGCGATGAGCGGACGCTCCGGTCCTGATGCCCCGGCGGTCCCGCCGTCCGGGCCGGGCCATGTGGAGTCCCTGGCCAAGGGCCTGAGGATCCTGGCCGAGTTTGCCGGCGGTGAGCTGCTGGGCAACCAGCAGCTGTGTGAGCGCACCGGCCTGCCGCGCTCGACCGTGTCGCGCCTGACTTCGACCCTGGTCGAGCTGGGCTATCTGCGCACCGCCCCGGAGTCGGCGAAATTCCTGCTCGGCGCCCGGCTGCTGGGCATGGGGGCGCGGGTCCAGAGCCGGTTGGGGATCCCGCATGTGGTGCGGCCCCTGATGCAGGCCCTGGCCCAGAAGACGCAGGCCACCGTCTGCCTGGCCGCGCCCGACCGGCTGGCCATGGTCTGCCTCGAGGTGGCGGCCCCGTCACCCGGCTTTGCCGAGGCCGGCTCGGAGTTTGCACTTGACGGCTCGGCCATGGGGCTGGCCTGTCTGGTGGCCGCCCCGGTGGGCGAACGCATGCGCCTGATCCAGGCCCTGCACCACAGGCCGATGCCCGATGGCCAGCGTCTGCGCGGGTCGATTGCGGCGGCCCATGAGGAATACCAGCGCCACGGCCTGGTGAGCTGGGTGCATGGACTGTCGGGCCAGCGCTTCCATGAGATCGCCCTGCCGGTCTGCCTGCGCGAATCCGGTGGTCATTTCGTGCTCAGTTGCGCCTTGCCGGCCGCGCAGGCCCCGATGGACTACCTGCGCCTGGTGCTGGGGCCCGAGCTGTTGCAGGCCGTGCGCTGGATGCGGCTGTCCTGAGGTCGAAAAAAACCGCAGCCAGGCTGCGGTATGAAGGTTCAAGTCCCTTGGAGAACTTGCGGACAAAGCAATCGATGCGGGCTTCAGAAGCTGTGGCGGATGCCGACGGCCAGACCGCTGACAGTCTGGCCCGCGCTGAGCAGACCGCCGTTCTGGTCGACGATCGCGCCGCCGCTCCAGCCGCTCGCCGACTGCCGGGCCGAGACCCACTGGCCGTAGAGGGCGGTGCGTTTGCTCAGGGCATAGTCGGCACCGAAGGTGAAGGTCTTCACGCTGCCGCCCAGGGTCTTGTCCTTGCTGCTGTAGAAGGCCGCATTCAGGGTCAGAAGCCCGGTGGCGGCATATTCGCCGCCGAGTCCCCAGGTGCCGAATTGCGAATTGCCCGGCACATTCGGCTGGACCGACAGGTAATTGGCTTTCAGCGTCAAGGCCGAGATTTTGTAGCCCAGGCCCAGATTCCATTCCGAGGCGGCGCCGGTGCCGGTGGCGCTGGCGGGTTTGTCCTTGAAGGCACCGGCTGAAATCTGCAGGGCATCGTTCTTGTAACTGCCGCCGAGCGACCAGAGCGAATTGCTGCCGGCGCTGTTGGCCGCATTGCCGAATGAATACAGTGCCGTGCCGTTGAACGGGCCGGCGCTGAAGCTGTAGCTCACCGCATTCTGGTCGAAGATATTCACCGTGGTGGTGCTGGGTGTGGTCTGCGGTGCGATCGAATTGATCCAGGCCTGCAGCCCCGAGAAGGACTGGGCCATGCCGCGCGGATCGGTCTCCAGGTAGCTGATGAAGGCCGGATCGAGCTGCAGGCCGAATTTGAAGGTGCCGACATCGGCCTTGGCGCCCACATAGGCGGCGCGCCCGAAGAAGCCCCCGTTGCTGTTGACGCCGGTGTTGGTGGCACCCGAGCCGACATTCATGCTGCCTTCGAGCAGGAAGATGGCGCTGAGCCCGCCCCCCAGGTCTTCGGAGCCCCGGAAGCCGAACAGCGTCGGGGCCGAGGCACCGGCGCCGGCAAAGAAGGTGCGGCTGCCGCCGCCCTGGTGGCTGAGGCTTTCCAGTCCGGTGTCCAACTGGCCGTAGAGGGTGGCGCTGCCCTGGGCCAGGGCGCCGGCCGAGCAGAGCAGGGCGTGGGCCCCGGCAATGAGCGTTCTCTTTTTCATCAATCAGGTCTCCAATGATTTTAAAAATGCCTCGATGGCATTCAAATAATAAAATCATGCGTATTTTTGAAAATCCTGTGAAATACGGGCTGTCGCGCCTCTCAGACGTTTTTGGGTATTTTTGATGGAGGTGTTGGGGTCCGCCTGGAAGCCAGGCCGGCGAGGGTGATGGAATCGGTCTGAATTTTTCCCGATGGGCGGGAATTTATTTTGAATAATCCCGTTGAATGGGTTTTGAGGGTGGGTCGGTGCCGTCTTTTGGAAATGCTGATGTATTTTGTGGGGTGGCTGCAGATGATTTGAGTGCGGCTGGAAATTTCAAATGAAAGCTGAATTCCCGATGGACGGGAAAGGTCGTCAGACCGGCTTGACAACGGGGGTGTGGGGCATTCAAGAGGCGCCGGTTCCAGCGCCCACGCGCAGGCGCCCCGATGGACGGCGGGGCATTGCAGGGGGCAATGCGGGGCTTTGGGGGCAGGGCCGTGGCGGGCCTGCCCAGGCGGCGTGCCTCAGTGGTGCAGGAAGGTGCGTGCCTGCTGCGATGCGAGGGCCGCGCAGTCTCGTGGCGTCAGCCCGAACCGGCTCTTGAAGACCCGGCTGAAATGCGCGGTGCTGCTGAAGCCCCAGCGGAAGGCGATCTCGGCGATGCTGCGCCCGGCCAGCTCCGTGCCGCTGTCGC
The DNA here is from genome assembly GCA_019233055.1 of Curvibacter sp. GTDB lineage: Bacteria > Pseudomonadota > Gammaproteobacteria > Burkholderiales > Burkholderiaceae_C > Curvibacter. The sequence continues at coordinate 15,580 of JAFAMV010000223.1, forward strand.
CGGGGGCCTCGAGTTCGGCCTTGCAGCGGTCCAGGCGGCTGTGCCAGATGTAACGCTCGAGGGTGATGCCTTCCTCTTCGAAGATGCGGTGCAGGTAGCGCTTGGAGCAGCGCATCTGTTCGGCGATCCGGTCCAGCGAGAGGTCCGGGTCGGCCAGTTGGCTCTGGACATGCTGCTTGACCCGGGCGCGCAGCACGGCCGGCAGGGGCAGGGCATCGCCCTGGGTGTTGCGCAGCGCCGCGAGCGTCGAGCTCAGCAGGCCGACCAGGGTCTCGGACAGCGGCGTGGCGCAGGCTTCGGGCAGGTGGGGCAGTTGGTCGGACAGCGAGCCCAGGAAGGAGCCCAGCAGCCGAAACAGGCCCTGCATCTGCGGGTGGCCGATCTGGGAGGTGTGCAGATTCGGGATGGCCAGGCCCTGCAGCCGGGCACGGGGGATCTGGACCACCAGGTGCTTGTAAGGGCCCGGGCTCTCGATCGTGTAGGGCTGGCGCGGGTCGTAGAGGCTCCAGTCGGTGTGCTGCAAGGCCACGCGGTCGTGTTGCTGGACGATGTCGCTGTGGCCTTCGAGTTGCAGCAGCAGCTTGTAGTAGTCCGATCCGTGGTCGTGCAGGTGGCGCGGCAGGCGCTCGACGTCATTGCCCGACGAACTGATGGTGAAGACCCGCAACACCCCCACCTCGTAGGCCTGCATGCGCGCCTCGAAGGACCCGGGCGCCTCGCAGCGGGCCTCGAGGTGGCCGAAATAGCGCGAGATCGCCGCGTGCCAATGGGCCGCCGGCTTGGGCGCGAAATCGACATCGGTGGAGTAGACCTGGGCGTGCACGGCGAGACTCGGTGTGTGGACCGGTCAATATTGAATATATTAATTAATTCTGCGCGCTGAACCCTGTTTTGAGCGCTAGGGAAAACACCGGGCCGTGCGGCGGGCCCGATGCACGTCGGTGCTGGCGGTCCGGCCGGCGGCCCGTCGCAGGGCAGCTGCGGTGGGCCCGCCGGTGCTTCAGCTCTTCTGGAACAGGCGGATCACGCTCGAGAAGTCGAGCGCGCCCTGGCCCCCCAGGCTGTGGGCCGCATACAGGCTGCGGGCCAGGCCGCCCAGCGGGGTGCTGGCCTTGACAGCGCTGGCGTTCTCCTGGGCCAGGCCCAGGTCCTTGAGCATCAGGTCGGTGCCGAAGCCGCCGGCATAGCCCTTGGAGGCGGGGGCCGTCTCCATCACGCCCGGCATCGGGTTGTATTTTTCGAGCGCCCAGTTGCCGCCCGAGCTGCGGCGCATGATCTCGGACAGCACCTTGGGGTCCAGCCCATTGGCCACGCCCAGGGCCAGGGCTTCGCTGGTGCCGATCATCAGGATGCCCAGCAGCATGTTGTTGCAGATCTTGGCGGTCTGGCCGGCGCCGGCGCCGCCGGCATGGAAGATGTTGGCGCCCATCTTCTCGAGCAGGGGTCGGGCCAGGGCCAGGGCGGCATCGTCGCCGCCGACCATGAAGGTCAGGGTGCCCGCGATGGCGCCGCCGGTGCCGCCCGACACCGGGGCGTCGAGACAGGGCAGGCCGAGCGCGGCGGCCGCCTGGGCCACCTTCTGGGCGCTGGCGGCGGCAATCGTCGAGCAGTCGATCACCAGGGTGCCGGGGTTCAACTGGCGCAGCAGGCCGGCCTCGCCCAGGTACAGCGATTCGACGTGCTGGCTGGCGGGCAGCATGCTGATCACAGCCTGGGCGCCGCGCACCGCGTCGGCGGCGCTGGCGGCGATCGGCAGGCCTTCGGCGGCCAGCCTGTCACAGGCGGGTTTGGACAGGTCGAAGGCCTGCACGGCGTGGCCGGCCTTGAGCAGGTTGAGGGCCATGGGGCCGCCCATGTTGCCGAGGCCGATGAAGGCGATGTTCATGTTCTTGTCTCCCGGGGTGTTGAGGGGGTCAGCGGATGGCGTCGGGCGCGTCGCCGTCGAGCATGCGGCGCGAGATGATGACGCGCATGATCTCGTTGGTGCCTTCGAGGATCTGGTGCACGCGGGCGTCGCGCAGCAGGCGCTCCAGCGGGTATTCGCGGATGTAGCCATAGCCGCCATGCAATTGCAGGGCCTCGTTGCAGACCGTGAAGCCTGCATCGGTGGCAAAGCGCTTGGCCATGGCGCAATAGGTGCTGGCGTCGGGGGCGCCGGCATCGAGCTTGCTGGCCGCCAGGCGCACCATCTGGCGCGCCGCCACCAGTTCGGTGGCCATGTCGGCCAGCTTGAACTGCAGGGCCTGGAAGCTGGCGATCGGCTTGCCGAACTGCTGGCGCTCCTGCATGTAGCGCTGGGCCTGGGTGAGGGCGCCCTGGGCGGCGCCGACCGAGCAGGTGGCGATGTTGATGCGCCCGCCGTCCAGGCCCTTCATGGCGATCTTGAAGCCCTCGCCCTCGGCGCCCAGCAGGTTGTCGGCGGGGATGCGCACATTGTCGAAGCTGATGGTGCGGGTGGGCTGGCTGTTCCAGCCCATCTTGTGCTCTTTCTTGCCATAGCTGATGCCGGGCGCATCGGCCGGCACCACGAAGGCCGAGACCCCGGCCGAGCCGGGGCCGCCGGTGCGGGCCATCAGCACCAGCATATCGGTGCTGCCGGCGCCCGAGATGAAGGCCTTGCCGCCGTTGATCACATACTCGAAGCCCACGCGCTCGGCGCGGGTCTTGAGCGAGGCCGCGTCCGAGCCGGCGCCGGGTTCGGTCAGGCAGTACGAGGCCAGTTTCTGGCCGCTGCACAGCAGCGGGCCCCAATGGTCGCGCACCGCCGGTGTGGCCCAGGTGCCCAGCATCCAGGTGGCCATGTTGTGGATGCTGATGAAGGCGGTGGTCGAGGGGTCGACCGCCGCCATCTCCTCGAACACCAGAGTGGCGTCGAGTCGCGGCAGGGCCAGGCCGCCGGCCGCCTCGGGCGCGTACAGGCCGCAAAAGCCCAGTTCGCCGGCCTTGGCGATGGCCTCCTTGGGGAAGATGCCGGCCTCGTCCCAATGCGCCGCGTGCGGCGCGAACTCGGCCTCGGCAAAGTCGCGGGCGGTTTGCGCAAAGGCCCGCTGCTCTTCGCTCAGTTCAAAATCCATGGAAGACTTTCAAAACCCAAAGTGCTGTTTTACTCCGAGGGGGCAGGAAAACTTGGGGCGGCCCGGCGTTTTCCTGTGCGGAAGTTCAAACGGGGTGGTCTCATTTCAAGCTGATGGTGGTGTTGACGCCCTGGCTCACCGTGCTGTCGTCAAACCAGCGCGCGGTGATGGTCTTGGTCTGGGTGTAGAACAGCACCACCTGCTTGCCATAGGGGCCCAGGTCGCCGAGCTTGGAGGCGCGCGAACCAGTGAACGAGAACATGGGCACCGGCACCGGGATCGGCACGTTGATGCCAACCTGGCCGACATCGATGTCTTCCTGGAACTTGCGCGCCGCGGCGCCGCTCTGCGTGAAGATCGCGGTGCCGTTGCCGTTCGGGTTGCTGTTGATCAGCTCGATGGCTTCGTCCAGGGTGTCGGTCCCGGCCAGGCACAGCACCGGCCCGAAGATCTCCTGGTCATAGATGGCCATACCGGGCTTCACACCGTCAAAAATGGTCGGGCCCACGAAGTTGCCCTGCTCGAAACCGGGCACCTGGGGCTTGCGGCCGTCGAGCACCAGGGTGGCGCCATCGGCCACGCCGCGTTCGATCAGGCTTTCCACCCGGTCGCGGGCCGCGCAGGACACCAGCGGGCCTACGTCGGTGCCTTTCTCGGTGCCGGCCTTGACCTTAAGGAACTAGGCCTTCTCGGCCAGGTCGTTCACCCACTGGCGGGCCTCGCCCACCAGCACCACCACCGACAGCGCCATGCAACGCTGGCCGGCGGCGCCGAAGCTGGCACCGGCGATGGCGTTGAGGGTCTGCTCCTTGTTGGCGTCGGGCAGCACGATGGCATGGTTCTTGGCGCCCATCATGCATTGCACCCGCTTGCCAGCCAGGCTTGCGCGGTTGTAGACATGGGTGCCGACCTTGGTCGAGCCCACGAAGCTGATGGCCTTGATGTCGGGGTGGTCGCAGATGGCATTGACCACGTCCTCGCCGCCATGCACCACGTTCAGCACCCCGGCCGGGATGCCGGCCTGCAGGGCCAGCTCGCACAGGCGCATGGTGACCATGGGATCCTGCTCGGAGGGCTTGAGGATGAAAGTGTTGCCGGTGGCGATGGCCATTGGGAACATCCACAGCGGAATCATGGCCGGGAAGTTGAAGGGCGTGATGCCGGCGCAGACGCCCAGCGGCTGCAGCAGGGTGTAGGTGTCCACGCCGCCGGCCACGTTGTTGGCGAGTTCGCCGAGCTGCAGGTTGCCGATGCCGGCCGCATGCTCCACCACCTCCAGGCCGCGGAACACATCACCTTCGGCATCGGGCAGGGTCTTGCCTTGCTCGGCGGTCAGGATGGCAGCCAGTTCGGCCATGTTCTCGCGGATCAGCTGCTGGTACTTCAGGAAGATGCGGGCGCGCGCGCCGATGGCCGTCTTGCGCCAGGTCTTGAAGGCCGTCTTGGCGCTGGCCACGGCGGCGTTGATCTCGTCGGCGGTGGCAAAGGGCACGCGGGCCAGCACCTCCTGCGTGGCCGGGTTGACCACATTGCGCCACTGGGTGGTCTTGGACTCGACGAATTCGCCGTTGATCAGCAGTTTGACGGTGGGGGTGCTCATGGTTGGGTGTCTCCTGTGGTCATTGAGTGATTCCGACCGATGATAGTTGTGCATATTTGTTGGTGCAACAATCAAAAATGCACCTTAACTTTGCAAATTTGCAGGTGCCTCATGTTCACCTTTGACGTTGCTTCAGCTCAGAAGGGCATTGATTGCTCAGCTGATTTGCAGACTGGGGAGCTATTTCCAAGAGTTGAATAAATTAGACGAAGTTCGCATACCCATCGATGCATTTCATTCAACCACCTATCTACTGAATTTCAAAGGCAAAGCATTTTTGTATGTTTTCATGAAATGAGAGAGACGATCTTGATGTAGAAGCTACATGCAACATATGAGAATTCTTGGGTTTGAATGGTCGTGCTGAATTATTTATATTTTCATTGAATCTATAGTTTCATTTTTTTAGGGGTCGATGTATTTCTTGAATTTGAAACAGGATGCAGGGGTGCGATTTTTAGTTCATGTATGGATGTTGGTTGATACGCAGCAGTGACGGATGTGGCTGATGTTAAAGGCAATTGGACTGAAATTTCAATGGTGTCTCTTGCGAGGGTTTGATGAGTAAGCTTACTGTTTTTAATCTTATTTCAATATATCGAACTGGATATGGACGCACGCGCTTGAGGTACGGTCGTCTTGGATTGCATTTGACTTTGTGTACTTTGTTTATGCTTTTGATTGGGTGTGTTGGCTCATTGACTCCTTTGCTTCTTAGTCATGTGGTTGATTCTTTGGGTGGGTATGTCCGAGGGCAATATATTCTGGTTCTTGCTCTTGTGTACGGGATTTGTTGGGCTGTTGGCAATGTTGCAGAATGGACAAAGGGAGTCGTCAGTGCATATGTCTTGGTGAAATGTGAGGTTGCTATTGCATTGGAGATTATATCTGGGATTGTGTATAAGCCTCATTTGGAGCAGTCAGGGTTGGATGCCGGTGTGGTTGTGACCGATTTGAATAGGGCGATGCGTAGTTTTGGGGTAATTAATGATTCGTTACTCTGGGTGCTTTTGCCAACCGTTTTTCAATTGATATTCTCATTTTTCATTATATTGAATAAAATTTCAATGTCCATGGCAATTTGTTTATTTTCTCTATGGCATTCTTGTTTTTGATGGCATGTTGGGTTTTGATGAAAAGTGAATCTGTTTATCGAAAAATATTTTCTGCGCAAAATGAAATATCCTCCTTCATCTCTGAGTATGTTTCGAAGATGTACGAAATCAAAATAAACAATTTTGAGAAGCATGTTGAGTTAAAGGCTTTTCAAAAATTGAATGATTATCGAGTTGACGTGTTCGGCGCCAATTTCCTTGCGGGTATGCTGCTGGGATTTCAAGCTCTGCTTGTGGGGTGTGCTGTCATATTTTTCTCTGTGTATGCGGCTTTGAGGATAAATTCCGGAGAGTTGGCGGTTGGAGGTTTTGTTTTGATTACGGGATATGCTATTCAGATGACGCTGCCTTTTGCGATAATTGCTTCTTCATTGATGAACTTGAAGTCTCATTTCATAGCTCTTGATAATTCATTGAAATATATGTCTGAATTTGATAGGGACTTTTTCAGGAAAACTGATGAAAATATCAAGGATATTGCAAATCTTTTGAGTGGTGATTCTGTGATTTTTTGCTTTGTCGATGTTTTTTTTGCTTGGCAGGTGCGGGGGTTGTAGTCCTTTGAATTGGGTTCTTGAGGCCGGCAAGGTTTATGTGATCACGGGACAGTCTGGTCTGGGTAAAACAACATTAATAAAAACAATGATAGGGTTGATCCCCATGTCATCTGGGTATATCTATTTCCGTGGGCGCAAGGTTGATCATAAATTCAAGTATGAATTATTGGAGGAGGTTGCCGTGGTTTCTCAGGATGTTTGTCTGTTTGGTGGTGATTTGAGGATAATTTGACTTTTGGGGGGGTGTTCCATAGGGATTCGGCGGCTGTTGATGATGTTATTGACCGATTGCACTTGTCTGCCTTGGATTTGAAATGCCGTGCTCTTTCTGATTTGAGTGGTGTTTCTGGAGGTGAGCGTCAAAGAATCGGGATAGGAAGATCGCTATTGAGGGGAATGCAAATCATGATTCTGGATGAGCCGACGTCGGCTTTGGATTTTGAGCTTGAGGCATCGATTTTGTTGTATCTGAAAAGCAAGGTTCAGACATTGATAATTGTTACCCATCGAAAGGCGCCAATTGCCTTGGCTGACGTTGTGTATTCTCTGTAGCTGGATTTGATTTGGAGTTTTGTTTGATTCGACCGGCAGGGCGCGGTGGCGCTGAGCCTGTGGCTGGACGCGCAGGAGACGCGCCGCAACGCCGAGACGGCCTGGGCGCAGAACCAGTTGGCCCAGCTCAAGAACCAGGTCACGCTGTACCAGGCCCTGGGTGGCGGCACGGGCGTGGTCGGCGACGCCCAATAGCCGGACTGAAAAGGCCCAGCATGCAGCTTCGCCAGGGCCATGGCCGGCGACGACAATCCCCCCATGGACTGGAACAACCTGCGTTATTTCCTCGAACTCGCCCGCACCGGCACCCTGGTGAATGCGGCACGGCGGCTGGAGGTGGACCACACCACGGTGGCCCGGCGCCTGCAGGCGCTGGAGAAAGAGGTGGGCACACCGCTGTTCGCCCGTGAGGCGGCTGGCCATCGGCTGACCGAGGCCGGGCGGCAACTGCTGCCCCAGGTCGAGGCCATGGAAGCGGCGGTGGCGCAGGTGGAGCGGGCCTCGCTGTCGGCCGCCGAGGGGCCCTCGGGCCTGGTGCGGCTGGGCACCACCGAGGGCTTCGGCACCATGGTGCTGGCGCCGCAACTGGCCCGGCTCACGCAGCAACACCCCGCGCTGTCGATCGACCTGCTGGCCTTGCCGCGCCTGATGCAGCTGTCGCGGCGCGAGGCCGACATCGTCATCTCGCTGGAGCGGCCCAAGCGCGGTCCGGTGGTGGTGGCCAGGCTGACCGACTACGTGCTGCAGCTCTATGGTGCTAAGGCCTACCTGGCCGGCCGTCCTCCGATCCTCCAGCGTGAGGATCTGCGCGCCCACAGCTTCGTCAGCTATGTGGATGATCTGCTGTTCACCAAAGAGCTGCAGTTGCTGGACGAGCTGTACCGCCCCGAGCG
>JAFAMV010000202.1 GCA_019233055.1 Curvibacter sp.
CGTAAATGGAGCCGCGCCGCAGGTCTTCTACGTGCACGCCGATCACCTGAATACGCCGAGAGCGGTGGTGGATCAGAACAACGTGCCGCGCTGGACCTGGTACTCGGAGCCGTTTGGCACGACGGCGGCGAACTCGAACCCGTCGGGTCTGGGCGCCTTCGTCATGAACCTGCGCTTCCCGGGGCAGGTCTATGATGCGGAGTCGGGCATGCACTACAACTGGCATCGGTACTACATCCCGGGGGCAGGGATTTACGGGCAGAGTGATCCGCTTGGGTTAGATGGGGGTCTTTTTTCCACTTTTTCTTACGTAAATGGAGATCCAATGAATTCCATCGATCCGTCAGGGCTGGATGTATTGGTCTGTTTTTACGCCGGTGGCGTTGGCCATGTTGGATTTGGGGATGGAAATCCTGGAAATCCGGGTACTACACGTGGATTTTATCCAAAGAACCATCTACCAATCGGACCCGGCAAAGTTGATGATGATAGCCATCATCCGAAGAAAGAGTGCGTCATAATTCCTGCAACCCCAGAACAAGATGCCTGTATGAATAAATGCGAAGCTGACCGTGAAGAGAGTCCTGGCACATATAACGTGATGACTCGTCAATGCACATCGTTCGTTCGGGATTGCCTGAAAGAGTGCAAGCTTCCCCATGGTACATTTGGTCCAGGGCCGGAGCCATGGTATCGATCGCTGCCGGGTACCCAGCAGCCATCCAAAATCAATCTTCAATGATTAATGGAAAAATTCCATCGGAAATTTATGCGTACCATTGGTTTTTTGATATTGGGATTTTTTGTTTTTTTTGGGGGCGCTTGCGGGGGAATTTTTGTTAATCGATTTCCATTAAATCTCCCTGTTTCTGATTCATTGGCTAGCAAGGTTTTCTCTGCATCGTCGGATGATGAGCATATTGTTTATTTATTGGTCCACAAAAAAACAGTTGGCTTTAATGTTGCATCATGTTTGGCCGGTAGTTTGGGGCGAGTATTCCCTCTGTGCACGAAGGGGCCTTCGCCAATCATTGTTCGTTGGTCCGTTATTGATAAGACAAAAAACACTATCATTATAAGTGGGCGATCGGATGGATTGAATTTAAATCAGGATACTGCTTTTTCTTATGATGACGAGTCAGTGACGAGGAAAATATCTACATTCACCACAGAAAATGGGCATCAGTATGAGGTCGAAGCAGTCGTTGAAAATTATTCAGATGTCGTTCATTTGACACATCCAGAGATAATGCTTCGAATTCCTGCTCTTAATTCTTGGTAGTGCGTCTTTCACGCCGATCACCTGAACACACCAAGAGCGGTGGTGGATCAGAGCAATGTTTCATCTGTGAATTAAGCACTGTTTTGCTAGATGTGAAAGCCCGCCGATCACAAAACCGGATTGCAACAGTTGCGCTTTCTGTGGTGGGCTTGCATCTGCTGATTGGTGCCTGGTTGCTCCACTCCAAGATGCCACGAGGCACAGCGGGTGCAATTGAGCCCGTTTGGGCCTCGATGGAGGTGGTTGAAGCTTCGGCATCAGCGGCGGTGCCCCAGGTCATTCCAGAGAGCCCAGCACTGCCTGAACCCGCCCCAGCCCAGCCAGCAATCACGACGGAAACGGCGGCAGCGCCGAAACCCGATCCGGTATCTTCGCCGCAACCGCCAAACCCTGAGGCCATGCCGGCCAAAGCAGCGCAGCCACCAGCAGCGGCCAGCCATTGGTCTGGCCCCTTGGCCGCTGCCCCTATCGCCGAACCCGAGGGCCCGCCAGTGGCCTTTATTCCTGCGGCCACAGCGGCAACGGTGCCTCAAAGCGCTCCCTGCCCTGGGGGACAAGTGGCTGCAATCGATCAGGCGCAGATGGGCAACTGCCCCCAGACCGCGCACCCCATTCCGTAACGCTTAGCCAGGTAAGGTTGCCCAAGATGCTTCGGCGACTTGTTGGGGGAGACGCAGCTACAGCACAGTGTTCGCTCGCTATAACGACTGGAGTTTGAGTCGGTCTCAGATGCGTCGGTAGATTACCTTTGGCGTAGCTTTTGGCGTAGAAATCCAAAATTGAGAGCCATCTACATAGGGGAAGATTCTCATCGAGGATCACTATGTTCATGATGTTGTGCACCGCTGTGGCTTCTGATCGCAATGGGCTTCGTAACCCATTGATTTCCATGTATTTTTTTGCCGGCCAGAGAATCTGTGCGGCATCGGCCTGCCTCACCGCACCCTGATCAATCTGCGCATTCGATGCTGGATCGCAGTCGACGCAAGACAGGGGAGCGCATGCATTTCGATGCCAAGCCACCCAATTGTCTGTCGGAGGCCGGCGCGTCCGGTCTATTGTGTACGAAGATGAGGCCCGCTCGCGGGTGCAAGGGCCCGCCTGGGCCAGACCCCTCGTGTCGCCTGTATTGCGTGGGCCGCCGCACCTGGGGCCTCGATACGATGCCGCAGGACGGACCCGTTACAGTTCGACCGATGTGTGCCCACTATGAATCCGTCAAAGACCCCAAGCGCCTGGCCCAGGCATTCGGGGTTCAGCCGGTGGCGGGTGTCAAGGACGACGTCTGGCCCACCTACACCTCCACCTTCGTCCGACGCCCCCGGGAGGCCGGCGGCGAAGCGGTGCCTGAGCGCGAAGCCGTGGCGGGCAGCTTCGGGCTGATACCGCATTGGGCCCAGGACACCCGGATCGCCCGCCAGACCTACAACGCCCGAAGCGAGACGGTGGGGGAGAAAGCGTCTTTTCGCGATGCCTGGCGGCTGGGGCGGTTCTGCATCATCCCGGCCGAGGCGATCTACGAGCCCGATTGGCGCAGCGGCAAGGCCGAGCCCCGGCGCATCAGCCGCGCCGACGGTCAGCCCATGGGTTTGGCCGGCATCTGGACCGGCTGGCGCTCACCCCAGGGCGAGGTGCTGCGCAGTTTCAGCATGTTGACCATCGCGGCCGATCAGCATCCTCTGATGAGCCAGTTCAACCGTCCAGAAGACGAAAAACGCATGGTGGTGGTATTGCCAGAGCATGCCTACGCCGCCTGGTTGCGGGCCACGGCAATCGAGGCTGCGGTGTATTTGCGGCCGTACCCTGCGCAGGGGCTCCGGCTGGAGGCGTGAAACCTGTGGGCATGGGCCCTGCCGGGCGGATCGAGGGCCTCCGTGGCCGACCTCCAATCAGCCCTTGAACAAATTGAAACAATGGTATTGTTCGTCATGAGAATCACTTCCGATGGGAAGTCTTTTGGCGCTCATGCACTTTGACGCCGCTGGCGGCCCTGTGATTCTGCGGCGATGTGGCGCTGTGGCCACGTCCGGGCTTCCATCCCTATCCGGAGTTTTGGGTCTTCCTATGATCAACAGCCTTGTCAGTGCATTTCTGGTCGGTGCTACTTTTCTTTCGTCAAACCCGGCCTTGGCTGAGCAGATCGACGGCCCGGCCTATCAGATCGGCGATTCCTGGGATTTCCAGGAGGTGGATGACTGGTCGAACAATGTCTCGCAGGAAGACCATTTTGAAGTGACCGGTTCACTCGGCGATTTTGTCCGGTTGCGCGAGACCACGCGCGTGCGCAACCCTGGCAATAATCAGATGGAGAATCGCACGCCGGATGTGCTGAGCGCCCGAGCGGATATGAACACGGATTATGTGGGCAAGGACGGCTCGATCCAGCATCGCGTCAATTATTCATGGCCCTTGACCGTCGGCAAAAGTTGGACCTACGACTATGAGGCGCCCAATCAGGTCAACAACCAGACCTATTATTTTCAATACCGGATGTCGGCCCAGGTCGTGGGTTGGGAGACCGTCACCACGCCCGCCGGCGTCTTCCGTGCCTTGAAGATCGTGCACCAGGGCAAGTCGACCAATCAGGCCGCCAGCGCATCGCCGGGCTATCGTGTGGCGTGGACGTATTGGTATGCGCCCGAGGTGAAAAGGGCGGTCAAGTCGGTGATCCAGACCGATACCGTCTCGGGTGCACCCAACATTCGCATGTCCATCCTGATGACGGCCTACAAGCCTGCACCGCACTGACAGGGCATGCCTGCGGGCCCAGGTGCCCGCGTCGGCAACAACTCGCCGGGCCGCGGCGTCAATGGCCGGTGCGCGAAGAGGCGTTCGTGTGAGACCTGTCCGGCGTCGCGCGATGGTGCAGCAAGGCTTCCTGTTCGACAACCCGCATGCGGGCATTGCGGGTCACGCAGTCGCCCTCGATGGTCTGGCAAAGCTGCTCGTCGCTGACCCCGAGGCTCTTCTGCCAGGGCCGGAAGCGAAGCACATAGCGCTCGGACGCCTCGTCGGCATGGGGCATGGCATTTTTGGAGGCCACGGCACTGGCCAACCAGGCGAAATAGCCCAGGCCCAGCGCCTCGAAACGCTGGGACCGGGTGCGGGGACGGGTCTGTGCCAGCAGGCGTTCCATGCAATTGACAAAGGGCTCGGCGTCCTCGTGCATCTCGGCCTGGCAGGCGTCCCGCGCGCGCAGGCTGGCCTGCGCACTGAGCTGGAGCTCGGCCGCCGTGACCGGGGGCGGCGGGCCGTGGTGGTCGGCTTTGGCCACGGCGCCGACCGGGCCCGCCAGGGCCACCCCCAGAAGCAGGCTCAAGACGGACGGCCACTGACGTAGACCGCAAAGGCGATGCTGGCGGGAGGCCGGCGCAGCGCGCCCGGTCCGAGGTGCAGTTCGAAAGGTTTGGATCATGCCTTGTGGGCTTCAGGGGTTGGTGCCGAGTTTGGTGATGCGGCTGGGGGTCACCGGCTGGTAGTTCGGATGGGCTGTCATGTAGTTCACGAGGGCCGCAATGTCGAAGCCACCCTGGATCGGGTTGAGGCCCTGCTTGAAGACCGAGAAGTTGTCACCACCGCCCTGCAGGAAGGTGGACACCACGACGCGGTAGGTCTGGGTCTGGCTCATGAGGGTGCCATTGAGCATCATCGAGCTGGCGACGACGCGGTTGCCCTGTCCCGAAGGCATGCCGGCCGGCTGGCTGGAATCCCAGGTGTAGCTGAAGCCGACCGAGGGGTTCAGGATCTCACCGACGCCGCCGGGTGCGTAGAAGGCGGTGTTGTTGGGGGCTTCCCATTGCTGTTCCAGGACGCGCTTGATCTGGGCGCCGGTCATGTCGATGGCCACCAGGGTGTCGTGGAAGGGGTTGGTGGCGAAGAGTTGTGCATAGCTCACCGGGTAGTTGGGGTAGGGACCGGTGCTGGTGCCCAGGTTGGTGCGCACGCCGCCGGCCTGGATGAAGGAGATCTGGCCCGGGTTGGTGATGCTGGAGCCCTGGAAGGCCGCCAGCTGGGAGTCGGCGGACAGATCGCCCATGGCGGATTCGACCGTCTTGTTGCGGGAACCCGAATCGCAGGTGTTGTTCGTCGAGCAGCCGGCGGGCGGCGCCTGGATCGTCACCTGGTTGGCGATCGTGCCCACGATGGCGCTGCCGGCCGCAGCGGACAACTGCACATAGCGCGAGATCGCGCTGTCCACCGTGGCGTTCTTGCTCAGGGCCGTGATGCCGCTCGGGTAGGCCGTGGTGTTGGTGTCGTTGATGACCGGGTTGTTGACCGCCTGGGCACTGGCCATGTGGCCGCTGCCGTCGAAGCTGAGGTCGATCGAGGTCACGCCAGTGCCATAGAAGCCGCTCTGGGTCACCAGCTTGCCGTTGCGTTGGCAGATGTAGTCGGTGTGCGTGTGGCCGCTGACCACCACATCGACGTCGGCAGACAGTGCGTCCACGATGGGCAGCAGGTCACCATTGAAGCCGGGGCAGGTGGTATCGCCGTAGTAGGTCGAGGTGGTGTAGCCCCCTTGGTGGATCAGGACCACCACCGCATTCACGCCCTGGACCTTCAGGCTGCGGGCGGCATTGTTGATGGCGGTGGCTTCATCACCGAAGCTCAGGCCGGCCACGCCGGTCTGGTTCACTTCGGACGGGGTGTTCTTGAAGGTCAGACCGATGAAACCCACGGTGGTGTTGCCATAGCTGCCGCTGCCCGGAAAGGTCTTGACATAGGTGGCAGGGAAGATCGTCTGACCGGTGCTGCTGTTCACCACATTGGCGGCCAGGTAGGTCCACTTGGCGCCCGAGAAGGTGTTGCCGGTCATCAGGCAGGTGTCCTTGCCGACCACGCCGAAAGTGCCGTCCGAGGGGTAGCAGGTGCTGGCGCCGTTGCTGCCCTGGATGCGCTTGAGTTCGGTCAGGCCCTTGTCGAATTCGTGGTTGCCGACCGAGGAAACCTCCAGGCCCAACTGGTTCAGGATGTCGACGGTGGGCTCATCGTGGGCGATGTTCGAGGTGTAGGGCGAAGCGCCGATGTTGTCGCCCGCCGCCACCACGATGCTGCTGGGGTTGGCGGCCTTGAGCTGGGAGATCAGCGTCGACATGTAGGCCAGTCCGCCGGTGTTGACCTTCACCCCGGCGGCATTGCCCGGCACCTGGACGATGGAGGTCGAGTTGTTGTCGGTGGTCGAGAGATAGCCGTGGATGTCGTTGAAGGCGATCAGCCGCACCGGTCCGGGGGGCTGCGATCCGCTGCTGCCGCCACAGGCCGTGAGCAAACCGACAGCGGCCACGACGGCCGCAGCGCCAAGTTGTCGAACAAATCCCATCTCCAGCTCCATCGTTAAGGAATGTAAAGCCGTGAATGTGTCCATCCGGCATGACAGCGGTGTGAATCACCGGCGTCAGATCCAGCGCAGATGCGGCCTCACCCCCTGTGGGCAAGGGCATCTGCCGGGGCGGCATGGGGGGCGATCTCTGTAAGGCTGATATGTATTTTTGTTGCAATTTCGCAACCAGATCAGCCCGCGCCCGGTCATTGAGGCACTGAAAGCTGGTTGAAAGGCGGGGTTTCGTAGATTTGTCTGCGGGGGCGACCCGTGCCATCGCTCCCCTCCAGGGCTGAGACAGCCCTGGGTTCCATGCAGCCATACAGGAGACAACCATGACAGGACAGAGTCCTTCGCCCCAACACGCCCATCCGACACCCCGTCTGCTCACCCTGCTGGTCAAGGCAGCGCTGTGCACCCTGTGCCCCCTGGCTGTCGGTGCGGCCCACGCCGATGAACTGGGCGACCTGAAGGCCCAGATCCAGATGCTCAGCAAGCGTCTGGCTGACCTTGAAACCAAGCAAAGCGCACCCGCTGCGGCCCCGGCGGCTCCCGCCCCCGTGGTGCCTGTGGCCTTGAAGACCGACCAGAACGGCGCCCCCCTGGATGCCGACAGCAGCGGTGTGAAGCTTTACAACAGCGCGACCACGAGCCTGCGGATGTACGGCCTGGTCGAGGCGACCCTCAGCGACGCCAACCACCAGACCGGCAATGGCGGGACCACCGTCGGCTTCCAGACGGCCTATTTCAGCGGCAACCGCCTGGGTTTTGACGCCGACCACGCGCTGGCACTGGGTGAGAATTTCGGCCTGCCGGACCTGAAGGTGATCACCAAGCTGGAGACCGAATTCGAACTGCCCACCGGCAACTCGGACACCGTCGGCGTGCTGTTCAACCGCGATGCCTGGCTGGGGCTGTATGCCGAAGACCTGGGCAAGATCACCCTGGGCCGCCAGAACACCCTGACGCGCGACTTCACGGCCAACTGGGGCGACCCGTTCGGTTCGGCCGAAGTCGGCCTGAAGGAAGGCGGCTACTCCAATGTGAACAACTTCAAGCAGTTCATCTTCTATTCGGGCAGCGCGAACGGAACGCGCGTCAACAGCGGCATCGAATGGAAGAAGCGCTTCGGCCCGCACATCGTGGCGGGCCTCGGCTATGCCTTCGGATCGGGCGGAGCCGGCGGCAGCGGCGACGTCGGCACGGGTGGCGCGACACCCGGTGACTTCACCAACGGCACCACCCAGGCAGCCTCGCTCGCCTACAACGGTCTGGCCGCCGGCCCCGGCGTGATCAATGCCAACGTCTCCTACGACCGGGCCAAGGTGTCCGACCTGCTGCACCAGTCGACCCTGATCGGCGGCAACTATGTGGTCGGCGCCTGGCGCATCAACGGCGGCTTTGCGCACTACACCGCACAGCAGGGCGTCAACAACAGCATGGGCACCAGAACCGACAACTCCTGGACCACGTCCGTGAGCTTCATGCCGGCCGGCAAGTTCGAATACGACCTGGGCTACCAGTACATGCGCGGCAACCATGCCGGCTTTGGCGGCAGCGGCAACACCTTGAACCCGTTCGGCAACACCGCGAACGTGACCTCGGTGGCCGATGGCGGCAAGAAGAGCGTGTATGCGGCCGTGTTCTATCACGCCGACAAGCAGACCGACTTCTACATTGCGGCCGACACCTTCCGCACCACCGGCGGCTGGGTGGTCGGAGATGCCCAGGGCAACGGCAACCACTATGGCATCGGCAACAAGTACAACGGGACTTTCGAGGCCGCGATCGGCTTCCGCTTCAAGTTCTGATCGGCTGAGTTCTCCAAGGGTTTGAAAGGGGCCGTCGCCCGGTGCGACTGCCCCTTTTTTTCACCCTCGGGCCAGCGCCGAATCTGGCTCGCCGGGGTTGGAATGCCTTGCCCGCAAGGTCGACATCCGGGTCGACATCGCCCTGTCATCCGCAGCGTCTATGTTGGCGTCGTCCATTTCCAGGCGCCTTTGCGGCCCACACCATCATGTCCCTTCCTTTTTCCCGCACCCTGCTCGCCAGTGCCCTGGCCCTGACCGGCCTTATCGGCTCCGCCCAGGCCGACACCGCACCGGCACCCCACAACGTGATCCTTTTCGTGGCCGACGGCCTGCGCCATGGCATCGTCACCGAGCAGACCGCGCCCAGCCTTTACCGGCTGATGCGGGGAGGGGTGGCCTTCAGCAACAGCCATTCGATGTTCCCGACCTTCACCATGGCCAATGCCTCGGCCATCGCGACGGGCCATTACCTGGGCGACACCGGCAATTTCAGCAACACCATCTACACCGGCGCCCAGGCGCTCCCGGTGGCCAAGGGCAGCGTGACGCCGTTCCTGGAGGCCGATCCGGTGCTCGGCGACATGGACGAGCGCTTCTCCGGCAACTACCTCAACGAGGAAACCCTGCTGGCCCTGGCCCGTGAAGCCGGTTACAGCACCGCTGCCATCGGCAAGCTGGGCCCGACCCTGGCGATGGACCACACCGACCGCGGTCAGAACACCATCATCATCGACGACTCGACCGGCAAACCGGTCGGCGTGCCCCTGCCCGAGACCATCCAGAAGCTGCTCACCGCCAACGGCCTGCCGGTCGAAGCACCCACCCGGGGCGCCAACGGCAGTGCCGGCAATGCCAAGACCCCGGGCACGCTGGCGGCCAACGTCAACCAGCAGGCCTTTTTCGTATCGGCTGCCAGCACGGCCGTGTTGCCGTATTTCAAAAGCCAGGGCAAGCCGTTTGTGTTGGTCTTCTGGTCGCGTGATCCGGATGGATCTCAGCACAACCAGGGCGACAGCCTGTTGAGCCTGGCCCCCGGCATCAACGGCCCGACCTCGCTGGCGGCGGTGCGCAACGTCGACAACAACCTGGCCACCCTGCTGGCCAGCCTGAAATCACTGGGCCTGGACGGCAGCACCGATGTGGTGGTGACCGCCGACCATGGCTTCTCGACGATCTCCAAGCAAAGCGAGACCAGCCCGGCAGCCCAGCAGAGCTACGGCGACGTGCCGGCCCGACTGCTGCCCCCCGGCTTCCTGGGCCTGGATCTGGCGCGCGCGCTGCAGCTTCCGCTGGCCGACCCTGACCGCGGCAATGCGCCGGTGGCAGATGGCAGCCACCCTGCGGGCGGCAACGCGCTGATCGGCCAGGACCCTCAGAACCCCAGCGTGGTCGTGGCCTCCAACGGCGGCTCGGACCTGGTCTACCTGCCCGGCGCGGACCGTCAGGCCATGGCCCAGAAGGTGATCGACGCGCTGCTGGCCCAGGACTACACCAGCGGCCTGTTCGTCGATGAATCCCTGGGGCGCTTCCCGGGCACCCTGCCTTTGTCGGCCATCGGCATGCAGGGCTCGGCCATCACCCCGGTGCCGGCCATCGTGGTGAACTTCAAGAGCTTCCATGTGGACCACAACCCGGCTTGCCCGACCTGGCTCACCTGCGTGGCCGAGGTGGCCGACACCGGCCTGCAGCAGGGCCAGGGCATGCATGGCAGCTTCAGCCGTGCGGACACCTTCAACTTCACCGCCGCCTACGGCCCCTCGTTCAAGTCGGGCTATGTGGACCGCATGCCGGTCAGCAATGCCGACGTCGGCCAGACCGTGGCCCAGATCATGAAACTGCCGATGGTGGCCAAGCAGAAGGGCACATTGGCTGGCCGGGTGATGACGGAGGCGCTCCAGGGCGGCCGCGAGCAGCCCTTCCAGCGTCACCAGGCGATTTCCGCGCCGGCGGCCAATGGCCTGAAGACCATCGTCCACTACCAGTCGGTCGGATCGGTGCACTACTTCGATGTCGGCGGCTTTGCCGGCCGCACCGCCGGCCTGGATGCCCAGGGCCGGGCCGAGCACCTGGACGACGGTGCCGCGCAGGAGGCACAGGGTCGCAAGGCACGCTGAGCCACGGGGCAGCGGCCCCGTCTTGGCAGGAGTTTCAGCCGGCGCGGTAGCGGGCCTGGAGCGCCACCAGACCCGCGAGCAGCGCGGCCAGCATGGCCAGCGCCCAGTCCGACAGCGATGGGATGCCGTTGACGCCACTGCCGGCCGTCGGTATGGCGGGTCCCCCGGGATCGGTGATCACGCCTGCCGTGGCATTGCTGTCGCCACTGCCGTTGTCCGTGATGCTGAAGCTGATCTGGTTGCCCTGGATGGTGGCCGGAAACACATACCAGTGGGGTGTGCTGTTGCCGGGCTCCGGCCCGTACTTGAGGTAGACCGTGCCCGCCGGCAATGCCTGCGGGTAGGTGATGGTGACCGCCAACGTGGCGCCGTTGCTGCAGCCGCTGGCGGTGAAGGCCAACAATCCCTGGGGAAAACTGTAGCCAGCCGGCAGGTTGGCGGCCTGGTACTGTGCCTGCGTGAAACCGCATCCGGCGCCACCGCCGGTGAAGGAGGCCGAGATCGTGCCGGTCCCGGTGGCGGAAGGGGCGCTGTAGTTCTGCGCGGCGGCGGCCAGGGTCGTGAAGGCGACCGGCCCTGCGACGCCCGACACATCACCGCCGCCATCCTGTGCGACCAGGTAGAGGTCGTAGGCCGTGGCGGCCTGCAGGCCGGTGACATTGAAAGGCTGCGACGTGGCCGACTGCATGGCGGCACTGCCGGAGGCGGCGACGCTCACTGCACCATAGCTGGCCCCGGCGATGACCTGGGCCGCGCTGGGGGCAGCCGAGCCGTGGGGGACGGCCAGCCAGTAGCCGGTGCCCGTGGCGTTGCTGGTGGCGGTCAAGGTGGCAAAGCTCACGCCGATGCCCGCACTTCCGAGACCGCTGAGCACCGGCACCAGGGCATCGAAAGCGGCCAGGGGCTGCCCGCCCCTGACCAGGCGCAGGTAGCTCATCAAGGGCGTGTTGGCGCGCCCGGTATTGCCGTTGTCGAAGCCGACGACCCAGGCGCTGTTGGGATCGATGATGTTGTTGGTCGATGACCAGGCCGCGCCCGCGTTGGCAATGCCGTCACCGGTGATGGGGGTGTTCGGAAAGGTCAGACTGTCGATGGCCGGATAGCCGGCGTCGATCTTGATCAGGGATTCCAACTCGTTGATGTTGGGCACACGCCAGTCCGTGTACCCCTTGTAGCCGGCATTGGCGGCCGACACGGCTGTCCGCAAGGCGCCGGACCAGTTGGTCAACAGCGGGGTGCCGGTATTGCAGGCGGCGCCGCTCAGACCATAGCTGCATTGATCCCACATCAGGCCGGTGGCGCTGTCGGTCACGGTGCCGTCGCCCGGCACCACGTAGGCGGCCTGGGCGCAACCGGCGGCCAGTGTCAGGAGGCTCACACCCAGGGCCTGTCGGACCTGCGCGGCAAGAGGGGAGGGCGTGGAAAGAGGCATGGAATGAGGACGTTGAAAGCAGCAGGACACGCAAATAGACCTGTTCACGGTCGCGGGATCAGGGGGCGTTGTGCACCAGACGCACATAACCTGAGGCGGTGGTGGTGACGACGGCGTAGGCGTCGCCGCCGCCGAAATAGACGAACCAGGCCATGGTGTTGTTGGGCTGATAGACGTCACCGGTCCAGTAGCCCCAGGACTGGGTGGCCGGGAAGTAATTGCTGTCGATGCTGGGGCCGCTGCTCTGTCCGTGGTGGACGATCGAAAGCAGCTCGTGCCGCGTCGGCAGCCGCCAGCCGGTGCTGTAACCGCAGCGCGCAGCGCTGTTGGTGCTGGCCGGCAGGGTCTGCCTGGCGTAGGTGGTCCACTCCCCCTGGCCACTTTGCAGCGACCACACGAGTTGGGTGACGTTGTCGAGGGTGCAGGCCCAGTCACCCGAGGACGGGGTGGCGCCGGTGTTGGCCGCCCCCTGACAGGAAAGGCTGCCGTTCATGCAGACCCGGGTGAAGTCGAAGCCCGCCGCTCCTCCGCCCACCTTGGACGGTGTGCCGGCATCACGGCCGAAACGTCCGTCCTGGCCCGGCAGGGGGGCATTCCGACCGCTGTTGGCCGGCGTGCAGGCCGTATAGGTCGTGCCGCTGTTGCATTGGGTCTGCCCGGTGTCGTTGAGCAGACCCGTCGGCCCGGCGGCCCAGACCGAAGCCGGGATCGACAGGCACAGCCAGGCCGCCTGCAGGGCGAGGGCGGATCGGCGGAGCGGGTGGGCGGGGTTGCGATGGGCCATGGAAATGCCTTGAAACCAATAGGTCGATGTTTCGATTTGATCCATCAGGAAATTCAATATTCAAGGCAGACCCCTTCTCTCGACTTGATAATCGATTAAAGAGAATCGATCATCATCGATGAAGATAAAGGAAAATAATTGAATATTGCAAAGCACCCTGGTGAATAGGATATTCCGCGGGTGCCCCCCTGATATTTTATTTTGTTGGAATGAATCGTATCGAATGCCGGCCTGGCTGAATAGGTCCGGCCCGATCAGGTTTTCTAACGGTGATCTAACGGCAGCATGCTAGCCATCGGCTGGGCCGGCCCCGGCCATGGGGCGTCAGCCGTCCAGCAACTGCGGTCGTGGGCCGCAAGACGGCCTTCGGCTCAGCCCACGGTGGCGTAGTCCAGTGATTTCGGTGTCTTCACCAGCACCTCGGGGGGCTGCCCCACCACCACGGTATCGTCCAGGCGGAAGCCGCCCAGACCCTGGATGTAGATCCCGGGCTCGGCCGAATAGACCTCGCCGGCCTGCAATTCGCGGGTATTGAAAGCCATGTCCTCGGGGTATTCGTGGAGCATGAGGCCGACGGCGTGTCCGGTGCGGTGCAGCACATGGGCATCCAGTCCGGCGGCCTCGATCACCGCCAGTGCCGCGGCGTCCATGTCGCAGACCCGGCGGCCCGGCACGGCGCTGGCGACGGCGGCCTCGGTGGCCAGCCGGGCGGTCTCGAAGGCATGGCGCTGGCGGGCATCGGGCTGGCCGCAGAACCAGGTGCGCTCGTTCTCGACGTAATAACCGTTGAGCCGGGGGAGCACAAAATTGACCAGGGTGTCGCCGGGCTGGATGCGGGCGCCGCAGCTTGCGCCATCGCCATGCGGCGAGGCCGAGGCCGGCCCGGTCAGGGTCCAGCATTTCATGATCTCGAAATCCTCACCGGGAAACCGGTGCGCGGCCTCCTCGGCCATCAAGGCCCCCATCTGCTGGTCCACCACCTGCACCAGCACCCCGGGGCGGTAATGTTCGCGGTAGCGGTCCTGCAGCCAGTCGGTCAACTGTCCCAGGGCCCGCATGATGGCCAGTTCCTCGGCGTGCTTGACCCAGCGCAGGCTGCGCATCTCATGGTGGGCGGGACGCAGCGCCAGCCCGGGCAGGCGGGCCTGCACCGTGGCCAGCAGGGGGTGCGGCAGGTCGATGGCCAGACGGCTGGCCGCCAGCCCGTGGTGTTTGAGCAGTTCGACCAGCACGCCGGGGATCTGGTCGGGCAGGGGCAGCGGATGGTTTCGCCTTGGATGCTCGGCATACCAGCAGATGTCCTCCAGCCACAGGGTCTGCTTGGCCTGGCACATGGCCACATGGTGCTGCGACAGCTCGTTCATCAATGCAAAAGGCTGACCCTGGCGCGGGACGAACAGAAACACCGGTCGCTCCCAGGGCCAGACATCCAGCAGGAAGTTGCTGGCGTATTGGAAGAAGTCGGCGCTGCCGAAGACCAGGGCATCGACTTCCAGGCGGTCCATGAGCTGGTTCATATGGTGTCGGCGTTGGTCGCGGACGGCGGTGCTGAGGCGGGGCATGGGGGACTCCTGACGGTTGAGGTCCGCGACTTGTTCCAGGTCTCGTGTCCTCACCCTTGATTGCGTACCATATGGTACGTGTACCAAATGGTACATAACCGATCCAAGGCAGGCAAGAAGGGGGTTGAACGACCAGGGAGAAAAGGACGCGCCTCAGAGGCCGTGAACCGGTTCTGGCGGCAGGCGCGATGTGTCAGGGAGCGACCGAGGGCGTGCCGGCCTGATTGATGAGGCGGCTGAAATAGCGCAGGGCATCGGTGGTGGCCTGGCGCTCGCCGGTGATCAGCAGATCGAGCAGCAGCCCCCGCAGGGTGGCCAATTCCAGGCGCGCGCGCAGCCGGGCCTCTTCGTCGGACAGTAAGGCGTGCTGTTGCCAGCGCAACTGCAAAGGCTGCAGCCAGCTGTGGACCACATCGTCGAGAAAGGCCTGGTGCCGCCCGCGCTCGCGCAAGGCCTGACCCAGGACCTCGAAGAGCAATTGCATGATGGGCAGATAGCGGTCCGAGGAGAAGCGCTGCCACGCCGATTCGAAGGAGGCGGCCAATCCGGCCGGGCCCTCGAACACCTCCTGCCGCTGGCTCAGCTCCTGATGGCGAATCTCGGTCAGCACACCCTCCCAGAAGGCCTCGGCAGAGCCGAAATGGTAGTTGAGCATGCGGTGGCTGGTGCCCAGGGCCGGGGCGATGGCGCGCAGCGACCAGTCACCGAAACCATGCGCCAGCACATGGTTTGCGGCCTTGGCGAGCAGATCCCTGGCCTGTTCACCCAAGGGTCGGACGGGCAGGGCCGGGACAGGTGCTTCGGTGGCGGAGACCACGGTCGACTCAGTTCTGGGCCCGCGGGACACGGCCCATCAGGAAGAATTCGGGATTGGGTTGCATACCGCTGAAGCTGGCCATCCGATTGGACAGGCCGAAGAAGGCGGTGATGGCGGCGATGTCCCAGATGTCGTCGTCCGAGAAGCCGTGCGCGTGCAGCGCATCGAAATCGGCCTCGTCGATCTCAGCCGACTGATGGCAGACCTTCATGGCGAAACCGAGCATCGCCTTCTGACGGGCCGTGATGTCGGCCTTGCGCCAGTTGACCGCCACCTGGTCCGCGACCAGTGGTTTCTTTTCGTAAATTCTTAGCAGCGCGCCATGGGCCACGACGCAGTAGAGGCACTGGTTGGAGGCGCTGGTCGCGGTGACGATCATCTCGCGGTCGCCCTTGGTCAGGGAGCCTTCCTCCTTGAGCATCAAGGCGTCGTGATAAGCGAAGAAAGCGCGCCACTCCGCGGGGCGGCGGGCCAAGGCGAGAAAGACGTTGGGGATGAAACCGGCCTTCTCCTGGACTTCGAGGATGCGCTGGCGGATGTCGTCGGGCAGGTCTTTGAGCTCGGGCGAGATGTAACGGGACATGGGCGGGCGGCTCCTGGCTATCAGCCAACAGTAAGGTGGTTTTTGATCATAGGCGTCCAGGGCGGTCATCGATGGCGAAAACATCGATGAATTTATAAAAACTATTGATTGATTGAATTCAATTGAATTTCAATTTTGATTCGACCTGCTTCCGCTCAACCCATCTCCCAGTCACCGACAAGAGCCTTCCATGACCCGCTTCGACAAGCCCCTCACCACCGCCTCCGGCATTCCCGTGGCCGACAACCAGAACAGCCTCACGGCCGGCCCGCGCGGCCCCATCCTGCTGCAGGACTTCCATCTGATCGAGAAGCTGCAGCATTTCAACCGTGAGCGCATTCCCGAGCGCGTGGTGCACGCCAAGGGCTCGGGCGCCTACGGTACCTTCACCGTGACACACGACATCAGCCGCTACACCAGGGCGAAGCTGTTCAGCCGGATCGGCAAACAGACCGAGACCTTCACCCGCTTCTCCACCGTCGGGGGAGAACGCGGCAGCGCCGACACCGAGCGCGATCCACGCGGTTTCGCGACCCGCTTCTACACCGAGGAGGGCAACTGGGATCTGACCGGCAACAACACG
This sequence comes from Curvibacter sp., assembly GCA_019233055.1. Taxonomy (GTDB): domain Bacteria; phylum Pseudomonadota; class Gammaproteobacteria; order Burkholderiales; family Burkholderiaceae_C; genus Curvibacter. The sequence continues at coordinate 16,289 of JAFAMV010000202.1, forward strand.
CCGATGTTCTTCATCAAGGACCCGATCAAGTTCCCGGACTTCGTCCACACCCAGAAGCGCGACCCGCGCACCAACCTCAAGTCGCCGACGATGATGTGGGACTTCTGGAGCCAGGCCCCCGAGAGCCTGCACCAGGTGACGATGCTGTTCAGCAACCGGGGCACGCCCGACGGCTACCGCCACATGGACGGTTTCGGCAGCCACACCTTCAGCCTGATCAATGCGGCCGGTGAGCGGGTCTGGGTCAAATGGCATTTCAAGACCCAGCAGGGCATCCGCAACCTCAGCGCGGCCGAGGCCGCACGGCTGGCCGGCACCGATCCCGACCATGCCCAGCGCGACCTGTATGAGGCCATCGCCCGCGGCGACTTCCCGCGCTGGAATGTGTTCATCCAGGTGATGACCGAGGCACAGCGCCTGGACTGGGAGGCCCGGACGGGCTGGAACGCCTTCGATCTGACCAAGGTCTGGCCGCATGCCGACTTTCCACGGCTGCCGGTCGGGGTTCTGGAGCTCAACCGCAACCCCGACAACTACCACGCGGAGGTCGAACAGGCGGCCTTCAGCCCGGCCAACCTGGTCCCCGGCCTGGGCTTCAGCCCGGCCAACCTGGTCCCCGGCCTGGGCTACAGCCCGGACAAGATGCTGCAGGGCCGGCTCTTCGCCTACCACGACGCTCAGCTCTACCGGGTCGGCACCAACCACCAGCATCTGCCGGTGAACCGCCCGCGCTGCCCCTTCCACAACCAGCAGCGCGACGGCGCGATGGCCATCGACAACGGCGGCCCGGCGTCCAACTACGCCAATGTCGAGGCCGACGGCAGCCGGCCCAGCGGCTTTGGCCATGGTGATCCGGGTTGGCAGCTCGAAGGTGTTGCCGGACGGTACGACGCCAGAGGCCAGGAAGACGACCACACCCAGGCGGGCAACCTCTACCGCCTGCTCTCGGAGGCCGAGAAGGACGATCTGTGCAGCCACCTCGCCGGCTCGCTGGCTTCGGTGCCGCCCGAGATCCAGGACCGCCAACTGAGCCACTTCAGGCGGGCCGATGCCGGCTATGGCGCGGCGGTGGCCCGCAAGCTGGGCCGTGCATCATGAGCCGCCTGCGCCATTGGGCTGGTCTGCTCATCGTGCTCGGCGGCCTGGCCGTGGTCCTGAACGATGCCGTGCAGGGCCTGGGGAGCCTCGGATGAGCCGTACCGACCGCCCCGGCTGGGGGCAGCGCCTGTGGCAGGACTGCCTGCACTGGGGCAGGGCGCTCGGCGAAGGCACCGCCGCCTGAGCGCCGGTGCCCCGCACGCAGGGGCTACTGCCAGCCGAAGCGGCGCGCGTAGTAGCCCTTCATGAGCTGGGTCAGACCCATGTAGCCGGCCAGCACGGCGACCAGAATCGGGAAGTAGGTCCAGGGCAGGGCCTGCAGCTTGAAATAGTCGGCCAAGGGGCCCATGGGCAGGAAGATCCCCAGCGCCATGATCAGGCCGGTGGCCACCAGCAGACCGGCACCGGGACGACTCTGGATGAAGGGGATCTTCTGCGTGCGGATCATGTGCACCACCAGGGTCTGGGTCATCAGCCCCTCGACGAACCAGCCGGATTGGAACAGCGTCTGCTGTTCAGCCGACTGGGCGCCGAACACATGCCACATGACCCAGAAGGTGACGATGTCGAACACCGAACTCACCGGACCGAAGAACAGCATGAAACGGCCGATGTCGGACGGGTTCCAGCGTTGCGGGTCGCGCACCAGTTCATCGTCCACGCGGTCGAAGGGAATCGCGGTCTGCGAGAAGTCGTAGAGCAGGTTCTGCACCAGCAGGTGCATGGGCAGCATGGGCAGGAAGGGGATGAAGGCGCTGGCCACCAGCACCGAGAAGACGTTGCCGAAGTTCGAGCTGGCCGTCATCTTGATGTACTTCAGCATGTTGGCGAAGGTCTTGCGGCCTTCGATCACGCCTTCTTCGAGCACCATGAGGCTCTTCTCGAGCAGGATGATGTCGGCCGCCTCCTTGGCGATGTCCACCGCGGTGTCGACCGAGATGCCGATGTCGGCGGTGCGCAGCGCCGGCGCGTCATTGATGCCGTCGCCCATGAAACCCACCACATGGGCATTGGCCTTCAGGCGGCGCACGATGCGCTCTTTCTGTGCCGGGGTCAGGCGGGCGAACACGGTGTGGGTCTCCACCGCCTCGCCAAGACTTGCGTCATCCATGGCTTCGACCTGGCTGCCCAGCAGGATGTGGCGGGTGTCCAGTCCGACCTGGCGGCAGATCTTGGCCGTCACCAGTTCGTTGTCCCCCGTCAGCACCTTGACCGCGACGCCATGTTCCGCCAGGGCCTTGAGCGCCGGCTGCGTGCTTTCTTTCGGCGGATCCAGAAACGCCACATAGCCGATCAGCGTCAGCCCGGACTCGTCGGCCACGCTGTAGGCCTCGCGCTCGGGGGGGACCTCCTTGGCGGCCACCGCCACGACGCGCAGGCCATCCTCGTTGAGGCCGGCGGTGACGCTGCGGATGCGGGTCAGCAGCTCTGCATCCAGAGCCTGCGTCATTTCGCCATGGCTCACCTGGGTGCACACGGAGAGGATCTCCTCGACCGCCCCCTTGCAGATCAGCCGATGCCCGCCGGCCGGGGTGGCGGTCACCACCGACATGCGGCGGCGCTGGAAGTCGAAGGGGATTTCATCGACCTTGGGAAAGTTGGCCGCCGGCTGCAGCGCCAGATCGACCTCGGCGTGCTCCAGCACCGCCACGTCGAGCAGGTTCTTGAGGCCGGTCTGGTAGAAGCTGTTGAGGTAGGCCGCCTGCAGCACCGCCTCCGAGTCCTCGCCCCAGACATCCATGTGGTGGGCCAGCACGATCTTGTCCTGGGTCAGCGTGCCGGTCTTGTCGGTGCACAGCACATCCATCGCCCCGAAGTTCTGGATGGCGTCGAGCCGCTTCACGATCACCTTCTGACGCGACAGCACCACGGCGCCCTTGGCCAGGGTGGAGGTGACGATCATGGGCAGCATCTCGGGGGTCAGGCCCACGGCCACCGACATGGCGAACAGGAAGGCCTCGCCCCAGTCCGCCTTGGTGAATCCGTTGATGAAGAACACCAGCGGCGCCATCACGAACATGAAACGTATCAGCAGCCAGGCCACCTTGTTGACGCCGGCCTGGAATTGCGTGGGGCTGCGATCGGACTGGCCGACCTGGCGGGCCAGGGCGCCGAAGTAGCTGTTCGGTCCGGTGCCCACCACCACCGCCGTGGCGCTGCCCGAGACCACATTGGTGCCCATGAAGACCAGGTTCTCCATCTCCAGCGGGTTGTTCGTCTGCGGGCTCTTCGACTGGGCGAATTTCTCGACCGGCAAGGACTCGCCGGTCATGGCGGCCTGGCTGACGAAGAGGTCCTTGGCCGCCAGCACGCGGCAGTCGGCCGGGATCATGTCGCCGGCCGAGAGCTTGATCAGATCGCCCGGCACCAGCAATTTGACCGGCAGCTCGATCTGCCGTGGCGGCTTGGGGTGGAGCTTGACGGTGAAATAGCGCTGCGCCTCGTCGAGCACCTCTTCGGCCAGGTCGCGGCGGACCACGGTGGCGGTGTTGCCCACCATGGCCTTGAGCTTGTCGGCGGCGCGGCTGGACTTGCCCTCCTGCCAGAAACGGATCAGCACCGACAACACCACCATGGCGCCGATCACCAGGGTCGCCTTCATGTCGCCGGTCAGGTAGGAGACGCTGGCCAGCAGGGTCAGCAGGATGTCGAACGGCGTCTTGTAGCAACGCCACAGGTGGGCCCACCAGGTCAGCGGCTTGTCCTGTTCGATCTCGTTCAGGCCGACGCGCTCCCGTTGCGCATCGGCCTGCGGCTCGGTCAGTCCATGGGGATGGGTGCCCAGACGTTCGAGCAGGGTATCGGCCGGGGCCTGGGCCGCCTCCAGCAGGGTTTTCGAAAGCGCGACCGGCATTTCACGGCTGCCGCCGGTGGTGCTGAGGGCGTCGAGCACGATCAGGCGCCGGAAATGGCGGCCAAAGCCGCGGCTGAGCACAAAGCGGTCGAACAGCGCTTGCAGGGAAAGGGAAACCATGGGCAATGACCTCCTGTCAGGGGCATTCGGAGTCTCCCGGCCTGTTCATGCCAGGGGACGCCAGGTGAAATAGGGGCGCCGCAGAATCAGACTCTGCCGCCGCCAAACCTTCAGAGCCTAGAGGGCCTGCGTGTCAGCACGCTTGAGGCAGGTCGAAAATCCGGTGCGCGAGTCGCGGCCGGCCGATGGCCGCACCATGGGGTACGCCGGGCTGTGGCGGGGCCGGCGCGCTCAGAAGTCGGCGTGCAGGCGCAGGGCGTAGACGGGTATCGGGCCACGGTCACGGTTGTAGGCCGGGTTGACGACGTATTGGAGGTCGAAACCGACGCTGAGGTGCTTCATCGCCTGCCAGTTGTAGAAGACCTCGGCCACCTTCTCGTTGCCATAGCGCATCTGGCCGTCGCCGACCAACACCCCCATCCCCCCGGCGGCAAAGTACTGCTTGGCCTGCCCCGACAGCCCGTTGACCACGAAGGCCACGCCCAGCTTGTCCTGCGCACGCCCCCAGCAGTCCCCGCTCAGCGACAGGCCGCTCGACAGCGAGCGGTTGATGTCGGTGAATTCAAAGGTCTCCTGGTTGCCGCTGTTGACGCTGGCGCGGGCAAAGACGCCCAGGTCCGGCGAAAGCTCCTGCTCGAGGTTGAGCAGGGCGCCGCTGCGGGAGGCACGCCGCCGCACCAGCGAGGTGTCGGGCACGCCGCCGGTCTGCTGCGCCAGCTGGACCGCATCGCTGTAGGAGCCCATGTTGCCCCGGTTCACGAAGGCCAGGACCTTGACCTTGCCGGGGTGCCCATTCCATTGGTGCCGGGCTTCGAATTCACTCACCAGTTCGTATTGGTTGAAGCCAGTCTCCAGCTGCGTGCTGTTGGGCACCTTGGACAGGTCGAACACGCCGCCCCGCAG
>JAFAMV010000241.1 GCA_019233055.1 Curvibacter sp.
TGGTCATCCCGCTGCTGCAGGCCCAGGGCCTGTCGCGCCCGGTCTGCGGCGTGCTGCGTTCGGGCTGCTACATCACCCACGACCATGGCAACTACCGGCGCTTCCTTCATCTGCTCGAACAGCGCGAGGGCCTGGCCGATTCGCTGCAACCCGCGCTGACCGTCTGGGCCCTGGTGCAGTCGGTGCCCGAGCCGGGTCTGGCCCTGCTGGGCTGCGGCCGCCGCGATCTGTCCTACGACCTCGAGATGCCCGTCCCGCTGCAACTGGCGCGGCGCGGCCTGCGGCAGATGGACGGGCTGCAGGCGGTGCCGGCCGACTGGCGCATCGCCTCGCTCAACGACCACCATGCCTACCTGCATTTCGACCCGGCCGGGCCCGTGCCCGCCGTGGGCGACCGGGTGTCGCTGGGCATCTCGCATCCCTGCACCACCTTCGACAAGTGGCGCTGGATGCCGGTGCTCGATGCGCAGGGGCGGGTGTGCTCGGCGGTCCGCACCCATTTCTGAGGGGCTGTCCCATGAGTGAATTCCCTTCCTCCAGCCTGCTGCAGCAGTTGCGCGAACGGCAGACCGAGCTGCCCGAAGCCCAGGGGCGCGTCGTGCGCCTGGTGCTGTCGGACCCACGTGCGGCGGTGGCCGCCACGGTCGAGCAACTGGCCCAGCAGGCCGAGGTCTCGATGCCCACCATCGTGCGCACCGCGCGCAGCTTCGGCCACGATTCGGTGCGCGAGTTCATGCTGGCCCTGGCCCAGGATCTGGCAGTCACGGGCTCGCATCTGCACCGTGCGGTGCGGCTCGAGGATTCGGCCTCCGATGTGTCGAGCAAGATCATCCATGCGGCGGTGTCCTCGCTGACCGAGCTCGGGCGCCGCATCGATGCCGGCATGGTCGATCGGGTGGTCGAGCGCCTGGCCCAGGCCTCGCGCATCGACTGCTACTCGGTCGGCGCGGCCTCGACCTTCATGGCCAGCGAACTGCAGAGCCGCCTGTTCCGGCTCGGGCGGCCGGCCCATGCGATCTTCGATGCCCACCAGCAACTGGTCTCGGCCAACACCCTGGGGCCCGAGGGCGTGGCCTTCGTCATCTCCCACGTCGGCCGCATGCCCTACACCCTGGAGGCCACACGCTTTGCCAAGTCGCGTGGCGCCACTGTCGTGGCCCTGACCCAGCCCGGCACGCCGCTGGCCGAGATGGCCGACCTGCTGCTGGCGGTCTCGGTGCCGCCCGATGCCGTGATGCGCGTGGGCACCGAGGCCTATCTGGCCCATCTGGTGATGATCGAGATCCTCACCGTGCGCCTGGCCCAGAAGATGGGCCCGGTGGCCACCCAGGGCCTGCAACAGTTCCGCCAACTGCTCGAGCAGCATGGCTTTGACAGCGCCGAATACGTCGGCATGAACCCGGATGCGAGACGCGATGCTGAATGATGCCCCCCCGTCCACCCTGCTGCGCCAGGGCCTGATCGTCGACGGCAGCGGCCGCCCCGGCGTGGTCGGTGACCTGCTGATGGCGGGCGACCGGCTGCTGGCGGTCGGGCAGGTGGATGCCGCACTGCTGGCGGCCCAGCCGGCGCTGCACGAGATCGACTGCAGCGGCCGGGTGATCGCGCCGGGCTTCATCGATGTGCACACCCACGACGACGCGGCGGTGCTCGACAGCCCCGACATGTGCCCCAAGCTGTCCCAGGGGGTGACCACCGTCATCGTCGGCAATTGCGGCATCTCGCTGGTGCCGGTGCTCAGCGACGACCCGCCCGGCCTGCTCAAGCTGCTGGGGCCGCATCAGTTCCGCCATCGGCGCATGGCCGACTACGCCGAGGCCGTGGCGCAGGCCTGCCCGGGGGTCAATGTCGCGGCCCTGGTGGGGCACAGCGCCCTGCGCATCCGCCATCTGGCCGACCTGGATCGTCCTGCCCTGGCCTCCGAGATCGAGGCCATGCAGGCGGACCTGAAAGACGCGATGGACGCCGGGGCCATCGGCCTGTCGTCGGGGGTGTTCTACCGCGAAGCCCATGCGGCCGATCTGGCCGAGCTGGTGGCCGTGGCCACGGTGGCGGCGCGCGAGGGCGGCGTCTATGCGACCCACATCCGTGACGAACTCGATGCCATCCTGCCGGCCCTGCAGGAGGCGGCGACCACCGCACGCCAGGCCGGCCTGCCGCTGGTGCTCTCGCACCACAAATGCGCCGGACCGGCCAACTGGGGCCGCACCCGCGAGACGCTGCCCCTGCTCGAAGCGCTGGCGCGCGAGCAGGAGTTGGGCCTGGACGTCTACCCCTACACTGCCGGTTCGACGGTGCTGCGCACCGACCTGGTGGACGGCATCATCGACATCCTCATCACCGGCAGCGTGCCGCACCCCGAGATGGCGGGCCGCCACCTGGCCGACATCGCCCGCGAATGGGGTGTCAGCCAGCAGGCGGCCTGCGAGCGGCTGATGCCGGGCGGGGCCTGCTATTTCCAGATGCGCCAGGACGATGTCGACCGGGTGGTGACCCATCCGCTGTCGATGATCGGCTCGGACGGCCTGCCCCACGACGAGCGACCGCATCCGCGCCTCTGGGGCGCCTTTCCACGGGTGCTGGCCTATTACTGGCGCGAGCACGCGATGCTGGGCCTGGAGCAGGCGGTGCACAAGATGAGCGGCCTGTCGGCGCGGCGCTTCCGTCTGGACGGGCGCGGCGAACTGGTGGCGCAGGCCCATGCCGACGTGGTGGTGTTCGACCCGCAGCGGGTGCGTGACCTCGCCACCTTCGAAGACCCGGTGCGTTTCAGCGAGGGCATCGAGCAGGTCTGGGTGAACGGCGTGCTGAGCTATGTCGGCGGCGAGGGCCGGGTCCGGGCCAGGGCAGGGCGCTTCCTGAAGCGGCGGACCCATTTGCATTCGCAACATTCAGAAACGGTATGAACGGTTTATATTGATTCCGGTCATGACCCGGGCAGGGCTTGCACGGGTCGATCCCGCCCGGTCATGACGTCCTAGCCGGAGCCCTGTCATGACCGAATCCACCGCGCTGCCGCAGATCGAATGGCCCTATCTGCAGATTCTTCTGCGCCTGGGCCTGAGCCTGGCCCTGGGGCTTTTGATCGGGCTGGAGCGCGAGCGACGCGGCAAGGAGGCCGGGCTGCGCACCTTCGGTTTCATCTGCCTGCTGGGCGCCCTGGGCGGCTCGATGGGGACGGCCTTCGGCCTGCTCATCCTGGCACTCGTCGGCGTGCTGATGGTGCTTTTGAACCTGCAGACCCTGAGGGCGGGGCAGGGCACCGAGCTCACCACCTCGGCTGCCATGCTGGTGACGGCGGTGGCCGGCATGCTGTGCGGTCAGGGGCACACCGTCACCCCGGCTGCGGTCATGGTGCTGGCCACGGCCCTGCTGGCCTGGAAGGAGCGCCTGGCCGGTTTCTCGATGGGCCTGTCCGAAGGCGAACTGCGCTCGGCCCTGCTGCTGGCCATCCTGGCCATCGTCATCTACCCGGCCCTGCCGGCGGGCGCGGTGGGCCCCTGGCACCTGATCGAGCCGCGCGAGGCCTGGGTCACGGTGATCCTGATCGCCGGCATCGGCTCGGTCAACTACGTGCTGTGGAAGATCTATGGCGACCGCGGCATCGAGATCTCGGGCTTTCTCGGCGGGCTGATCAACAGCAACTTCACCGTCATCGAGCTGTCCTCGTATGTGCGGCAGGGGGCGGACCAGTTGGTGAACGCGGCCTACCGGGGCATCGTGCTGGCCACCAGCGCCATGATCGTGCGCAACGCCAGCCTGCTGCTGATCCTGGCACCCCAGGCCCTGTTGGGCTCGCTCGGGGCCTTCGGCCTGATGCTGGTGGTCAGTGCCTCGCTGGCATTGTGGAGCCTGCGCCAGCGCCGCCACGAAGCCCGCAGCGACAGTCCGGACATGGCGCACGACCTGCCGTTCTCGCTGCCGCAGGCCCTGCGGTATGGCCTCCTGTTCCTTGTGCTCCATGTGCTCGGGGCGCTGGCCCAGCATGCCTTCGGCAACGCCGGCTTCTATGTGGTCAGCGTGGTCGGCGGCCTGATGTCGAGCGCCAGCGCGGTGGCGGCGGCGGCCGCCCTGCAGGCCCAGGGCAGTCTGGACGGCACGGTAGCGGGCACCGGGGCTGTGCTGGCTTCGTTCACCAGCATCGCCTTCAGCCTGTCCTTCGTGCTGCGCACCCGCAACGCGACACTGATCCGGCGCCTGGCCCGGACCATGGCGGCGGTGGCGCTCGCCGGGGGGCTGGGGGTGCTGATCAACCAACAGGCCCGTCCCTGGCTGGCCCCCTGGCTCTCCGAGCAGGCAGCGCCGGTCCTGGCCCTGCCAGGCAGCGCCCCCCGGCCGGCCCCGTGAACCGCAGGCGTCTTGTGGCGGCTCGGCGCATGACGGACAATCGGCCACTTTCCGTCCCCAGGACCTCCCGGTGCAGAGGCCGCTTTCGCGACCGATGCCTGCACCCCATCTGAAGACTCCCCATGTTGATCGACGCCCAGGAATCCCAGCTCGTGCTGGTGGACTACCAGAGCCGGCTGATGCCGGCCATCCACGAGGGCCCGGCCGTGCTGGCCAATGCCCTGCGCCTGGCCCAGGCGGCCCGGCTGCTGCAACTGCCCGCCTGGGCGACCGAGCAGAACCCGTCCAAGCTCGGTGAGAACCCGCCCGAACTCAAGGGCCTGTGCCAGCGGACCCTGGCCAAGATGCATTTCAGCGCCTGCGAGGAAGGCCTGAGCGAGTGGCTGCGCCCGCCGGCCAAGCCGGTGCAGGGCAATGCCCGCAGCCTGCCGCGCCATCTGCAGAAACCGGTGCAGGCGGCGCCCGAGCGCAGTGCCATCGTGGTGGCCGGCTGCGAGGCCCATGTCTGCCTGCTGCAGACCGCCCTGGACCTGCTCGAAGACGAGTTCGATGTCTGGGTGGTCACCGATGCCTGTGGCTCGCGCACCGAGCGCAACCGCGATGCGGCCTTCGATCGCCTGGCCGGTGCCGGCGCCGAACTGGTCACCACCGAGATGGTGCTGTTCGAATGGCTGCGCACCGCCGAGCACCCTGACTTCAAGGCGATCCAGCAGCTCATCAAGTGAAGATCATGGCCCCCGCCCAGGGCGGGGCCGCTGTGGCGACGGGCCGTGCCAGGGTCTTCCTGGCCGGCCCGTCGTGCTTTTGTCAGCTTCGGGAAAGCCCGTCATGAATAATTATGAATTCAGTTGACGGGCTTGCTGGTGGATCGCCGATCCGTCCGGCCGGCCTGCGGATGTGGGTGTGAGGAGACGACAGGCCATGGACTACAAGCAGTTTCACCAACGTTCCCTGACGGACCGTGACGCCTTCTGGCGCGAGCAGGCCGCGCTGATCGATTGGAAGCAGGCGCCGCAGCGCATCTGCGATTACGACAACCCGCCGTTCGCCCGCTGGTTTGTCGGCGGCGTCACCAACCTGTGCCACAACGCGGTGGACCGGCATGCGGCCAGCCGGGGTGACCAGGCGGCCCTGATCGCGGTGTCCACCGAGACCCAGACCGAGCGTGTCTACACCTTCATCGAGCTGCACCAGGAGGTGCAGCGCATGGCGGCAGCGCTGCAAGAACTGGGCGTGCGCAAGGGCGATCGGGTGCTGATCTACATGCCGATGATCGCCGAGGCGGCCTTTGCGATGCTGGCCTGCACCCGCCTGGGCGCCCTGCACACCGTGGTGTTCGGCGGCTTCGCCTCCGGCGCCTTGGCCTCGCGCATCGACGACGCCGAGCCGGTGGCCATCGTGAGTGCCGACGCCGGCTCGCGGGGCGGCAAGGTGGTGCCTTACAAGCCGCTGTTGGACGAGGCCATCGCCTTGGCCCGCCACCAGCCGGCCCAGGTGTTGATGGTCGACCGTGGCCTGGCCCCGATGAAGCTGGTGGCCGGCCGCGACCGGCTCTGGCATGAGCTGCGGGCCCGGCACGAGAACGCCTCGGTGCCCTGCGAGTGGGTCGAGTCGACCCACCCCAGCTACACCCTCTACACCAGCGGCACCACCGGCAAGCCCAAGGGGGTGCAGCGCGACACCGGCGGCTATGCCGTGGCGCTGGCCGCCAGCATGAAGCACATCTATGAGGGCGGGGCCGGCGAGACCTTCTTCTCGACCAGCGACATCGGCTGGGTGGTGGGGCACAGCTACATCGTCTACGGGCCCTTGATCGCGGGCATGGCGACCATCCTCTATGAAGGCCTGCCGACCCGGCCGGACGCCGGCATCTGGTGGCAGTTGGTCGAAAAATACAAGGTCACCCGCATGTTCAGCGCGCCGACCGCGGTGCGGGTGCTCAAGAAGCAGGACCCGTCCTGGCTCGGCAAGTACGACCTGTCCAGCCTCAAGGCCCTGTACCTGGCGGGCGAGCCGCTGGACGAGCCGACCGCCCAATGGATCAGCGGCGCGCTGAACCAGGTGCCCATCATCGACAACTACTGGCAGACCGAGACCGGCTGGCCCATCCTGTCGCTGGCCAACGGCGTCGAGCCCCAGAAGTCGCGCTTCGGCAGCCCCGGCGTGGCCATGTACGGCTACGACGTCAAGCTGCTGGACGAAAGCACGGGCGAGGAGCTCACCGGGCCGCATCAGAAGGGCGTGGTGGCCATCGAGGGGCCGCTGCCGCCGGGCTGCATGCAGACGGTGTGGCGCGACGATGCGCGCTTCGTCAACACCTACTGGAGCAGCATCCCGGGCAAGCTGGTCTACAGCACCTTCGACTGGGGCATCCGCGACGAGGACGGCTATTTCTTCATCCTCGGGCGCACCGATGACGTCATCAACGTGGCCGGCCACCGGCTGGGCACGCGCGAGATCGAAGAGTGCATCTCCAGCCACCCGAATGTGGCGGAGGTCGCCGTGGTCGGCGTGGCCGACGCGCTCAAGGGCCAGGTGGCCATGGCCTTCGTGGTGCCGCGCGATGCGTCGGTGGCCGATTCGGCCGAGGCCCGGCTGCGCTTCGAGGGCGAGGTGATGAAGGTGGTCGACGGCCAGCTCGGCGCCGTGGCGCGCCCGGCGCGCGTGCATGCGGTCGGCGTGCTGCCCAAGACCCGCAGCGGCAAGCTGCTGCGCCGTGCTCTGCAGGCGGTCTGCGAGGGGCGCGAGACCGGCGATCTGAGCACCATGGAAGACCCGGCGGCTTTGCAGCAGGTGCGCGAGCTGCTGAGTCCCGCCGCCTGAGCCCCTTCAGGCCCGGCACAATGCCGGCATGCTCCGACACCCTGAAGGGCGCCTGCTGCGCCACCGACTGGCCCTGTCCCTGTTGGCAGGCCTGCTTCCGCTGCTGAGTCCGCTGGCCTGGCCCAGCCGCCTGCTGCTGGCCTGGTGCGTGGGGGTGGCCTGCTACCTGCTGCTGGCCTGGACCCTGGCGCTGCGGCTGGACGCCCGCCATACCCGTGCCCGCGCCCAGGCCCTGGATCCACCGGGCTGGCAGGTGTTCGCCATCCTGCTGCTGGCCTGGCTGGCCAGCGTGGCGGCCATCGCGGTGCTGCTGTTCGGCGGCGCGGGGCGCGACGGTCCGCCGGCCGCCTTGCATGTGGGGCTGGCCATGGCGGCCCTGGCCGCCTCCTGGGGCCTGATCCACACCGTGTTCGCCTTCCGTTACGCCCATCTCTACTACCACGGCGAATTGCGGCGCGGCGACCAGGGGCCGGGCCTGGTCTTCCCGGGCAACGAAGCCCCCGACTATGCCGACTTCCTCTACTACGCCCTGGTGGTGGGCATGACCTCGCAGGTCTCCGACGTCCAGGTGGCCTGCCGCAGCCTGCGGCGCCTGACCCTGGTGCAGAGCCTGCTGGCCTTTGCCTTCAACATGTTCGTGTTGGCGCTGGGGGTGAATCTGCTGGCGGGGCTGGTGCACTGAGGCACCTTGTCCCCTGCGCGCATCGGACACCGGCTTCCGATGCTAGACTGCCGCAGTCGAAATGGCAGGCT
>JAFAMV010000249.1 GCA_019233055.1 Curvibacter sp.
CGGGGGCGCCCTGGCCGGGCTGCAGCTCGGTGTGCGAGACGCGGCCGACGTGCCAGAGCTGGACCACGATCCGGCCACCGGCGGCATGCACCGCCTCGGTGACCTTCTTCCAGCCGGCGATCTGGTCGGCGCCATACAGGCCGGGCACGTCCGAGTAGCCCTGGCCCTGGTGGCTGATGGCGGTGGCTTCGGTGATCAGCAGGCCGGCGCTGGCACGTTGGGCGTAGTAGGTGGCGGTGATGCCGGCCGGCACTGCGCCAGGGGCGCGGTTGCGGGTCAGCGGGGCCATCACGACGCGGTTGGCCAGCGCCAGGTCACCGGCCTGGACCGGGTCGAAAAGTGTCGGAGCAGTCATTGCGTAGCCTTCAGAAGGTGGGGACAGGTTTTGAGCTTAACGATGCCCCAAAAAGCCTGCTTGCGCAGCCTCATGTGAAAGCTGCTAGGCCGCAGGAGACGGCACCAGTGCCGACCTCGACGCAGCCCTTGCCGATCGGAGCGGCGGCGCATGGGCAGGGTTTTCACCAGCTGAAAAGCCAGCTCAACCGAAAGAGTTGGCAATATACTGCCTCACAAATAGGCAGTTTAATGCATGAACCAGGAGACCTGCATGACTTCACGCCGACTGATTCTGAGCCGCAGTGTCGCCTTGGCGGGTGCCGCGTCCTGTGGGCTGTGCTTGCCCGGACTGGCCCGGGCCCAATCGGGCAAGCTGCGTGTGGGCTTCATGCTGCCCTACACCGGCACCTATGCCCAGCTGGGGGTGGCGATCGAGAATGGCGTGCGCATGGCCATCGACGAACAGGGCGGCAGGCTGGGTGGGCGTGAGATCGAGTATTTCAAGGTCGACGACGAGTCCGAGCCCGCCAAGGGCATCGAGAATGCCAACAAGCTCGTGCAGCGCGACAAGGTCGATGTGCTGATCGGCACCGTGCATTCGGGTGTCCAGATGGGCATCCAGAAGGTGGCCCGCGACAGCGGGGTGCTCAGCCTGATTCCCAACGCCGGCGTGCATGCGGCCACCCGTGCCCTGTGCGCACCGAACGTGTTCCGCACCAGTTTCACCAATGCCCAGCCCACCCTGGCCCTGGGGCCCGCGATGGTCGCCCGGGGCCACAAGAAGGCCGTCTGGATCACCTGGAAATACGCGGCCGGCGACGAGGCCTACGAGGGTTTCAAGGAAGGCTACACCAAGGCCGGCGGCACCATCGTCAAGGAGCTGGGCCTGCCGTTCCCGAATGTCGAGTTCCAGGCCCTGCTGACCGAGATCGCCGCCCTCAAGCCCGATGCGGTGGCCTGTTTCTTCGCCGGCGGCGGCGCCGCCAAGTTCATGCGTGACTATGCGGCGGCCGGCCTCAAGGGCAAGATCCCGCTGTATGGATCGGGTTTCCTCACCGAGGGGGTGATCGAGGCCGCCGGCCCCGCCGCCGAGGGGGTGATCACCACCATGCACTACAGCGATTCGCTGGACACCCCGCGCAACCGGCAGTTCCGCCTCGACTACGCCAAGACCTTCAAGATGCAGCCCGATGTCTACGCCGTCCAGGGCTATGACACCGGTCTGCTGCTGGTGCTGGGCGCCAATGCCGTCAAGGGCGATCTGAGCGGCAGCAAGCCCGCGCTTTACAAGGCGCTGGAATCGGCCGTGATCGACAGCCCGCGCGGCAGATGGACGATGAGCCGTGCCCACAACCCGGTGCAGGACATCTACCTGCGGGTGGTCGAGAAAGGCGAGAACAAGGTGCTGGGCGTCGCCGCCAAGGCGCTGGCCGACAGCGGCACGGGTTGCCGGCTGGGCTGATCCGGGTGCTGGGGGAAGACAGGCCGCATGGACATCGCCAATTTCCTGATCCAGCTGCTCAACAGCGTTCAATATGGTCTGCTGTTGTTCATGCTGGCGGCGGGCCTGACCCTGATCTTCGGCATCATGGGTGTCGTCAACCTGGCCCATGGCAGCTTCTACATGCTCGGCGCCTACCTGGCCTGGTGGCTCAGTGCCCGGGTCGGCAGCCTGCCGCTGGCCATCGTGCTCGGCGCCCTGTTGTCGGTGGGGCTGGGTCTGGCGCTCGAGGCCCTGCTGTTCCGCCATTTCTACCGGCGCGACCATCTGGACCAGGTGCTGCTCACCTTCGGCCTGATCTATGTCTTCGAAGAACTGCGCTCGCTGCTGTGGGGCGACGATGTGCACGGGGTGGACATCCCCCAGGGCCTGGATTGGTCGCTGCCCCTCACCGACACCCTCTCGTACCCGGCCTACCGCCTGTTCATGTCGGGGCTCTGCCTGCTGCTGGCCCTGGGGCTTTACCTGCTGATCTCGCGCACCCGGCTGGGCATGAAGATCCGGGCCGGGGCCTTCAACCGCGAGATGGCGCAATCGCTGGGGATCAACATCCGGCGCATCCATGCCGTGGTGTTCGCCCTGGGCGTGGGCCTGGCGGCCGTGGCCGGCATGATCGCGGCGCCCGTCGCCAGCGTCTACCCCAACATGGGTTCGCAGGTGCTGATCATGTGTTTCGTGGTGGTGGTCATCGGCGGCATCGGCTCGGTGCGCGGCGCCCTCGTTGCGGCCCTGCTGGTCGGCCTAGTGGACACCTTCGGCAAGGTGCTGCTGCCCCAGGTCTCCGGCATGCTGGTCTACATGCTGATGGCTGCCGTGCTGCTCTGGAAGCCCGAGGGTCTGTTCAAGCAATGACGATCGTCCCCAACGCCGCGACTGCCGCCGTACCTCGTCCATCCTGCCCGGAGTCCTGCTGATGTCCGCCCCGCGTGCCCACCTCGAAACCCTGCCGCGCGGCCTGCAGGTCGCCCTGGCCTTGGGCCTGCTGGCCCTGCTGGGTTTTCCTCTGGCGGGCAGCGACTTTTATGTCCAGATGGTCGCGCGCATGATGATCCTGGCCATCTTCGCGATGAGCCTGGATCTGCTGCAGGGGGTGACCGGCCTGGTCAGTCTCGGCCACGCCGCCTATTTCGGCTTGGCCGGCTATGCGCTGGCCTTCGTCACGCCGGGCGGCGAGCCGGTCAGCCTGTGGTGGACCCTGCCGGCCGCGGTGGGCGCCTCGGCGCTGGCGGCCCTGGTGATCGGCTTCCTGGTGGTGCGCACCCATGGCATCTACTTCATCATGGTCACCATGGCCTTCGCGCAGATGCTGTTCTACCTGTTCTTCGACAACAAGGTGCTGGGCGGCTCCGACGGTCTCTACATCAACTTCAGACCCGATGCGGCCGTGGCAGGCTGGCTGCCCTTCGACCTCGAGAACAAACTCGTCTTCTACTACTTCACGCTGTTCTTCCTGGTGGCCGTCTACACCTTCCTGCGGCGCCTGCTCTGGAGCCCGTTCGGCCGTGCCCTGGTCGGCATCCGCATCAATGAGCACCGCATGCGGGCCATGGGTTTCGGCACCTTCGGCTACAAGCTCGGCGCCTTCACCCTGGCCGGTGCCCTGGCCGGGCTGGCTGGCTATCTGTGGGGCGTGCAGAGCGGTTACGTGAACCCCGAGCTGATGGGGTTCCACATGAGCGCCCATGCTCTCATGATGGTGATCCTCGGCGGCATGGGAAATTTCGCGGGTGCCATCGTCGGTGCTTTCACCTTCGAGCTGTTGCTGGACCTGTTCAAGGACCTGCCCGCCGTGGGCGGCTTCGATCTCGGCAAGCATTGGCAGTTGTCGATGGGCTTGTTCATCGTGGCCGTGATCGTGTTCGCGCCGCGCGGCCTGCTGGGGCTGGCGCAGCGATCGGCCCCGGCTTCAGCGGAGACCCCGCCCGGCGAGCCGCCATGACCATGAGCCTGTCCTCTGACGCCTCCGACATCCTGTTGAGCGCGCGCGGCCTGACGCGCCACTTTGGTGGCCTAGCGGCGGTCCAGCAGATCGACCTCGACCTGTCGCGCGACCGCATCCATGCGGTGATCGGCCCCAACGGTGCCGGCAAATCCACGCTGACCCATCTGCTGTCCGGCGACCTGCCGCCGAGCGGGGGGCGCATCATCCTGGGTGGGCAGGACGTCACCGGCTGGCCGGCCGAACGCATCTCGCGCCAGGGACTGGGCCGCAGCTATCAGAAGACCAACATCTTTGCTCCGCTCAGTGTCTGGGACAACGTGCGTCTCGCGGCCCAGTCCCGCAGTCCCCAGGCGTGGCGCTGGCTGAGCCGCGCCGACGGCTGCACGGCAGTCAACGAGCGTGCCGAGCGTGCCCTGGAACTGGCCGGGCTGCAATCCCGGCGCCGCACCATGGCCGGCGCAGCCAGCCATGGTGAACAGCGCCAGCTCGAGATCGCCATGACGCTGGCCACCGAACCCCAGGTGCTGCTGCTCGACGAGCCCCTGGCCGGCATGGGAGTGGCCGAGGCCGAACGCATCGTCGAGCTGTTGCTGCGCCTCAAGCCCGGCCGCGCCATGATGCTGGTCGAACACGACATGGATGCCGTCTTTGCGCTGGCGGACCAGTTGACGGTGATGGTCAATGGTCAGCGCATCGCCAGCGGCAGCCCGGCCGTGGTGCGGACCGACCCGCTGGTGCAGGCGGCCTACCTTGGAGCCGATGAATGAGCCACAAGCCCGAAGGGTTGATCGAGGTTCAGGGCCTCAACACCTGTTATGGCGCCAGCCACATCCTGCACGACCTCGGCTTCTCGGTGGCGCGCGGCGAGACTGTCGGACTGATGGGGCGCAACGGCATGGGCAAGAGCACCCTGCTGAAAAGCATCATGGGCCTGGTCAAGCCCCGCTCGGGCCAGGTCCGCATCGGCGGCCGGGTGATGACCGGTCGGCCGCCCCATGAAGTGTCGTGCCTGGGCATCGCCTACGTGCCCGAAGGGCGCGGCATCTTTGCCAACCTCAGCGTGCGCGAGAACCTGCAGATGGCGGCGCGCGCCGGCACCCGGGGCCAACGCGACTGGACCTATGAGCGCGTGCTGGAGACCTTTCCGCGCCTGGGCGAGCGCCTGCGGCATGGCGGCCAGCAGCTGTCGGGCGGCGAACAGCAGATGCTGACCATCGGCCGTGCCCTCATGACCAACCCCGATGTGCTGATCCTCGACGAGGCCACCGAAGGCCTGGCCCCGCTGATCGCGCGCGAGATCTGGCGCATCTGCGGCCTGATCCGTGAAAGCGGCATCAGCAGCGTGATCGTCGACAAGAACTGGAAGCACCTGACCCAGATCAGCAATCGCAACGTGATCCTGGTGAAAGGCCGAGTGGTCTTCGACGGCAGTTCCGACGAGTTGTGCGGCCAACCGGGTTTGCTGGACCAGTATCTGGGGGTCTAGAGAAACTCAGAGGCCCTTCTCCGGTCGCCCCAGGGGGCCTTGAGGTGCGCAGCCACCTGCAGCCTATGAAACCGGCGCGCACGCCAAGGTTCAAGAGGCCGCGGAGCAGGCCTCATCAGGGCTCCCGCGGAGCCGGCTTGGCCGGTCCGCTGGCTGTGCCCCTGGAGGGGGATGGAACTTCCACACGCCGTGAAGAAGTTCAAACGGGGTGGGTCTTACTTCAACAGGCCTTCGGCCTTCAGGGCTGCCTGCACGGCCGGGCGGGCGCCGACCCGGGCATGGTGCGCATTGAGCTGGGCCAGGGCCGAGATGTCCACGCCGACATGGCGGCTCCAGCCGGTCACGGTGAACAGGTAGGCATCGGCCACGCTGAAGTCGTCGCCCAGCAGATAGGCCTTGCCGGCCAGTTCGCCGTCCACCCATTGCAGGCGGCCCAGCAGGCGTTCGATCACCAGAGGCTTGTAGTCGGCCGGGGTGGCCGGGTTGAACAGCGGGCTGAAGCCCTTGTGCAGCTCGGTGCCGATGAAGGTCAGCCACTCCTGCAGCTTGTAGCGCTCGAAGCTGCCGTTGGCCGGGGCCAGCCGGGTCTGGGGAACCTGGTCGGCAATGTATTGGACGATGGCCGGGCCTTCGTGCAGGCGGCGGCCGTCGGCCAGCTCCAGCAGGGGGACATAGCCCAGCGGGTTGATGCTGTAGTAGTCGGTGCCGTCCTGCAGCTTGTGGGTCTTGGTGCTGGCCATGATGGCGGTGAAGGGCAGGCCGGACTCGTGCAGCACGATGTGCGGGGACAGCGAACAGGCGCCAGGGCTGTAATAGAGCTTCATGGGGGTCTCTCCTTGGAATGGGCCCTCATCGTAGCGCGTGAGGCCTGCGCCTGCTCGGCGCGGTCCGATCGCCTACGGCTTCCGGGTCATGGGCGGGTCAGGTGTTCCAGTCGCTCGAGGTAGGCCAGCGCCTCGGCGCGGTGGCTGCCGCACATCTCGGCCTGGGGCTGGAGCTGGCTGCAGACGGCGGGGCGCTCCGGCCGGCCGAAGATCCTGCAGCGAAGCTGTTCGTCGAGCTGGATGCAGGGCACACCGGCCGGCTTGCCCTGCGGCATGCCAGGAATCGGCGAACTGATCGACGGGGCGATGCAGCAGGCGCCGCAGTCGGGGCGGCAGGCCCGGGCGGGGGTGGCGATGGGGTGGTGTTTCACGTGAAACAGGGAGCGGGTGGCAGTCGGATCCTGGCGATTGTCCCAGACGGGAGAGGGGCAGGGTGGCCCTGGCCGGGGTGCGACAAGCCCTGCCGTTCGCGTGGAAGAGGCTGCACCGGTAAAATTGCAGGCTTCGGGCCACCGGCCCCCCGGGTGCGGGATGCCCCGGCCCAGACTGTCCGCGGCCCAGAGCCCGACCCACCACCATGCTTTACCCTCAAGAATTCGATGTCATCGTCGTCGGCGGCGGCCATGCCGGAACCGAAGCCGCCCTGGCCGCAGCCCGCATGGGCAGCAGGACGCTGCTGCTTTCGCACAATATCGAGACCCTCGGGCAGATGAGTTGCAATCCGTCCATCGGCGGTATCGGCAAGGGGCATCTGGTCAAGGAGGTCGATGCCCTGGGCGGCGCCATGGCGCTGGCCACCGATGAGGGCGGCATCCAGTTCCGCATCCTCAACAGCTCCAAGGGGCCGGCCGTGCGGGCCACCCGGGCGCAGGCGGACCGCATCCTCTACAAGGCGGCCATCCGGCACCGGCTCGAAAACCAGCCGAATCTCTGGCTGTTCCAGCAGGCGGTCGACGACCTGATGGTCGAAGGCGACCGGGTGGTGGGCGCGGTCACCCAGGTGGGCATCCGCTTCCGGTCGCGCACCGTGGTGCTGACGGCGGGCACCTTTCTGGACGGCAAGATCCACGTCGGCCTCAACAACTACGCGGCGGGCCGGGCCGGTGATCCGCCGGCGGTCAGTCTGTCGGCGCGTCTCAAGGAGTTGAAGCTGCCCCAGGGGCGACTCAAGACCGGAACCCCGCCGCGCATCGATGGGCGCAGCATCGATTTCTCCAGGTGCACCGAGCAGCCTGGCGACGGTGTGCCGGGCGGGCTGCCGGGGCCGGTGCCGGTGTTCAGCTTCATGGGTCGGGCGGCCATGCACCCGCAGCAGATGCCGTGCTGGATCACCCACACCAATGCGCGCACCCACGACATCATCCGCAGCGGTTTCGACCGCAGTCCCATGTTCACCGGCAAGATCGAAGGCGTGGGGCCGCGCTATTGCCCCAGCGTCGAAGACAAGATCAACCGCTTTGCGGACAAGGACAGCCACCAGATCTTTCTGGAGCCGGAAGGTCTCAACACCCATGAGTACTACCCCAACGGCATCAGCACCAGCCTGCCCTTCGACATCCAGTACGAGTTGGTGCGCAGCATGGCCGGTCTGGAGAATGCCCATATCCTGCGGCCCGGCTACGCGATCGAATACGACTATTTCGACCCGCGCTCGCTCAAGAGCAGTTTCGAGACCCGCCAGATCGGCGGCCTCTTCTTTGCCGGCCAGATCAATGGCACCACCGGCTACGAAGAGGCTGCGGCCCAGGGCCTGTTCGCCGGCATCAATGCGGCGCTGCAGTGTCGCGGCGAGGCGGCCTGGCTGCCGCGTCGCGACGAAGCCTACCTGGGCGTGCTGGTCGACGACCTGATCACCAAGGGGGTGACCGAGCCCTACCGCATGTTCACCAGCCGGGCCGAGTTCCGGCTGCAGCTGCGTGAGGACAATGCCGACATGCGCCTGACCGAAGCCGGTCGCCGCCTGGGCCTGGTCGATGAGGCCCGTTGGGCATCCTTCAGCCGCAAGCAGGAGGCTGTTTCACGTGAAACAGAACGCCTGCGCAGTACCTGGGTGAACCCGCGCAACCTGCCGGCCGCCGAGTCCGAGCGGGTGCTCGGCAAGGCCATCGAGCACGAATACAACCTGGCGGATCTGCTGCGTCGGCCCGATGTGAGCTACGCCGGGCTGATGTCCCTGGACGGGGGGCGCTTCGTGCCGGTGGCCACCGAAGAGCAGCCCTGGGCGGTTCTGCCGGAGCTGTTGGGCGAGCTCTATGAGCCGGTGGTCGAGCAGATCGAGATCGCTGCCAAGTATTCGGGCTACATCGACCGCCAGCGTGACGAGGTGCAGCGGGCCGCCCACTACGAGAACCTGCGCCTGCCGCCTGAACTGGACTACCTGCAGGTCACCGCCTTGTCCATCGAGGTGCGGCAGAAACTCCACAAGCACCGACCCGAGACCTTGGGGCAGGCCTCGCGGATCTCGGGCGTGACGCCGGCGGCCATCTCGCTGCTGTTGATCCATCTGAAGAAGGGCGGCTTCCGGGGCTTTGCCGCCGAGGTGGCCGCATGAGCCGCGCCTTTGAAGCTGAGTTGCGCGACGGGGTGGGGCGTCTGGGGCTGAGC
Source organism: Curvibacter sp. (assembly GCA_019233055.1). GTDB lineage: Bacteria > Pseudomonadota > Gammaproteobacteria > Burkholderiales > Burkholderiaceae_C > Curvibacter. The sequence continues at coordinate 8,694 of JAFAMV010000249.1, forward strand.
CTGGACGATGGCCAGATCGCCCGGCTGCTCGACTACATGGACCTGATCCAGAAGTGGAACCGGGTCTACAACCTGACCTCGGTGCGGGATCCGGCCGAAATGCTGAGCCACCACCTGCTCGACAGCCTGGCGGCTGTGCCGCCCTTGCAACGCCATCTGGCCGGTCTGGGCGGGAAGGGCGGAGCGGTCGGTCGATGTCTGCTCGATGTCGGCTCGGGCGGCGGCCTGCCGGGTGTGGTGTTCGCGATCTGCTGTCCTGATCTGGCGGTGAGTTGCGTCGATACCGTGGCCAAGAAGGCGGCCTTTGTGCAGCAGGTGGCGGCCGAGCTCAAGCTGGGCAATCTGCGCGGCGTGCATGCGCGGGTGGAGAACCTCAGCGGTCCCTTCGATGTGGTGAGCTGCCGCGCCTTCGCCTCGCTGCCCGATTTCGTCAACTGGTCGCGCGCTGCCCTGGGCCCAGACAGCGTCTGGCTGGCCATGAAGGGCCGCCACCCCGAAGCCGAACTGGCGGCGCTGCCGACGGATGTGGCGGTGTTTCACGTGGAACCTCTGGAGGTCCCGCGCCTGGATGCCGAGCGCTGCATCATCTGGATGCGGCCGATCGAGTCTGCAGCCTGAATCCGCGCCGATGCAACAGCGGCGCAGGTTTGCAACAGCCTGACATTGGGCGCGGCAGCGGCCTCGCTTAAACTCGTCGCCTCAATTCGCGAGGGAAATCTCATGTTCGGCGTTGCAGATTACGGAGCTTTCGTGGCCGCCATCGTCCTGTTCCTGGCCATTCCGGGGCCGGGCAATCTGGCGCTGATCACCTCCACTGGCAAGGGTGGGCTGCGCGGCGGGCTGGCCGCGACACTGGGGGTGATGGCGGGCGACCAGGTCCTGATGTGGGCTGCGGTGGCCGGGGTGGCCACGCTGCTGGCGGCCTGGCCGTTGGCTTTCAAGGCGGTGCAATGGGTTGGTGCGCTGTACCTGGCCTGGCTGGGCTGGCGAATGCTCAGCGCCAAGCCTGGGGCCAAGCCCGTCATCCACATCGAACCGCACCATTTCTTCCGGCAGGCCGCCTCGATCACCCTGCTCAACCCCAAGGCGATCGTGTTCTACATGGCCTTCTTCCCGCTGTTCGTCGACCCCGTGCGGCATCAGGGTCTGCTGACCTTTGGCTTCATGGCGGCGACCATCGCGGCCCTGACCTTTGCCTATGGCGTGGTGGTGGTCCTGTTGACGCACCACCTGGCCGAGCGCCTGCGCGCCAATCCGCGCGTGGTGCGCGGCATGGAGAAGCTGGCCGGTGTGTTCCTGATCGGCTTCGGCGTCAAGCTGGCCACCTCCCGCTGAATTCCCCAGACTCCTATCCCATCATGGCCAAGATCTTCTGCGTCGCCAATCAAAAAGGGGGGGTGGGCAAGACCACCACCACCGTCAATCTGTCCGCCGGCCTAGCCAAGATCGGCCAGCGCGTGCTGATGGTCGACCTCGACCCGCAAGGCAACGCCACCATGGGCTCGGGTGTGGACAAACGCCAGCTCAAGCTGTCGGTCTATGACGTGCTGCTCGAATCGGCCTCGGTGGCCGAAGCCCGGGTGCGTGCCGAGGCCTGCGGCTACGACGTGCTGGGCGCCAATCGCGAGCTGGCGGGGGCCGAGGTCGAGCTGGTGCAGCTCGAGCGGCGCGAGAAGCGGCTGAAGGCCGCCCTGACGGCGGCCGACGGCGACTACGACTTCGTGCTGATCGACTGCCCGCCCTCGCTGTCGATGCTGACCCTCAATGGCCTGTGCGCCGCCCACGGCGTGATCGTGCCGATGCAGTGCGAGTATTTCGCGCTCGAAGGCCTGACCGACCTGGTCAACACCATCAAGCAGGTGCACGCCAACCTCAACCGCGATCTGCAGATCATCGGCCTGCTGCGGGTGATGTTCGACCCGCGCATCACCTTGCAGCAGCAGGTCAGCGACCAGCTCAAGGCGCATTTCGCCGACAAGGTCTTCAACTCGGTGATCCCGCGCAATGTGCGCCTGGCCGAGGCCCCCAGCTACGGCCTGCCCGGCGTGGTCTTCGACCCCCAGGCCAAGGGCAGCCAGGCTTTTGTCGAGTTCGCCGAGGAAATGGTGCAGCGCATCAAAGGCATGTGAATCCCCCCTGATCTTCCATCCGATCCCATGAATTCTTCCCAAGTTCTTCTCCTGCCTGGTTGGCAGAACAGCGGCCCCGATCACTGGCAGACCCGTTGGGAAACGCTGCACGGTTTCAAGCGGGTCGAACAACATGACTGGATGCGCCCTCTGCGCGGCGACTGGAACGCGCGGCTCGAAGAGGTGCTGCTGTCCCAGGCCGAACCGGTGCTGCTGGCGGCCCACAGCCTGGGCTGCCTGCTGGCCGCCGCCTGGGCGGCCCATTCGCGCCAGACCGCGCGGGTGCGTGGCGCGTTGCTGGTGGCCCCGCCGGACCTCGAGCGCGAAGACCTGCGGCCCCTGCTGCCGGGCTGGACGCCGATCGAGCGCCAGCGGCTGCCGTTCCCGGCCATCGTGGTGGCCAGCAGCAATGACGGTTTCGGCTCGGTGGAACGCGCGCAAACCCTGGCCGGGGATTGGGGCGCGGGCTTCGTCTGCGTCGGCGAGCGGGGTCACGTCAACGCGGAGTCGGGCCTGGGCGACTGGCCGGAGGGCCTGTCCCTGCTGCGCTCGCTGGACCGGCCCTGAAGACAGAACAGAGAAGGAATCAAGAACCATGGTGACCAAGAAACCCAAGGGCCTGGGCCGGGGGCTGGAGGCCTTGCTGGGCCCCAAGGTGGAGGAGGGCGGTACGGCGGCCGAGGCCGGCGGTGTGCCGGCGGCCAACAGCGGCGTGCCGGCCATGCTGGGTCTGGACCAACTGGTGCCGGGGGTCTACCAGCCACGCACCCGCATGGACGAAGGGGCGCTGTACGAACTGGCCGAAAGCATCAAGGCCCAGGGCATCATGCAGCCCATCCTGGTGCGCCGTCTGACGGCGGGGCCGAACGACGGACGCTACGAAATCATTGCCGGCGAGCGGCGCTTCCGCGCGTCGCGTCTGGCGGGCCTGGACAGCGTGCCGGTGCTGATCCGCGAGGTGCCCGACGAGGCCGCCGCCGCCATGGCGCTGATCGAGAACATCCAGCGCGAAGACCTGAATCCGCTCGAAGAGGCGCAAGGCCTGCAGCGCCTGGTCAAGGAATTCGGCCTGACCCACGAACAGGCGGCCCAGGCGGTCGGGCGCTCGCGCAGCGCGGCCTCGAACCTGCTGCGCCTGCTGAACCTGGCCGATCCGGTGCAGACCATGCTGATGGCCGGCGACCTGGACATGGGCCATGCGCGTTCGCTGCTGTCGCTGGACCGCGCCACCCAGATCACCGCAGCCAACCAGATCGTGGCCAAGAAGCTGTCGGTGCGCGAGGCCGAGGGGCTGGTCAAGAAGATCGGTGCCGAATTCAACCTGGTCTCGCCCAAGCCGGCCAATAAGGAAAAGTCACGCGACCTCAAACGGGTCGAGGAAGAACTCAGCGACCTGCTGACCGCCGAGGTCGAGGTGCGCGTCAAGAAGCGCGTCAAGCGGGCCGGGCGACTCGAGGAGATGGGTGAGCTGGCCATCCAGTTCGGCTCGCTCGACGAACTCAACGGCCTGATCGATCGCCTGCGCGGCGGCCACTGAGCCGCCGCCCCCGCCCATGTCGCGACTGCCCTGGCCCTTGCCGGCGCTGTTCGTCTGGGCGGCCTGCTGGGGCCTGTTCTTCGTACTCCTGCAGGCCGCCGTGGCGCCCTGGCAGGCGTTGGCGGGGGCGGTGCTGCTGGGGGTGGCTGGCAGCGTCCTGGCCGGTTCCTGGTGGCGCCGCTTCATGCTGGCGCTGGGCTTTCCGCTGTCGCTGGCCCTGTCGGGTCTGATGGCCTTGCCGGCCGGGTGGTGGCTGTTGCCGCTGGGCCTGAGCCTGCTGGTCTACCCGATCAATGCCTGGCGCGATGCGCCCCTGTTCCCGACGCCGCCAGCCGCCCTGCTGGGGCTGCCGGCGGTGGTGGATCTGGCCCCCGACGCCTGGGTGCTGGATGCCGGCTGCGGCCTGGGCGACGGCCTCCTGGCCTTGCGCCGGGCCTGGCCGCAGGCCCGGCTGCACGGGATCGAATGGAGCTGGCCGCTGCGCTGGGCCTGCGCGCTGCGTTGCCCCTGGGCGCGGGTGCGGCGCGCCGACATCTGGCGCGAATCCTGGGCGCCGTACCGATTGGTCTACCTGTTCCAGCGGCCCGAAAGCATGGCGCGGGCGCTGGCCAAGGCGCGCAGCGACATGGTCGAAGGCGGCTGGCTGGTCAGCCTCGAATTCGAGGTGCCCGGGGCGGCCAGCAGCGCCTGCCTGCGCTGCCCTGACGGGCGCCCGCTGTGGGTCTACCGCATCGTGCCGGCGGGTTCTTAGTCAAGCTCGCGAGAAAAGCCCTCGCCCAGGGTCTCGATCCAGTCTTCGAGGTCGAGGTCGCTGAGCATCAGGGCGCCGACCGCCGAGTCGCCGCCCTTGTGCCATTCGCTGCCGGCATTGAGGCGGGCGAAGCGCTGGATCGCCAGATCGGCCACCAGGCACATGGCCACCAGGCGGACCACCGGATCGGGCACCCCCGGCTCCTGGAACAGGGCGTAGTCGTGGTGGCGCCGGATGGCCAGGCACAGGGTGTCGTTGAGGCCCCAGGACCGCGCCATCAGGCTGCCGACCTGGGTGTGGCTGATGCCATGGCGTTCGAATTCGACATCGGTGAAGGGCCGGTCTTCGGCCTCGTTGGCCAGCTTCAGGGTCGGGCCGTAGTCGGGGAAGCGCTGCATCAGCAAGGGGATGCCGATGTCGCAGAACAGGCCGAAGGACTGCGCCATGTCGGGGTCGACCCCCTTGAGTCCCCGGGCCAGTTTCATCATGGCGAAGGAGCGCTTGTTGGAGACGTCCCAGAAGCGCACCAGGTTCAGGCCCTTGAAGGCCGCCGCCTGGCGCAGTAGGACGGCACTGACCAGGGAGGCCAGCTGGCGCAGGCCCAGCATGGCGACCGCCTGGGCGATGCTGTCGACCGGGCGGCTCAGGCCGTAGAAGGGGGAGTTGATGGTGCGCAGCACCGCCACGCTGAGCGCCACGTCGGCGCCCACCAGTCGGGCGATGCGTTGGGGATCGGGATCCTCCTTGCGCATTTCGGCATGCAGATCGGTCAGCACCTCGGGGCAGGATGGGATGACCAGGCTCTTGAGAATGGCGTCGACCCCAGGGCTGGGGCCTGCCGGCGCAACGGAAGACATGGTGGTGGAAGCCCCTCCGGGTCGGTGACCCTGTTGTCTGGCGGCTTTCCGCCACGACAGGCCATTCTAGGGGCGCTCAGTGCCGCGCTGTGCCGGCGGCCGGCCTTTCTTCGGCCGGCAGGCGCTGCAATTGCAGCGCCGCCAGCGCCGCGTACAAAGAGGTGCTGATCAGGCGCGAGATGGCGCTGGCCACCAGGGCGGCGGCCATCAGCGTCAACACCAGCGCGTGGCCGTCCACCATCTCCATGACGATGATGAAGGCGGTCAGCGGTGCCTGGGTGGCGGCGGCCAGGAAACCGGCCATGCCCAGGGCGATCAGGGTGGCGGCCTGGTCGGGTGGGGCGAACTGCGCGATGTCGTTGCCCAGGGCGGCGCCGATGGCCAGGCTGGGCGCGAAGATGCCGCCGGGCACGCCCGACCAGGTGGTGATCCAGGTGGCGGCGAACTTGAGCAGCACATAGACCATGGATTCGTGGTCGGTGCCCTCGAGCATGGCGCGCGTGTGGCCGTAGCCGCTGCCGAAGGTGGCGCCGCCGCTGACCAGCCCGATCAGCGCCACCGCCAGACCGCAGCCGAAGGCGAAGCGCAGCGGGTGCTGGCGCCGCATGCGGCTGAACCAGTCGGGCGAGGTGCCGGCCAGCGACACCACCAGCAGGCGCGAGAACAGGCCGCCGAGCACCCCGCTGCCCACGGCCACCGCCAGCGCGGGGGCCAGCAGATCCAGGCTCAGGCCGTTGACATGGATGATGCCGAAATAGGTGGCATTGCCGAGGATGGAAACCGCCATGAGCCCCGACAGCACGATGGCCGCCATCAGCAGGCCGTTGCTGCGGCGCTCGGGCCGCCCCGACAGTTCCTCGATGGCGAACAGGATCCCGCCCAGCGGGGTGTTGAAGGCGGCGGCGATGCCGGCCGCACCACCGGCGACCAGCAGGCCGTGCGAGGTGATGCGGCTGTGCCGAGGCAGCCAGCGGCGCACGCTGTGCAGCACGCCGGCAGCGATCTGCACCGAGGGGCCTTCGCGGCCCAGCGACAGGCCGCCCAGCAGCCCCAACGCGGTCAGGGCGATCTTGGCCAGGCTCAGGCGCAGCGAGACGAAGCGGCCGATGGTGGGGGCGCGCAGGCCCGGCGTCAGGGCCGCCATCACCTGCGGGATGCCCGAGCCGGCCGCGCCCGGGGCCAGTCGCCGCATCAGCGCCAGCGAGGCGGTGGTGCACAGCGGCGTCCACAGCAGCGGCAGCCACCAGGCCAACTGGGCGACGGCCTCGAACAGGCGCAGCGATTTTTCACCCAGCCAGGTGAAGCCCACCACGGTCAGGCCTGCCAGGGCGGCAAAGGCCAGCACCGCCAGCCGCGTCGCCCACAGACGCCAGTCGGAGACTTCGCGCCGGATGGCCGGCAGGACCTGGGGGTGGTGCATGGGTGGCATGGGCATACCTCGCGAACCGAAGGCCAAAAGAGAAGCAGCCGGTCAAGGCCGGCTGCTCAGAACTGGGGCAGGGCGCTGACGCGCCCTGCGGGCTCATCAGTGGGCTCAGTGGGTCGGGTAGCTCAGGTCGACACGGCGGTTCTCGGCCCAGGCGGCCTCGTCATGGCCGGCGGCGCGGGGCTTCTCGCGGCCCCAACTGGTGGCTTCGAGCTGGCTGTCCTTGACGCCATAGACCTTCAGGGCCTTGACCACGGCTTCGGCACGCTTCTGGCCCAGGGCCAGGTTGTATTCGGCGCTGCCGCGCTCGTCGGTGTTGCCTTCGACGCGGATGGCCAGCTGCGGGTTGGCCACCAGGTACTTGCCATGGCGCTCGACCACCGGCACGTATTGCTGCTTCACGCTGAAGTTGTCGAAGTCGAAGTAGACGCTGCGGTCCTTGGAGATGGCGCTGTTCGGGTCCAGGTAGTCGGGCACCACCACCTTGGCGACGGTGGAGGTCGGCTGGGCCGGTTCACCGCTGGCGGGGGTGGCGGTCTTGGCCACCGGCTCTTCCACCGGTGCGGCGGGCTTGGGGGTGCTGCTGCAGGCAGCCAGGAACAGGGTGACCAGGCTCAGGGCGGCCACGCTCTTGAACGATTTCATCAGGGACTCCAATATCGGGGAAAGTGCAGATTTTGCAGATATCAGCGCCCGGCGCTCGTCGGACGCTCGACACGAATATTAACATTTGGGCAAATATTGTTGTCGGCGCGACGATTTGTCAGTCTTGGCAGGCAGCCCTGGCAGCGCCTGCCAAGGGAGGTCAGCGGGGGCGCCGGTTCAGCAGCGCATACAGGGCGATGGCCCCGAAGGTGGCGGTGCCGATGCCGCCCAGGCCGAAGCTGCCGAACTTCAGCGTGAAATCGCCGGTGCCCAGGATCAGGGTCACCGCCGCCACGATGAGGTTCTTGTTGTCCGAGAAGTCGACCTTGTTCTCCACCCAGATCTTGGCGCCGGCCACCGCGATCAGGCCGAACACCACGATCGACACCCCGCCCATCACCGGCAGCGGGATGGCCTGGATCACCGCGCCGAACTTGGGGCTGAAGCCCAGCAGCACGGCCAGCACGGCGGCGCAGGCGAAGACGGCGGTCGAGTAGATCTTGGTGGCGGCCATGACGCCGATGTTCTCGGCATAGGTGGTCACGCCGGTGCCGCCGGCACTGCCCGACAGCACCGTGGCCAGGCCGTCGCCGATGAAGGCGCGGCCCATGTAGGCGTCCAGGTTCTTGCCGGTCATGGCGGTGACCGCCTTGATGTGGCCGAGGTTCTCGGCCACCAGGATGATGACCACCGGCGCGATCAGCAGCAGGGCGCGGCCGTCGAACAGGGGCGCGGACAGACTGGGCAGGCCCAGCCAGGCGGCCTGGGCCACGCCCGACAGGTCCAGCGGCTTGCCCAGCCCCAGACCGTTGGTCAGCAGTGCATAGATCACGCTGGCCAGCAGCAGGCCGGCCAGGATCAGCAGGCGCTGCAGCATGCCCCGGGTCAGCACCGCCACCAGACCGACGCAGACGAAGGTCAACGCCTGCATCCAGCTGTCGAAATTGCTGGCGGCCATGTTCTTCACCGGCACGCTGGCCAGGTTCAGGCCGATCACCGCCACCACCGCACCGGTCACCACCGGCGGCATCAGGCGTTCGATCCAGCCGGTCCCGATGGCCTGCACCAGCAGGCCGATGAGCACATAGACCGCGCCGCAGGCCATGATGCCGCCCAGTGCCAGCCCGATCTGGGCGTTCGGGCCGTGGCCCGCATAGCCGGTGGCGGCGATCACCACGCCGATGAAGGCGAAGCTCGAACCCAGGTAGCTGGGCACCCGACCGCCGGTGACCAGGAAGAAGATCAGGGTGCCGATGCCGCTCATGAGGATCGCCACATTCGGATCGAAGCCCATCAGGATCGGGGCCAGCACGGTGGAGCCGAACATGGCGATGACGTGCTGCACCCCCATCAGCGCCGTCTGGCCCCAGGGTAGCCGTTCATCGGGTCCGATGACCCCGCCCTGCTGCAAGACCTCGGCGCCGCGCAGGCGCCAGTTGAAAAATCCCATGGATGTCGTCCTGTTTCTGATCGTTAAAACGGCCGCGATTCTAGGGGCCCCCGGCCAACGGGGCCCCGTGGCAGGTCAAGCCGGGCCGCATGTCGCGGTCGGCACAGGGGAAAACGCCGTCCTTGTAACCATTTGATACGACAATCGGGGCATGCGGCCTCTGGTGCGGCCGCCGCCTGAACGACCGTGACCCTCTCCCAGATCGACCAAGACATCGAAAACGCGCGCCGCCAGCCTGCGGTGCGCAACATCCTCATCCCGCCCTGCCCGGCGCTGCTGGTGCGCCTGCAGGACGCGGTGGCGGCGCCCGAGCCGGACCTGGGGGCGATCGAGCAGATCGCCTCGGCCGATGTGGCGATGGCGGCCGCGCTGATCCGCCAGGCCAACAGCCCGATGCATGGATTGGCCCAGCCGGTACAGACGGTGGGCCTGGCCATGACGGTGCTGGGCCTGCAGCCCTCGGTCGAACTGCTGACCGGCTTCCTGGTGCGCCACGCCCTGCCGGCCCGCACCGCCTTGCTGGACCATTTCTGGGAGAGTTCGCAGCGCCGCGCCATCGCCTGCGAGCACATCGGCCGCCAGCTCTACAGCCTCGACCCCGGTCTGGGCCACAGCTTCGGCCTGTTCTGCCATGTGGGCCTGCCGATCATGATGATGGCGGTCAAGGGCTATGCCGGCACCATGACCGAGGCGCTGGCACGCCAGGACCGCACCTTCACCCAGACCGAGAACGCCAACCACCGCACCGACCACGCGGTGGTGGGGGCCATCGTGGCGCGCACCTGGCGCCTGACCGACGAGGTGGCACAGGCGATCTGGCTGCACCATGATTTCAGCTGCCTGAACGCCGAGCGCTTCCCCGAGACGGTGCGCCATCTGGTGGCCATGGGCCTGCTGGCCGAATACCTGGTGAACCAGCACGAGCATCTGGCGCCCTCGCGGGAATGGTCCCGTCATGGCGAGGCCTGTCTGGCCCATCTGCATGTCAGCGAGGACGAGCTCAACCACTGGATCGACGAGCTGCACCCGGCCTTCGAGGCGGTGCATTTCTGAGCCCCTGAGGCCGCTCTGAGCCTGCCGGACGCGCCAGGGGCCCTGCGACGCGCAGGGCTGTCAAACCGGTGACAGGGCAGGCCGGGCCGCTCGCTGGTACGCTTGTTTTCACAAGGAGACAAGCCCGTGAAGAACCCGCCAGGCAGGGGGGCGTTCCGCCCCCAGATCACGCTCTACCGCGAATGGCTGCAGCAGCAGCGCGGCCTATCGTTCGAGTCCTATGAGGCGCTGTGGCGCTGGTCGGTCAGCGACCTCGATGCCTTCTGGCAGAGCATCTGGGATTACTTCGACCTGCAGTCGCCGACGCCGCACCATGCGGTGCTCGCGCGCAACACCATGCCCGGGGCCCAGTGGTTCCCCGGGGCCCAGGTCAACTACGCGCACCAGGTCCTGCGCCATGTGGGGCCGGCCCATGCGGCGGGTTTCCCGGCCATCGTCAGCCGCAACGAGAAAGGGCAGGCGCGTGAACTGGCCTGGCCCGAACTGCGGCGCCAGGTCGCCGCGCTGGCCCTGCACCTGCGGGCCCAGGGCGTGCAGCGCGGCGACCGCGTGGCAGCCTACCTGCCCAACATCCCCGAAACCCTGGTGGCCTTTCTCGCCACCGTCAGCCTGGGCGCGGTCTGGAGCGTCTGCGCGCCCGACATGGGCACCCATGCGGTGCTCGACCGCTTCCGTCAGATCGAGCCCAAGGTGCTGATCGCCTGCGACGGCGTCAGCTATGGCGGGCGCGACCACGACCGCCTGGCCGTGGTGGCCGAGCTGCGCCAGGCCCTGCCGTCGGTGCAGCACCTGCTGCTGCACGGCAACCTGGATGCCGGAGCCGTTCTGCCGGGGGCCGATCGCCTGGCCGATGCCTGCGCGCGCAACGATGCCGCCACGGCCGCCTTCGAACCCGAATGGCTGCCTTTCGACCACCCGCTGTGGATCGTCTATTCGAGCGGCACCACCGGCCTGCCCAAGCCCATCGTGCACGGCCATGGCGGCACCCTGCTGGTGGCCCTGGCCCTGAAGACCCTGCACAACGACATCGGCTGCAGCTATGCCGAGAACTCCTGGGGCGAGCGCTACCACTGGTACAGCTCCACCGGCTGGGTGATGTGGAATGCCCAGGCCAGCGGCCTGCTCAGCGGCAGCACCTGCGTGATCTACGACGGCAACCCCGGCGGCAGCCGCGACCGCCCCGACTGGGGCACGCTGTGGCGCTTCGCCGCCGAGACCGGCGTCACCTTCTTCGGCGCCGGCGCGGCCTTCTTCGCCAACTGCATGAAGGCCGGCATCGAGCTCGACGCCCAGGGCGACCTGAGCGCGGTGCGCGCCCTGGGCACCACCGGCTCGCCGCTGTCGGAAGAGGTGCAGCGCTGGGGGACGGCGCAGTTCGAGCGCGTCGGCCGGCCGGACATCTGGTGGTGCAACATCTCCGGCGGCACCGATTTCGCCGGCGCCTTCATCGGCGGCAACCGCGAGCTGCCCCTGGTGCCCGGCCAGATGCAGTGCCGCCTGCTCGGCTGCGCCGTGGAGGCCTGGAACGAGCAGGGCCTGCCGGTGCTGGACGAGGTCGGCGAGCTGGTCTGCAGCCAGCCCATCCCCTCGATGCCGCTGTACTTCTGGGGCGACGAGGGTGGGCGCCGCTACCTGTCGAGCTATTTCGACATGTACCCGCCGGGCCACGGTCGCGGCCCGGGCGGCGGCGATGCCGGCCCAGAGGCCGGCGGGGTCTGGCGCCACGGCGATTGGCTGCGCATCGGCCGCGACGGCGGCTGTGTGATCTACGGGCGCTCGGATGCCACCATCAACCGCCATGGCCTGCGCATGGGCACCAGCGAGCTCTACAGTGCCATCGAGGCCCTGCCCGAGGTGCTGGACTCGATGGTGGTCGACCTCGAATACCTGGGGCGCGAGAGCTACATGCCCCTGTTCGTGGTGCTGCGCGAGGGCCGGTTGCTCGATGAGGCGCTGGCGCAGCGCCTGCGGGACGCCGTCAAGGTGGCGCTGTCGCCGCGCTTCGTGCCCGACGAGATCTTCCAGGTGGCCGAGATCCCGCGCACCCTGAGCGGCAAGAAGCAGGAGCTGCCGATCAAGAAGCTGTTGCTGGGGCAACCGGTCGAGAAGGTGCTCAACCGCGATGCCATGGCCAACCCGGGCTGCCTCGACTGGTATGTGGCGCTGGCGGCCCGGCGCGCCGCCCAGGCCGGTTGACGGGTCGGCTCAGCGCCGCCGGTTGACCAGCACGATGCCCGCGCCCACCAGGGCCAGGGCCAGCAGCAGACCGGCGGTGACCGGCTCGTGCAGCCAGCCGGCGCCGAACACCAGGGCGAAGACCGGTGTCAGGAAGACGAAGGCCGAGATGCGCGTGGCCGGGTAATGGGCCAGCATCCACATCCAGGCCAGGTAGCTGGCGAAGGCGCCGACCAGGGCCTGGGCGCCGATGGACAGCAGGGCGAAATCGCTGAAGTGCCAGCGCCAGGTCTCGCCCAGGCCCAGCGACAGCAGGGGCAGCACCACGGCCGACACCGCGACCTGGTAGAACAGCAGCTTCTCGGGTGCCAGGCGGGCCAGGCGCGTGCTGCGCAGGGTGACGGTGGTGAGACCCCACATCAGGCCGGCGCACAGGCCCAGCAGATCGCCCAGCCACTGGCCGGCGGCCCCCGAGCCCGTGGCGCCTTCGCCCAGCGCCAGCAGCACGCCGGCAAAGGCCAGCAGCAGGCCCAGCCATTGGACGCCGTGCAGCCGCTCGGCCGGCAGGAAGCGCGGCAGGATCAGGGCCACCCAGAACGGCGCGCTGTACAGGAACACCGTCAGGCGCGAGGCGGCGGTGTGCTGCAGCCCCAGGTACAGGCAGGCGAATTCACCCGCGAACAGGGCCCCGGCGAGCAGGCCGGCGGCGGCCGAACCGTCGCGCCGGAACAGGGGCACGCCGCGCCAGCGGCACCAGGCCCACAGGGCGGCGGCGGCCAGCAGGAAGCGGATCGCGGCCTGGAACACCGGCGGCACATCGGGCACCGTGGCCTTCACCAGCACCTGCTGGAAGCCCCAGAAGAGGCAGCAGGCCAGCAGCAGGCCCACGGCCAGGCCATCGAGGTGGTTTTTGCGGACGAAATTCATGCTTTGATGATAGGGGTGGCCCAAAGACCGTGGCTGGCGGGGGCTGTTGCTCAGAACCCGTTCACGGTCCCGCATGGCCCATGGGAGACCGTGAACAGGTTCCAAGGGCAGGCGCGTTAAACTCGACCTTTTCGAGACCCCAAGCCCTTCATGACCGGTGCGACTGCGGGCGCTGCCCGCGCCAACTTCGATTTCAAGAGTGCCACGCTGCCCCTGGTGGCCCTGTTGCTCAAGACCACCGACGCCCAGGCCCTGGCGGTCGAGCTGGCCCGCCGTCTCGAGGAAAGCCCCGACTTCTTTTCCGACGACCCCCTGGTCATCGACCTCGGCGCGGTGCGCGAGCGCGACGACTGCCCCGATTTCCCGGCCCTGATCGCGCTGCTGAAGCGTCACCGCGTGCTGCCTCTGGCGGTGCGCGGCGGCAACCCGGCCCAGATGGCGGCCGCCGTGGCCGCCGGCCTGATCGCGACCCCCGACGTGGTGTTGCCGCAGCGCTCGGAAGCGCCCCAGGTCGAGGTGCGCGAGGTGATCCGCGAGGTGCAGGTCGAGGTCCCGGTGCAGGTGCCCGTGGCCGGGCCCGGCACCCTGATCATCGACAAGCCGCTGCGTTCGGGCCAGCAGGTGTATGCGCGCGGCGCCGACATCGTGGTGCTGGCCCTGGTCAGCCATGGCGCCGAGGTGATCGCCGACGGCAATGTGCACGTCTATGCGCCGCTGCGCGGCAAGGCGGTGGCCGGCGCCCGGGGCAACACCGAGGCCCGCATCTTCAGCACCTGCCTCGAGGCCGAGCTGGTCTCCATCGCCGGCATCTACCGCACCACCGAGGTGGCCCTGCCGCCCGAGGTGGCCGGTAGGGCGGCGCAGATCCGGCTGGTCGGCGAGAAGCTGATCATGGAAGCCCTCTGACCCATTCAACATATCCCATTCAATACTGAACTGAAGGACTCGCAACACATGGCCAAAATCGTCGTGGTGACTTCCGGCAAGGGCGGCGTGGGCAAGACCACCACCAGTGCCAGCTTTGCCTCCGGCCTCGCCCTGCGCGGTCACAAGACGGCCGTCATCGATTTCGATGTCGGCCTGCGCAACCTCGACCTCATCATGGGCTGCGAACGCCGCGTGGTGTATGACCTGATCAACGTCATCCACAACGAGGCCAACCTCAACCAGGCCCTGATCAAGGACAAGCAGTGCGACAACCTGTTCGTGCTGGCCGCCTCACAGACCCGCGACAAGGATGCGCTGACCCAGGACGGCGTCGAGCGCGTGCTCAACGAACTGGCCGGCATGGGCTTCGAATACATCGTCTGCGACTCGCCGGCCGGCATCGAGACCGGGGCCCTGATGGCGATGCATTTCGCCGACGAGGCCCTGCTGGTGACCAACCCCGAGGTGTCCTCGGTGCGCGACTCCGACCGCATCCTCGGCATGCTGGGCTCCAAGACCCGCCGCGCCATCGAGGGCAAGGAGCCGGTCAAGGAGCACCTGCTCATCACCCGCTACAACCCGAACCGGGTCGAAGACGGCCAGATGCTCTCGCTCGAAGACATCCAGGACATCCTGCGCATCAAGCTCATCGGCGTGATCCCCGAATCCGAGACCGTGCTGCAGGCCTCCAACCAGGGCACGCCCGCGATCCATTCGCAGGGCAGCGATGTGTCCGAGGCCTACAAGGACGTGGTGGCCCGCTTCCTCGGCGAGGAAAAGCCGCTGCGTTTCGTCGAAGCCGTCAAGCCGGGCTTTTTCAAGCGCATGTTCGGAGGGCGTTGAACGATGTCATTCCTGTCTTTCCTGCTCGGTGAGAAGAAGAAGACCGCCAGTGTGGCCAAGGAACGGCTGCAGATCATCCTGGCCCACGAGCGCAGCGGCCGCAGTGCCGCCAGCCCCGACTACCTGCCCGACCTGCAGCGCGAACTGGTGGCGGTGATCTCGAAGTACGTGTCCATCAATCCCGACGACATCAAGGTCAACCTCGAACGCCAGGACAACCTTGAGGTGCTCGAGGTCAAGATCGAGCTGCCCGACGCCGCCCGCTGAAGGCGCGCAGCTTCACAGCGGGTGCTCGGTGTAGAAGCGCCCGCCGTGGAACAGCAACGGCGAGGCGCCCTCGCGGTGGCTGCATTGCTCGACCTCGCCGACGAAGATCACGTGGTCGCCCTCTTCGTAGCGGCTGCGGTTGAAACATTCGAAATGGGCGGCCGCGCCGGCCAGCAGCGGGGCGCCGCTGATGCCCAGGCTGTGTGCCACACCGGCCCAGCGATCGCCGCTCTTGGCGGCAAAACGCTCCGCCAGCGCTTTCTGATCCGCCGCCAGCACATTGATCGCATAGTGCGAGCCGGCCGCGAAGGCGCCCATCGAGCCTGCGGCCCGGGCCAGGCTCCAGAGCACCAGCGGCGGATCGAGCGACACCGAATTGAAGGAGTTGGCCGTGAGGCCCAGCAGCTGCCCCTCGGCGGTGCGGGCGGTGACGATGGTCACACCGGTCGCGAACATGCCCAGCGAGGCCCGGAACTCACGGGCGGAGAACGAGGGCGCGCGGGCCGCGGCAGGGGCATTGGGGGAGTCGGACACGGGCTGGAGGCGGCAGGGGGATGGGCTATTATGGTCTTTGCCTGTGGCACCCCGCTGCCGTGCCCCCGATACCCCGACAGCGTTTCCAGTTTTGTTGCGATCGACCTCCCATCCCGTATGACTGCGCCCCCCGCCTTCACCACCCTGGGCGCCGGCCCGACCATCCTCATGCTGCACGACCTGTTCGGCGGCCACCTGAGCTTTGCGCCCCAGGTCGAGACCTTCGCCGGGGCCGGCTACCGGGCCGTGGCCTGGGACATGCCGGGCTATGGCCGCAGCGCGCCGGTCGAGCCCTATGGCTTCAAGGGACTGGCCCAGTGTTGCGCCGACCTCATCGATGGCCTGCGCTGCGGCAGCGTCATCCTGATCGGTCACGGCATGGGCGGCATGGTGGCCCAGGAGCTGGTGGCGCGCCGGCCCGAGCTGGTCAGCCGCCTGGTGCTCTGCGCCAGCCTGGCCCAGGGCTCCCGCATCGAGGGCGCCCTGGCGGGTGAAGAGACCCCGGTCCTGGCCGATGGCGAGACCATGGCCCAGCTGGCCGACTTCCATCTGCCCCGGCTCACCGGCCCCGGCGCCCTGCCCGAAGGATTGGGCCTGGCCCGCCATGCCATGGGCCAGGTCAGTCCGGTCACCTACCGCCGGGCCGCCGAGGCCTCGGCCCATTTCAACCGCCAGGCCGAGCTGTCGCGCATCCATGTGCCGACCCTGCTGGTGGGCGGCGAATTCGATCGGCTGGCGCCCGCCGAGCCGATGCACCGCATGGCCGACGCGGTGGGCGCCAGCGCCACCGTGGCGGTGCTGCGCGGGGTGGGGCATTGGCCGCAGCTCGAGGCGCCCGATGATTTCGACGGCGCCGTGCTGGGCTTTCTGTCGCTGCCGCGCCTGTTGCACTGATGCCGGGCGCAGCGGACCACCCCAAGGCCTGGCGGGTCGGGCAGGCGCTTGTGTGCGCATGGCTCGGGCTGTCCGCCCAGGTGGGCGCGGCACCGGCCGGCGCTGCGGCGGCGCCACCGCAGCCGGGTGCGCCGTGCAGTCTCTGGAACCACCGCCTGCCCGGTTTCCAGTCGCAGGACTGCGCAGCGCTGCCATTGAAGCCCTCGGGCGCCCGCTCGGTGCAGGGGCGCGAACTCTGGATGGGCGATGTGGGGCCAGCGACCGCGCCGCTCAAGGTGCTGGTGCTGGGGGCCATCCATGGCGACGAACTGTCGGCCAGCAGCGTGGCCCTGCAATGGATGGGGCTGGCCCAGCAGGCGCCGGGCACCGCCCGCTGGCGCTTCGTCCCGGTGCTCAACCCCGACGGCCTGCTGGCCCAGCCGCCACGCCGCACGAATGCGCATGGCGTCGACCTCAACCGCAATTTCCCGACCCCGCGCTGGGAGCAGGAGGCGCCGCGCTACTGGGTGCAACGCACCCGCAAGGACCCCCGGCGCTGGCCCGGGCCCAAACCCCTGTCCGAGCCCGAGAGCCGGCTGGTGCAGGCCCAGATGGAGGCCTTCGCCCCGGACCTGATCGTCAGCATCCATGCACCCTACGGGGTGCTCGACTTCGACGGGCCCAGCGAGGCGCCCAAGCACCTGGGGCGCCTGACACTGGACCCGGTCGGGGTGTTCCCGGGGTCGCTGGGCTATTACGGCGGCGTGCACAAGGGGGTGCCGGTGGTGACCATCGAGCTGCCCAATGCCCTGCGCGCGCCCCTGCCCGCCGAGACCCGCCAGATGTGGCAGGACCTGCAGCGCTGGATGGGCGAGCACCTGCAGCGGCGTTGAGCCGGGTGGGGTGTCAGTCCTGGCGCAGCCGCTGCGCCAGCCTCAGAGCCTGTTCAATGTCTCCCACGGGTCGCGCAGCGGTCTTTTCGGGATGGGATGCAAGGCGCGGTGCGCCGTCGATAGCCCGGCTATCGACAAGCACCGCAACGCCGCAGACCGCCCGAAAAGGCCACTGCCCTTCGGGTTGGAGCGAAATCGGGCGATTGGATGCCCCGACTGTTTGCATGGGCACGAGCCCATGCGGCGCATCCGGGCCGCCCACTCATCCCGATTGCGCTCCAACGCGGCCCGTGCGAGACATTGAACAGGCTCTAAGACACAGCAGCAGCCACAGGGTGCCGCTGCACAGGCCGGCCAGCACATCGCTGGCGTAATGCACCTGCAGGAACACCCGGCTCATGGGCGCACTGACCACCAGCAGCACCGTGGCCAGCAGGACCGGCAGATGCCAGCGCGCCGGCGCCAGGCGCAGCACGAGGTAGGCCAGCGTGCCATAGGTGACCAGCACCCCCGAGGCGTGGCCGCTGGGAAAGCTGTAGCCGGTTTCGTGCAGCAGGCCGTCCAGCGGGGTCGGGCGCTGGCGTGCGAACAGCTGCTTGAGCCCCCAGTTCAGCACGGTGTTGCCGATCACCGCCAACAGCCAGATCCCGGCCAGTGCGCGTTGCCGGCGCCAGCCCAGCCAGAGCGCCACCAGCACCGCCAGCACGGCCACCGGGGCCGGGTTGCCGAGCCAGGTGGGCACGGTGAACCACGCCAGGGTGGTCGGCGGCACGGAGCGGGCCAGGCTGGCCGTCAGGGCCTCGTCGAAGCGCGGCAGCGCATGGCCGGGCCCGATCTGGCTGGCCAGGGCGGCCAACAGCAGCGCAGCGGGCAGGGCGGCGCCGAACCACAGGGCCCCCGGTCCGAGGCGGCGGCGCAGCCGCCACAGCAGGCCGGTCAGGGCCAGGGCGGACAGGCAGCCCAGGGCCCAGAAGGCCAGGCCATGCTGCCCCAGCCAAAGGGCCAGATCGGTGGAGGGAAAGTCGGTCCAGGCCGGGGTAGAGGACGGGGTCACGTTGCGGGGCGGTGCCAGGCTGAGAAGGCGGCATTATCGAGCCGGATCGATCGAGGTCCGAACGCCTGCTTTGTCCTGAATCGACGTTGCCGGGGCCGCCTGGGTGTATAAATTGCACCCTTCCTGGTCTCCGATGCCAGGTCCAGGGCCGGTGCCGACGAGGTCGGCGCGGCCGATCCCAACTCCAAGAAAGCATCGACATGGGCGCGCAATGGAAAGCAAAGGGCAAGGCACAGGTGGCCGATGCCCGCGGCAAGCTGTTTGGCAAGCTGGCCAAGGAAATCATGGTGGCCGCACGCGGTGGTGCCGACCCGGCGCTGAATTCGCGCCTGCGTCTGGTGGTCGAGCAGGCCCGCAAGGTGTCCATGCCCAAGGACACGCTCGAACGGGCCATCAAGAAGGGCGCCGGCATCGGCGTCGATGCGGCGCATTTCGAGCATGTGATCTATGAGGGCTTTGCACCGCACCGCGTGCCGGTGATGGTCGAATGCCTGACCGACAACGTGAACCGCACCGCACCCGAGATGCGGGTGCTGTTCCGCAAGGGCCAGCTCGGCACCTCGGGCTCGGTGTCCTGGGACTTCGACCATGTGGGCCTGATCGAGGCCGAACCCGCCGTGGCCGGCGCCGACCCCGAGCTGGCGGCCATCGAGGCGGGCGCCCAGGACTTCGAGCCCGGCGACGAGGAGGGGCACACCCTGTTCATCACCGAGGCGGCCGATCTCGATCTGGTCAGCCGGGCCCTGCCGGCCCAGGGCTTCAATGTGGTCTCGGCCAAGCTGGGCTACAAGCCCAAGAACCCGATCAGCGCGGCCAGCCTGAGCGCCGAACAGCTCGAAGAGGTGGAGTCCTTCCTGGCCGCCATCGACGGCAACGACGACGTGCAGACGGTCTTCGCCGGGCTGGTGGCCTGATCGGCTGCGCGGCTCAGGCCTCGGTGAGGCTGCTCTGCGAGACCTCGAAGGACTCGCTGAAGGCCGCACCGACCCGGTTGCGCCCCTGGTGCTTGGCGCGGTAGAGCGCGGCATCGGCGCGCTCGAGGAAGGTCTTGGCGCCGGTGTCCAGGCGCGGGTTGTACTGGGCCACGCCGAAGCTCAGGGTCAGCAGCTTGCCGTTGGGCGAGGTGGCGTCCGGCAGGCCCCGGTCATGCAGCGACTGCTGGATGCGCTGCACCAGCTCCAGCCCGCCTTCGAGATCGGTGTTGGGCAGCACCAGGGTGAATTCCTCGCCGCCGTAGCGGGCCACCATGTCGGTGGCCCGTTGCACCACCGAACCCAGCACCTGCCCCACTTCGCGCAGGCAGTCGTCGCCGATCAGGTGGCCATAGAAATCGTTGAAGGCCTTGAAATGGTCGATGTCGCACATCACCAGGGCCAGCGGCTCACCCAGGCGCTGGGCGCGGGCCACCTCGCGTTCGAGGATGGTGTCGAGGGCGCGCCGGTTGAGCAGTCCGGTCAGGCCGTCCAGCCAGGCCTGCTGGCGCAGCTCTTCATTGTCGGCCTGCAGCTGTCTGGCGCTGTCGCGCAGGGCCTGCTCCTGCGCGCGGGCGGCGGTGACATCGCTGAGGCGGACCACGCAGCCGTCGAGCAAGGGGGTGATCTGGAGGGCGAAGTGCAGCGTCTGCTGGTCGACGGTCAGCGACAGATCGCGCTGCAGCGCCGCCCGGTTGCCGACCACGGCGCGGCAGTCGGCGTCCAGGGCCAGCGAGGGCCAGCCGGCGAAGGCCTCGTGGGCCAGGGCGCCCACCTGGCGGCCCGGAAGGGCGCCGGCCAGCCGGGAGAAGGCGGTGTTGGCCACGGTGACCAGCCAATGCTGCAATTCGCCACGCGGCCCGCGCAGGCTGCGCAGCACCAGCACGGCTTCGCCGCTGCCGTCCAGCACGGTCTCGAGCAGGCGGGCCCGGGCTTCGGTGGCCTGGTTGAAGGCCACGATCCAGACCCGTCCATCGTCATCACGCAGGGGCATCACCAGGCGTTCCCAGGTCAGCACGCAGGGGTTGCGGCGTGAGAAATGGCGGACGTAGACCGGCTGCGCCCGGCTTGTCACCGCCTGGAAATGCTGCAGCTGCAGACTGGCCAGCGCATCGCCGGTCTGGCCGACCCGCTGACCGCTGGGGTCGCTGGCGCTGTCGCGGCGGACCTCATCGCCACAGTAGTAGACCCGGTAGTCGCCGTCCTCCTCGGGTTCGAAGACCGTGACCTGGGCGGCAAAGGCGGCCAGAGGGCCATCGATCGAAAACGAAGCCAATGCGGGCATGGCGCCCTCGGCCGGGCGCAGCGACTGCCAGAGCCTGAGCAAGGCCAGGATGTCGGGGCTGTCTACCGACTGCTCGATGGAGGTCCATACCTCCTGGTGCCAGATGGCCATGAGACTCCTTGGTGCCCATGTGGGCCGACCGATGGTGTGGTGCAGCACAGCCAGGGACTCATGAAGGCACGGGCGAAGGGACAGGCACTCCCCCTTTTTTGTTTTGTCTGTGGCTGCAGGCGACGCTCAATAACCAACCAGTCTAGCAAAGCCTGCCGATTTGCAACAGGGTGCCCGACCCGGGACCGGCCCCCCACGGTGGCGGGGGCCGGCCAGCTTCCTACAATCCGGGTATGAAACCCCTCGTCTACACCCGCGCGCAGGCGCTGCCTGAAATCCTGTCCCGGCGCATCGCCATCCTCGATGGCGCCATGGGCACCATGATCCAGCGCTTCAAGCTCAGCGAAGCCCAGTACCGCGGCGAGGGCTATGCCGGTCCCGGCAGCCAGGGGCGCCGGTTTGCGGATTTCCACAAGGACATCAAGGGCAACAACGAGCTGCTCAGCCTCACCCGGCCCGACGTCATCGGCAGCATCCATGAAGGCTATCTGGCCGCCGGGGCCGACCTCATCGAGACCAACACCTTCGGCGCCACCACCGTCGCCCAGGCCGACTACGACATGGCCGAGCTGGCACGCGAGATGAACCTGGTGTCGGCCCGGCTGGCCCGGGCCGCCTGCGACAAGTTCAGCACGCCCGACAAGCCGCGCTTCGTGGCCGGCGCCCTGGGCCCGACCCCCAAGACCGCCAGCATCAGCCCCGACGTGAACGACCCGGGTGCCCGCAATGTCGATTTCGAGGAGCTGCGCGCCGCCTACTACGAACAGACCGAGGCCCTGGTCGAAGGCGGTGCCGACGTGCTGCTGGTCGAGACCATCTTCGACACCCTGAACGCCAAGGCCGCGCTGTTCGCCATCGACGAATTCTTCGAGGCCAGCGGCGAGCGCCTGCCCATCCTCATCAGCGGCACCGTCACCGATGCCTCGGGCCGCATCCTGTCGGGGCAGACCGTGACCGCCTTCTGGCACAGCGTGCGCCATGCCCAGCCGCTGGCCATCGGCCTGAACTGCGCGCTGGGCGCCACCCTGATGCGGCCCTACATCCAGGAGCTCAACCGCGCCGCGCCCGACACCTTCATCAGCTGCTACCCCAACGCCGGCCTGCCCAACCCGATGAGCGACACCGGCTTCGACGAGACCCCCGAGGTCACCAGCCGGCTGATCCGCGAGTTTGCCGACGAAGGCCTGGTCAACATCGTGGGCGGCTGCTGCGGCACCACCCCCGAGCACATCGGCGCCATCGCCCAGGCGGTGCAGCCGCTGGCCGCGCGGGTGCTGCCGATGGCGGGGCGTTTCGGCGCCTACCGCGAAACCGTCTGAGGCCGGCACCATGCGGGCCCTCGGCAACTTTCTGTGGCTGCTGTTCGGCGGCCTGGTCATGGGGCTGTGCTGGTGGCTGCTCGGCCTGTTGGCCTTTGCGACCATCGTCGGCATTCCCTGGGGCCGGGCCTGCTTCGTGATCGGCCAGTTCACCTTCCTGCCCTTCGGCCGGGAGGCCGTCAGCCGCCGCGAGCTCAGCGGCCAGGACGACCTGGGCACCGGTTTCCTGGGCCTGCTCGGCAACCTGGTCTGGTTTGTCTTTGCTGGCTTCTGGCTGGCGGTCGGTCACCTGGCGGCGGCGCTGGCCTGCTTCGTCACCCTGATCGGCATCCCCTTCGGCCTGCAGCACCTGAAGCTGGCGGTGCTGGCGCTGGCGCCGATCGGCAAGACCATCGTCCGCCGCGAGGACCTGCGATGACAGCCCAGACCGTGCTCGCGCCATTGTTCGCCCTGGCCGCCTGGACGGCCCTGGTGCTGCTGCTGATTCCGATCACCCGCGTCCGCGCGGGCCTGCGCCGCGAGATCGTGGCCGATGACTTCAGGTACGGCGAGTCGGCCTCGGTGCCCAAGGCGGTGAGCCTGCCCAACCGCAACTACATGAACCTGCTGGAGCTGCCGGTGCTGTTCTACGTGGCCGGCCTGATCATGGTGGTGATGCATTGCGCCACCCCGCGGATGGTCGATCTGGCCTGGGCCTATGTGGGCCTGCGGGTGCTGCACAGCCTGGTGCACCTGAGCTACAACCGGGTGATGCACCGGCTGGCGCTGTTCGCGGCCAGCAACGGGGTGCTGGTGTGGCTGTGGGTGCTGCTGGGCCTGAGTGTGTTTGCCAGCGGGGGCTGAGGCTTGCTGCTGGCCCTGCCCCACCCGGGGCGCAGGCGGTGCAGAAAATCAGGCGCGGTGGTCGCGTCGTGCCCTCAAGCTGATACGTCCACCTCGACGGCGGCGCACGCTGGGCCTGCGCGGGCCCGGTGTCAGCGGAGCGCCGCCTTGTCCAGCGCGGCCGGCAGCAGTTCGTCGAGCTGGTGGATCATCGCCACATAGACCGCCATCGGCTTGCCCCAGGCGTCGGGCACGTCCTGGTGGCTGCCCGAGGCGTATTCGGCCAGGGTGAAGGTCTTGTCGCGGGCCTCCGGGAAGGTCTCGATCACGCGGGCCTTGTGCTTCTCGGTCATGGTCAGGATCAGGTCGGCGTGGCGTGCGTCGTTGGCGCTCATCTGCGCGGCCACATGGGCGCGCACATCGAGGCCGCGCTCCAGCAGCAGCTGGGCGGCATTGGCCTCGGGCTTGACATCGAAGGGGTCCATGTCGACGGCGCGCGAGATCACCGCGACCTTGAGGCCGTGTTCGGCAATGAAGCGGCTGGCCAGGGCTTCGGCACTGACGCTGCGGCCGGTGTTGCCGGTGTCCACGAAGGCGATCTTGCGCGGCTCTTCGGCGTGGGCACCGAAGGCGAGCAGCAGGGACAGCAGCAGGACAGGGCGGAAGGCGGAGGGTTTCATCGTGGCAGGGGAAGGAGAGGGCACAGGGTGAGCAGTCTGGTGGCCTCATGTGTCACCTTGATGTGAGCCGGGTAGGCGGGCCAGGTCCATGCCCACGGCCGCGCCGGGGAGGTGGCAGGCTCCACTCTCTGCTACGCTCTTGGCCGACCCGCAACAGGAGGGCCCATGGCCTTGTCGATCCGCCGGACGGCGTGCATGTCGTCCACCGTGCTGCTCCGTGTCGGCCTGCTGGCCTTCTGTCTTCTGGGGCTGCCCCGGGTGTTCGCCCAGCCGGCCGAAGCCACCCGTTACGGGCCTGAACTGGAGGGCTTTGCCTATCCCTATCCGGTGCAGCATTTCAGCTTCCGGTCTCAGGGACAGGATCTGCAGATGGCCTACATGGACCTCCCGGCCAGGGCGCCAGCCACGGGACAGACCGTGGTGCTGATGCATGGCAAGAATTTCTGCGGCGCGACCTGGGCGCAGACCATGGCGTTTCTGAGCCAGAGCGGCTACCGGGTCGTGGTGCCGGATCAGATCGGTTTCTGCGCCTCGAGCAAACCGGCCCACTACCAGTACAGCTTCCAGCAGTTGGCCCGCAACACGGCGGCCCTGCTGCAGCAGTTGGGGGTGGACCGGGCCAGCTTGGTCGGGCATTCGACCGGAGGGATGCTGGCCGCCCGCTATGCCCTGATGTTCCCCGAGACGGTACGAAGCCTGCTGCTGCTGAACCCCAACCCCATCGGACTCGAGGACTGGAAGGCCCTGGGCGTGCCGAGTCGCACACCGGACGAATGGTTTCAGCGTGAGCTCCGGCTGTCTGCGGAGGGCGTGCGTCAGTACGAACGCGCCGTTTATTACGGGGGCCGCTGGAAGCCGGAGTACGACCGGTGGGTGGACATGCTCGCAGGGTTGAACCAGGGGCCGGGGCACGAACTCGTGGCCTGGAACTCGGCGCTCATCTACGACATGATCTTCACCCAGCCGGTGGTCTACGAATTCGGTTTGTTGAAGGTGCCCACCACCCTGATGCTGGGCACGGCGGACACCACCGCGATCGGCAGCGATGTGGCGCCGCCCGAACTGCGCCGCCAACTGGGTCGCTATGACCGCCTGGGGCGGCAGGTGGTGCAGACCATTCCGGGGGGGCGCCTGATCGAATTCGAGGGACTGGGCCATGCACCCCAGATCGAAGAGCCTGAACGGTTCCACCAGGCGCTGCTCGTGGAGCTCCGCAGGCAGGATGATCCGGGGCGGAGCCCGGGGCACTGAAGCGCATGGCGCCCATGGCTCAGGTCAGCAGGCGTCCCGCCATGGCGGCCGCAGCGGTCCGGGTTTCCACGCCGAGCTTTTCGAAGATGTGCTCCAGGTGCTTGTTCACCGTGCGCGGGCT
>JAFAMV010000061.1 GCA_019233055.1 Curvibacter sp.
CCCCAGCCATGGGGCAGGCTGACCACGCCGGGCATCATGGCGGCACTGAGCTGAAGAGGAGTTGTTGAACCGCATTCGCACTCTGTCGACGCGGGGCTTCTGTGAAGAAGTTTTCTTGGATCGAAGTCTTGGCATCCAGTGGTATCACCGCAAGAAACTTTCCTGCCAGTTCTGGGTTGGGTTGATCTTTTCTTGTCTCCCACAAAGCGAGAAATTGTTCACGACTGTAAGTGCGATTACCCAGGCTGGGGTCGGCCACCCAGACGGTATGCTCACTGATTCCGCGAAGGATCACGAAATGGTCATCGCGGCGATTGCGCAGGTAAAGCAGTACTGGGACCCGTAAATTTTTCAGTTGCCCCCAGCTCACGGCGAACCCATTCGCTTTGAATCCAAATTTATTCACCGCTTGCGCCATGTCCGCGAAGCTTGCACGATCTTCGCTCTTGTCCATCGCCTTGAGAATATCGGTCTCAGTGATGTTTTGACCGTAGTAATAATTTAATAATGTGGCTAAAGAGGCTGCGCCGCACGAATAGTCTAGAGCCTGTTTGACCACTTGGTTGTCACGTAAAGTTTTCCAGTTTCTGATCGGAATATAACCCTGCATGGTGGGTGTGGTCATGATGGCGCCCATTGCTAGGTTGTGATTTGATGAGGTAGCGCTGTTAGCAATGGATGTGGAATTTGAAGCTGCCACAAGTAGAAATAGTATCGGTGTACGCATTGATTTCCAGATCAATGAGTCGGCCAGCCCATTGTATGAAGAAAAACCTACCCATTGAGTTCACGGCTGCAGCAGCTAGAAATCAAGGCAAGGAAGTAAAGATAATTCCTGAAAAGCAGTAGCCTCGACTGGCCTTCCGAATCGCGCTCGATAGCGAATTGACTCCAATAATGATGGAGTAACCAAATAATGGGATGATCGATGGTTGTGAGATCGTTGGCGCAATTAAGATCGCGAGCAAGCTGCCAGCAATCAACCGCGAAGCAGTAATTAAGTTAAAAAGATTTCCCTCGCCATCCCAGCGATGCCCCCTTTTCTACCAGTAACCAAGAAATACTGTGATTGTACTGAATGGAGGCAAGGTGGGAAGCACCCCGCTAAGAAGAAGAGATGCAACATGTGAGATGATCGATTGATGATTCTGTGCTGTCTGGGTGGAGTTGAACTAGGCAGGTTCTGTTAATGTGCCAATTATGGAGAAAAATATAATCGAAGCAATGACATTGGATTTGCATGTACTGGTGTTTGTCTTTTGTGGAGGGGATTTAATAGGAATATCAATTATTTCCAATAAATTACTGTGCGCCCCAAAATGCCAGGATGATAATTATCATTATCCAGGGGTGCTGAATCCAGCTGGTTGGTTTTTTGTTGAGTAGATTTTTTAGAAAAAAGCTATTGTTTTTTTGAATTTCATTTAATAGTTTTATGATGATTGGTAGAATAATGCCTATCAGTAGAATTTTATTCTTGAACGGGGTAGTTGCAATAACGGCACCCACAAATATGCTGGCTAGGTAGATCTTGAGATTTGTGGGTGCGCGCATTTATATTACCAGTTATAGAATCCTGCAATGCCGTTGGCAATCCCTGTTCCAATTGCTCCGTTGAATTGCCATATTGCTGCTGCGGCGCCTGCGCCAGAGCCTGCAAATGCGCCGCCACCAACACTAGTGCCAAATGAGTACCAAGACCAAGGTTGTCCACTTATGTAATTGTTAATACCATAGCCAATTCCCCCACCTGCAGCTCCAAGCGCTGCTCCCCAAGGATTGAATGCCCCTTCCGTGTCCTGCATTTCTTGTTTGGATAGACTTGCTATTTGGATCGACGAGTCATATTTCTTGAACAACTCGCTAATTTGTACAGCGGTGAAATTGCTCTCTGATGTCGTTGTATTCTTGACTTCAGCGAATGCCGGACTGATCAACAGGCCCAGAGCAATGCTTGCGATAAATTTTCGTGACTTCATGCTTCCACTCCTTGATTTAATGGGGCTGTTTATGGATGGTTGAATTATATTTTGTATAACCAATTCACCCTCAGGTCGGCCCCGTTACGACCTGATGCATTCATCTTGAAAGTTAAGTTGATAATGTTGTCTTTGTCATAGCTGAAGCCCAAGCCTAATAATAGATCGGTACTTGTCTGATGGTATCCGCTGCTGGTATTGTTAAGACGATCAGGTGCTCGATTTAGCCATTGAAATCCGGTGGTCAATGTAACGCGATCGTTGATGGCAAACGCCATGGAGGGCTGCAAAAGCAGTAGATTGCCTGGTCTTATCTGGGTGTCTTTTCGGCTTTGATTGAGCCTGTAGGCACCTGTTATTGATAAAACCACGGGGTCCAAGGATGTATAGCTTGTAACTCCCAGTAGATTTGATTTAAAATTGGAACTGCCGCCTTGATATCTTTGAATTATTGAGGTTTCGGCGAATCCCAGTATTGCAGGTGATGAATCATCTTTTTTAAATTGATGATTGATGCCAAACCAAGCGTCTGAAAATCCGGAATTGGAGAAACTGTGAATGCCGTTGATGTCTTGTACCCGTTGTTGTGTACTTAGCCAGCTACCACGGCCATAAATTTCGGTTTGGCTGCTCCAGCCATAGCGAAGATTGGTTACTGCAATCAGAGTATCTGAATTGCCAGTGCGTTCACCAATAGTGGTGGGTAAGTAGATAAAGCTGGTTGGGCCTGTTTGGATTTGAATCGGTAGGCCGAGTGATAGACCTTGCTGATCATTGTTGGCGTAAGATAGAGAAAGGTCAATCTTGTATTTTCCTTTGTCCGTGATCAGATCTTCAATTGTCAATGGCATATCTGCCCAAACATTTGAAGTGATTGCCAGAATTGAAAAAGATAGGATGTGAAAAAATTTCATGAAATTCTCTGCGCTGAATAATTCATGATCGCATCAATATGCTATTTTTAAATTCCTTTTGTCTTGCTTGCTGGCTCGCTAGTCGCTTGGTGACGTAGGGGGTTGAGCCCAGGAGGAGTTAACCAAGGGCATAGAAAGCCGTATATCAGAAATTTCTGCTCGGTTTCTACTAAGAGTGGCTAACGCGACTCACTTCTGAAGGCCTGCAGAGCAGTTATGCTCTGCGTCCCCATGGCCCGACGTCCCGTAAGCGAAGGACTTCCAGACGGGCTCAAGAGCTGCGTCGAATCATCGATTCAGCTGGGGTCAACGTCACGGCCACGCCGCTCAGAACCGAATTGCCCGACAGCGGATCCCGTCTTTGTTCGTCCAGCAAGGCGTTCAGATTGACTCCGGGGCGCTCGCTCGCCAGGCTCAGCCGTGTTCCTGCATGGTCATGTCCCCAGCCATGGGGCAGGCTGACCACGCCGGGCATCATGGCGGCACTGAGCTGCACCGGCACCTGCAGGGCGGTGTCGGGTTGGCCGCTGCGGCTCAGGCGGGCCTGGCCGCCCTCGCTGAGGCCCAGGCGCCGGGCGTCCTCGGGGTGGACCAGCAGGGTGCAGCGTTGCGGGCCCTTGGCCAGGATGGGCAGGTTGTGCATCCAGCTGTTGTTGGAGCGCACGTCGCGCCGGCCGATCAGCATGAAGTCGGGCGGTGCTTCGGCCAGTGCGGCGTGGGCCCGTTGCAGGTCCTGCAGCAGGACCGCAGGGGCCAGGGGGATGCGGCCGTCGGCGGTGCGCAGCAGCTCGGGCAGGCGGGGTTGCAGCTCGCCCAGATCGAGCCCGCCAGGGGCCGCCTGGACCTGGGCCAGGTCGAGCTGATAGGGCCCCAGGCGCAGGGCCAGGTCGAGCAGGCGGTCCGGGCCCTTCAGGTGGCCGCTGGCGGTGCGCGCCGCGTCGGCTAGGTCGGGGGGCAGGCGTTTGAGTTCATCGGCAAACAACTGCTCGTCCAGCACCGCGCTGTCCTGCGGGCCCTGGGCACCCTGGGCGATGGCGGCCAGGCGCAGCAGGCTTTCCCACTCGGCCGGCTGCCCTGCGGGGCGCGAGAAGACGGGCGCGCTGTAGCGCGCATGGTTGCGCCAGGACAGCTGGGGGAAGGGCACGTCGTAGTGCAGGTCTTCCAATGGCGACGGGGCCGGCAGGATCACATCGGCATGGCGGGTGGTCTCGTTGA
The DNA here is from genome assembly GCA_019233055.1 of Curvibacter sp. GTDB lineage: Bacteria > Pseudomonadota > Gammaproteobacteria > Burkholderiales > Burkholderiaceae_C > Curvibacter. The sequence continues at coordinate 4,109 of JAFAMV010000061.1, forward strand.
GGTAGATGTCCAGGCTGACCATGAAGTCGAGCTGGCCCAAGGCCTTGGACAGGCGCTCGCCATTGGGGGCCGACAGCACCGGGTTGGTGGCGATGGTGATCAGGGCCCGCACCGCCTGTTCGCCCGGGGTGTCGATCTCTTCGGCCAGGCAGGCGATGGGCAGTTCGCCCATCACCTCGGGGGCCGCGCTGACCCGGCTGGCATAGCGGCCCAGGGCCACCCCACGGCCTCGGCCGCCCGCGCCCACGGTGTTGGCCGCGAAGGCCGCAGCCTTGGGGAACAGGGCTCCGCCGATCTGGTCGAGATGGCCGGTGAGCAGGTTCAGCAGATCGATCAGCCAGGTCGAGAGGCTGCCGAAGTCCTGGGTGCAGGTGCCGATGCGGCCATACAGCACCGCACGCGGGGTGGTGGCCAGCTCGGTGGCCAGGCGGACGATGGTCTCGGCCGGGATGCCGCAGCGCGCGGCCACCGCATGGGGCGGGAAGGGTTGCACCGCTTTGCGTACCGAATCCAGGCCGTCGATCCAGTCCGCTGCGGCACCGGGCCGGACCAGGCCTTGCTCGAACACGGTGTGCAGCATGCCCAGCAGCAGAAAGGTATCAGCGCCGGGGCGGATGAAATGGTGTTCGTCGGCCAGCGCGGCGGTCTCGCTGCGGCGCGGGTCGATGACGATCAGCCGGCCGCCCCGGGCCTGCAGGGCCTTGGCCTTGCCACGGAAATCGGGCACCGTCCACATGCTGCCGTTGCTGGCCACCGGGTTGGCGCCCAGCACCAGCAGCCAGTCGGTGTGGGCGATGTCGGGCACGGGAACGCTCATCCAGTGGCCGTACAGCAGGCCGCTGACCACATGGCGCGGCATCTGGTCGAGGGTGGCGGCGCTGAAGATGTTGCGCGTGCCCAGGGCCTTGAGCAGGCGCGGGTAGTACAGCATGAGGCCGATCTTGTGGGCGCTGGGGTTGCCGGCCACGGCGGCCACGCTGGTGCGTCCGTGGCGGGCCTGCACGGCCTGCAGGCGCAGTTCGATCTCGGCGTAGGCCTCTTCCCAAGTGGCGGGCTCGAATTGTCCGTTGCGCTTGATCAGGGGCTGGCGCAGGCGGTCGGGGTCTTCGTGAAGGTCTTTCAGCGCCGCCCCCTTGGGGCAGATATAGCCCCGACTGAGCACGTCCTCGTCATGGCCGCGCACGCGCGTCACCCGGCCTTCGCTCACCTGGATCTCGAGTCCGCAACAGGCCTCGCACAAGGGGCAGATGCGGTGGTGGGTGCTGATGGCGGGGCTGGTCTCGGTCATGTTGGCGCTCGGTGGGCTCTTGATCGGCGTCATGCTGCCGCAGCGCGGGTGGCGGCGCGATCACCCCCGCGACAGGAGGCCGCCACCGGTTTTGCACGCAGGGCGGCGGTGCTGCCATGAGGGTGTCGCCAGTCTGTCATATTCGTCCACAGCTTCTGTGGACAACCATGTGGGCGAGTGCATGAACAAGCCGGCAAAGCCTTGATGGGCGCGGGTTCCAACAGGCTGCTCGCTGTTTAAGCAGGGTTAACCCTGGCTTGAAAAGTGCGAATTTCGCTACCGAAACAGGAGCAAAAAAGGCCTGCAAAGCAGGCCTTCCCGGTCGGTTGGGGGCGCAATCTGTGCTAGTCAGACCACGGCTTGGGGCTCCAGCATCCGGGCCAGCAGGGCGCCGGCAAAGCGGGCCTCCAGCGGGATCCAGACCTTGATCGGGTTGCCTTGGGCCACCTCGACGGGCTGGCCTTCGCTGTTGCGCATCTGCGTGAGCTTGATCTTCTGGTTGCCGCTGGGATGGATCACCTCCAGGGTGTCGCCCACTGCAAAGCGATTCTTGGTTTCCACCTCCACCCAGCCATCGGCTGTACTGCGCACCTCGCCCACATACTGGCTGCGCTGGGCCACCGAGTGGCCGGTCTCGTAGTTCTGATAGTCGTTGGCCGGGCGGCGGTCGAGCAGACCGGTGGTGTAGCCCCGGTTGGCCAGGCCTTCGAGGTCGGTGATCAGCTCGGGATTGAAGGGGCGGCCGGCCACCGCATCGTCGATGGCGCGGCGGTAGGCCTGGGCGGTGCGTGCCACATAGTAGAGCGATTTGGTGCGGCCTTCGATCTTCAGGGAGTCGACGCCGATGCGGGCCAGGCGCTCCACATACTCGATGGCGCGCAGGTCTTTCGAGTTGAGGATGTAGGTGCCGTGCTCGTCTTCCATGATGGGCATCAGCTCACCCGGGCGGCCGATCTCTTCGATCAGGTAGACCTGGTCGGCCTGCGGATGGCGCTGGCCGTTGCCGCAGGTGCTGCCGAAGGCGGACTCGGCCTCCTCGCGCGCCTGCTCGAAGTTGAAGCCCGACTCCATGGCGTGGGCCAGGGCCTCACCGGTGTTGGGATCGACCGCCGCAGGCTGGCTCTTGTACTCCCAACGGCAGGCATTGGTGCAGGTGCCCTGGTTGGGGTCGCGGCGGTTGAAGTAGCCCGACAACAGGCAGCGGCCCGAGTAGGCGATGCACAGGGCGCCATGCACAAAGACCTCGATCTCCATGTCGGGGCAGTCCTGGCGGATCTTCTCGACCTCGTCGAGGCTGAGTTCACGCGACAGGATGATGCGGCGCACCCCCATCTTCTGCCAGAACTTCACGGTTGCCGAGTTGGTGGTGTTGGCCTGCACCGAGAGGTGGATCTCGGTCTCGGGCCATTTTTCCTTGACCATCATGATCAGGCCCGGGTCGGCCATGATCAGGGCGTCGGGCCGGCAGTCGATCACCGGCTCGATGTCGCGCAGGTAGGTGCGCACCTTGTCGTTGTGGGCGATCAGGTTGCTGGTGACGAAGAACTTCTTGCCTCGCGCATGGGCTTCGTTGATGCCCTGGGCGATCTGTTCAAGGCGGAATTCATTGTTGCGTGCGCGCAGCGAGTAGCGGGGCTGGCCGGCGTACACCGCGTCGGCGCCGAAATCATAGGCGGCGCGCATCTTCTCGAGCGAGCCGGCAGGCAGCAGCAGTTCAGGGGCTTTCAGGGTCATGGGGCGTGATTGTCCCCTCGATGGCCGGCCATGCCAAACGAAGGGGTTTGATGAGGGGCGGACTGCATCTGCAGCCCGCGCTACTCGAGGGCGGCAACGGCGGCTTTCAGTCCCGCGGGCGGAAGGCGAAGATCATCGAAGACGGGATGCGTCCGTCGGCGTCTTTGGGCAGTACCTCGGTCTTGTCGATGGCCTTTTGTACCGCCTCATCCCAGGTGGTGGAGCCGCTGGATTTGATGAGCTTGCGCCCGACGATGGTGCCGTCCGGGGCCAGGCGCACCTCGACCTCGGCGCTCGGGTTGCCCGGAATGTCGTCGGTGAAGACGATTTTGGGCTTGATCTTGGCTTGCAGCCGCGCGAGGTAGCTGGCCGAGGGACCAGTGCTCTGGGCGGCAGTGCCGGTGGCGCCAGGGCCGCCTGTGGCACCGGCCAGGCCTTGGATGCGCTTGAGGTTGTCGGCGCGCTGTTTGGACTCGGCCGCAGCGGCGTCGCTGCGCTTCTTGGCATCGGCCTCGGCACGTCGCTTGGCATCGGCGGCCTCGGCGGCCTCCTGCTTCTTGCGTTCTTCGTCCTTGCGCAGCTGTTCCTGCTTCTTCTTTTCAGCGGCAGCCTTGTCCGCTGCCGCCTTGTCGGCTGCGGCCTTCTCGGCCTGCTTCTGCCGGGCAGCCTTGTCGCGTTCGAGCTGCTCCTGACGGAGCTTCTCCTGGCGGGCCTGCTCGCGCTGGGCCTCGTCGCGCTTTTCCTGCTCCTTGCGCTTGCGCTCTTTCTCGAGCGCGATCTCGGCGTCGCGCGCGCTGTCGTCGGGGGCCTGTGCCTTGGGCGGTGTCGTCACCACCGGCTGGGGCTTGGGCGGCGGGGTGGCTTCCTGGGGCGGTGGAGGTGGCGGGGGCGGGGGCTCCACGGGCTGCGGGGCGGCCTGCTGAGGGATGGCGGACCAGAGTTCGGCTTCCACGCCCTGGTCTTCGGCGTCGCGCTTCCACTGCACGCTGAGCGTCAGCGCGATCAGCAGCAGGCCGTGGGCGAGCAGGGCGAGCAGCAGGGCGCGACCCATGCCGCGTGGCTCGGGCGGGGCGAACTCGGCGCGTTCGGCGGCGGTCTGGGACATGGCGGCTCGGCGGGCTCCGGCCTCAGTTCGCCAACTGGACCGACAGGCCCACGCGCTTGATGCCGGCGCGCTGCAGCTTGTCCATCACCTTGACCACGGCTTCGTAGCGGACCGTGCGGTCGGCACTGATCACCACCGGGTTGCTGTCGTCGCCATCCTGGGCCTGCCGTGTCGCATTCACCAGGTCGTTGAGGGTGACGGGCTGGGCCTTGTCAGGCCGGCCGGGGCTGCGCAGTTCGAGTTTCTCGTCCTTGCCGATGACGATCTGCACCACATGGTCGGCCTGCTTGGAGGCCTTGCCCACGCTGGGCAGGTCGACCGTGCTCGGGGTGATCAGGGGGGCGGTCACCATGAAGATGATCAGCAGCACCAGCATCACGTCGATGAAGGGCACCATGTTGATCTCGTTGATGGTGCGGCGGCCGCGGCCGCGTGAAACCATGGCAGGCATCGCTGGGGTCTCCTGGCGGGTGCCTCAGCGGCCGGAGGCGGACGCCTGTGCGGCCTGGGCGCCCAGGTTGCGCTGCAGGATGTTGGAGAACTCTTCGATGAAGGTCTCCTGGTGGATGGCCACGCGATCGATGTCGCGGGCAAAGCGGTTGTAGGCCACCACGGCCGGGATGGCCGAGAACAGGCCCACCGCCGTGGTCACCAGGGCTTCGGCGATGCCGGGCGCCACGGTCGCCAGGGTCACCTGCTGCAGGCCGGCCAGGCCGGTAAAGGCGTGCATGATGCCCCAGACGGTGCCGAACAGGCCCACATAGGGCGAGACCGAGCCCACCGAGGCCAGGAAGGAGAGGTTGGACTCGACCACATCCATCTCGCGCTGGAAGCTGGCGCGCATGGCGCGGCGGGCACCGTCCAGCAGGGTTCCGGCGTCGCTGATGCGGCGCTCGCGCAGTTTCTGGAATTCGCGCATGCCGCTGGCAAAGATGCGTTCCATGGGGCCGGATTGCTTGGCGTTCTGGGCGGCCGAGGCATAGAGGTCGTTGAGGCTGGTGCCCGACCAGAATTCGCGTTCGAAGTCCTCGTTGAGCGACTTCACGCGCTTGAGCGAGAACAGCTTGCGGAAGATGGCCGTCCAGCTGGCAATCGAGATGCAGACCAGGATCAGCATCACGCACTGCACGACCACGCTGGCGTGCAGGACCATGTTGAAGATGGAGAAGTCCTGCGAGTTCATGCCGGACCTCCGACGGTGGCGACCGCAGGGTTCATCGGCAAAGGGGCTTGGGAACGGATCGGAGTCATGCAAGTTTTTCCAGGATGTGCAGCGGTATGCGTGCCGGGCGCAGGCGGGCCGCGTCCACCCAGCCTATGCGGATCGTGCCTTCGCAGAGAAGTTCCACGGCCTGCCCGCTTTCGTCGAGGCGCCAGGCCTGCTGCCCGATCTCGAGCGAGGCCTTGCCGCCGCTGACCAGGGCGGCGGTGACCCGCAACTGGTCGTCCAGGCGGGCCGGGCGGTGGTAGCGCACCTGGGTCTCGCTGACCACGAACATGCCGCCGGTGGCCTCGCGCAGGGCCTGCTGGCCCACGCCCAGGCTGCGCAGCCATTCGGTGCGGGCGCGCTCGAAGAATTTCAGGTAGTTGGCATAGAACACGATGCCGCCGGCATCGGTGTCCTCCCAGTACACGCGCAGCGTGTGGTGGTAGGCGGCAACCGTGGGCTCAGGGCGCATGGGCTGTTCGGCTCAACCGGCCAGGGCCTTCAGGCGGGCCACGGCTTCCTGCAGATGGGCCATGGAGCTGGCGGTCGAGAAGCGCAGGAAATCGGCGGTCTCGGCGTGGCCGAAGTCGCGTCCGGGCGTCAGGGCCAGGTGGCATTCACGCATCAGCGTGTAGGCCAGATCCCAGCTGTCCTTGACGCCCAGGCGGCGGCACCATTCACGGCAGTGCGCCCAGGCATAGAAGGCGCCGTCGGGCTTGACGGGGACGCCCAGGCCCACGCTTTCGAGCGCCGGGATGAAGTAGTCGCGGCGGGCCTTGAATTCGGCACGGCGGCGTTCGTATTCGGCCAGGCTGTCGGGCTCGAAGCAGGCCAGGGCGGCGTGCTGGGCCACCGTGCTGGGGCAGATGAACAGGTTCTGGGCCAGGCGTTCGACCACCGGCACCAGCGCGTCCGGCACCACCAGCCAGCCCAGGCGCCAGCCGGTCATGTTGAAGTATTTGCTGAAGCTGTTGATGCTGATGATCTGGTCGTCGATCGCCAGGGCCGAATGGCCGTAGGTGTCGTCGTGGCTCAGGCCCAGGTAGATCTCGTCGATCAGGGTGATGCCGTCATGGCCCTTCACCACCTCGTGGATGCGGCGCAACTCATCGGGGTGGATCGAGGTGCCGGTCGGGTTGGAGGGCGAGGCCAGCAGCACTCCGCGGGTGCGCGGCGTCCAGGCCTGGCGCACCTTGTCGGCACTGAGCTGGTAGCGCTCTGCCGCGGTGGTCGGGATCAGCACGGCCTGACCCTCGGCCGCACTGACGAAGTGGCGGTTGCAGGGGTAGCTGGGGTCGGGCATCAGCACCTCGTCGCCGGCATCGATCAGCGCCAGGCAGGCGAGCTGAAGCGCGGCCGATGCACCGGCGGTGATGACGATGCGGCGCGCCGGCACCTGGACGCCGAAGCGTTGCGCATACCACTGGCTGATGCGTTCCCTCAGTGCTTCGAGGCCGGTGGCCTGGGTGTACTGGGTCGCACCGTCGCGGATCGCCTTTTCGGCGGCCGCCTGGACCGGCTCGGGGGCGGTGAAGTCGGGTTCGCCGATGTTGAGGAAAATCATCGGGCGACTGGTGTGCGCCACTTCGCGCGCCAGGGCCGAGGCGGCCTTGGCCACCTCCATGACATAAAAGGGCTCGATGCGTCCGGCTCGGGTGGAGATCTTCATGCGGTCGGGGGCGCTCAGTCGGCCGATGCGTTCGGCGGGGTGGCGCCCTTGTCGGCCGCCACTTCGGCGGCCCGCAGGCGGGGGGCGAGTCCATTGAGCACTGCGTTCACGTATTTGTGACCGTCGGTGCCGCCGAATTCCTTGGCCAGTTCGATGCACTCATTGAGCACCACGCGCCAGGGCACGTCGGGACAGTGCTCGAGTTCGAAGGCGCCGATCCACATCGTGGCGTGCTCGATGGGCGAGATCTCGGCCAGCTTGCGGTCCAGCAGCGGGCTGATCAGGGCGTCGAGTGCTTCGGCCTGTTCGATGCAGCCATGCAGCAACTTGTTGTAGTGCGCCGCGTCGGCCTTGTGGAAGCCCGACAGGTCGCGCGTGAAGTGATCGATGTCGGTGGCCTCGTTGCGGCCCACCAGGTGCTGGTAGAGCGCCTGGAGGGTGAACTCGCGCGAACGGCTGCGCTCCGACTTGGAGGCGGCCTTGCGGGCGCCGGTGCTGGTGACGCCTTTGCGCGAAGGGCGGGGGCTGGATTTCGGGGTCTCGCTCATGACAGTTCGTCCAGCAGGTGGGCCATCTCGACCGCGACGCGGGCGGCGTCCCGGCCTTTTTCGGTCTGGCGGGCCACCGCCTGTTCAAGGTTTTCGGTGGTCAGGATGGCGTTGGCGATCGGGATCTGGTAGTCGAGCGAGAGCCGGGTGACGCCCGCGCCGGACTCGTTGGCCACCAGTTCGAAGTGGTAGGTTTCGCCGCGGATGATGCAGCCCAGGGCAATCAGGGCGTCGAATTCGTCCTTCTCGGCCAGCGCCTGCAGGGCCACGGGCACTTCGAGGGCGCCGGGCACCAGCACATGGTGGATGTGTTTCTCGGCCACGCCCATGGCAGCCAGTTCGGCCTTGCAGGCCTCGGCCAGGGCATTGGTGATGCTCTCGTTGAAACGGGCCTGCACGATGCCGATGTGCAGCTTGTGGCCGTCCAGCTTGTCGGTGCTGCCTTTTTCTGCGCCAAACATATGTCTTATTCCTTGGTGAGATAGCCGGTGATTTCAAGGCCGTAGCCAGTCATGCTGGGCATGCGGCGCGGCTGGCCCATGAGGCGCATGCGGTGCACGCCGCTGGCCCGCAGGATCTGCGCGCCGATGCCGTAGGTGCGCAGGTCCATGCGCCCGCGCTCGGGCGCCTGGGCCGAACGGGCCCGTCCCTCGAACTGGCTCAGCAGCTCGGCGCCGCTCTCGCCGCAGTTGAGCAGCACGGCCACGCCCTTGCCGCTGGCGGCAAAGTGGGCCAGGCTCGCGTCCAGGCCCCAGGAATGCATGCTGCGGTTGATCTCGAGGGCATCGAGCACGGACAGCGGCTCATGGACGCGCACGTCCACGACCTCTTCAGGCTGCCACTGGCCCTTGACCAGCGACAGGTGGATGCCCTGGCTGGGCTTGTCGCGGAAGGCGTGGGCGGTGAAGTCGCCGAAGGCCGTCTTGATGGTGCGGCTGCCCAGGGGCTCGATCAGGGATTCGGTGCGGCTGCGGTGCTCGATCAGGTCGGCGATGGTGCCGATCTTGAGTCCGTGCTCGGCTGCAAAAAGCTGCAGATCGGGCAGGCGGGCCATGGTGCCGTCTTCGTTCATGACCTCGCAGATGACGGCAGCCGGGCTGCAGCCAGCCATGGTGGCGAGATCGCAACCGGCTTCGGTATGGCCGGCGCGCATCAGCACGCCGCCATCGACCGCCTGCAGGGGGAAGATATGGCCGGGCTGCACCAGATCGCTGGCCTGCGCGTGGCGCGCCACGGCCGCCTGCACGGTCCGGGCCCGGTCGGCGGCCGAGATGCCGGTGGTCACGCCTTCGGCGGCCTCGATGGACACCGTGAAGGCGGTGGAGTGCTTGGCCCCGTTGCGGGCCACCATCGGCGGCAGTTGCAGGCGCTCGCACATCTCGCGCGACAGGGTCAGGCAGATCAGGCCGCGCGCATAGCGGGCCATGAAGTTGATGAACTCAGGGGTTACGTGGTCGGCCGCGAGGACCAGATCACCTTCGTTCTCGCGGTCTTCCTCGTCCACGAGGATGACCATGCGGCCGGCGCGCATGTCGGCCACGATGTCTTCCACCGGAGAGATCGGAACTGGGGAGAGGGCTTTGCTGCTCATGCTTGTCGTGTGGAGGGAAGGCTGGCAGACGAATCAGTGCAGGAAGACGCAGTGGTTTCCGGCAGATACTGGTCGGGCAGGGGCTTCATGGATTGATCTGGGTTGGCCACCGGACTCGCCGGTCGCCGAAGGCTTGGCACGGCAGCGGGGCTTGGATTGACCCATGACCGGGATGTGAGTGCCAAAGTCCAAGTCGGCAGGCGGCCTGGAAGCTTGGATTATCGCCGCAAAGCCGGCTCATCCCGCCTGGGCTGCCAAAAAGCAGAAAACCGGCTTGCGCCGGTTTTCTGGGTCCTGATGGCACGCGTGATGCGTGATGCAGGATTATTGGCCGTTTTGTTGCTCTTTGGCAGCAGCGGCGCCGGCGGCCTTGCGCTTGGCGCGGGCAGCCTTCTTCTCGGCAGTGGTGGCCTTCTTGGAGTGGGCAGCGCTGTCATCGGCGCCGGCGGCTTCGCCGGTGGCCTTTTCAGACTTGGCGACGGCAGCGCCGGTGGCCTTGCGGGCGGCACGGGCGTCTTGCTTTTCTTGAGCGGTGACGGGGGTTGAAGCGGCAGCCTTGGATTGGGCTTCGTCGACTTCACCAGCGGCGAAAGCGCTCACGGCCAGCAGTTGGGCAGCCAGGATACCAGCGGTCAAAACGATCTTTTTCATCAAGTTCTCCAGATAAGTCAAATCAAGCTTATGGGTTCTCAGTTATCGGCCTCGCAGCCAATTCCCTGCTTGAGCAAAAACGCACGAGCTTGTCAGTCGGTTGACGCGGACGTGCGATGCGCAGCAAACACACTCTAATGGAACAAAACCTGTTTTTGGTGATGTGCCTCAAGTTTTTTCGTGAGGATGTCGGCCTCTTGCGACGAAATGTAGATTTATTACAAATGAGAAACAATCACCGATGGGCGGTCGAAAGCATGCGTTCGACATAGCGGGCCACGGTGTCGATCTCGAGGTTGACCGGCGATCCTGCCTGAAGTGTTCCCAAGGTGGTGTGCTCCACGGTATGGGGGATCAGGTTGATGCCGATCTCCGCGCCGGAGGGGGTGTCTGTGACGTCATTGACCGTCAAACTGACGCCATTGACCGTGATCGAGCCTTTGTAGGCCAGAAAACGGGCCAGCGCCGTCGGCGCTTCCAGCCGCAGGGCCCAGCTTTCGCCGATCTGCGCCATGGACCGGACCTGTCCGACGCCATCCACATGGCCCGAGACAATATGCCCCCCCAGGCGGTCCTGGGCGCGCAAGGCCTTTTCAAGATTGACCGGGCCGACCCGGTCGAGGCCGCTGGTCTTGTCGAGCGATTCCGCAGAGACGTCCACGGTGAACTGCTGGCGGGCCGGGTCCAGGCTGGTGACGGTCATGCAGGCGCCGTTCAGGGCGATGCTGTCGCCCAGACCGACATCGTCGAGGTAGGACGGCGGGGTTTCGAGGGTCAGGCGCTTGCCGTGGCCGGGGGTGCTGCCCAGATCGTGGAGGGCCACGATACGCCCCACGCCGGTGATGATTCCTGTGAACATGGGGGCCGATTGTGTCAGGCTTCGCGCCGCTCCGG
>JAFAMV010000069.1 GCA_019233055.1 Curvibacter sp.
AGGTCGGCGACCGCCCATTCGTTGTGGTCCACGCGCGAGAAGTCCTTCAGATCCTGCACGATGCGCTTGACCCGCTGCAGGCCGTCCTCGGTCTCGCTCAGCAACTGGGGCAGGTCTTCGAAGAGGAAGGCCAGATCGGCGTCGGCCTCCATGCGGCGCAGCGCCGCCGGCAACTCCAACCCCGCCGAAACCACCAGATCCTGGTAGCCCCGCACGATGTCGCAAAGGCTCTGGGCATAGCGCCGCAGCGTCGACACATTGGAGTTGACGAAGCCGATCGGGTTGTTGATCTCATGGGCCACGCCGGCCGCCAACTGGCCGATCGACGCCATCTTCTCGGACTGCAGCAACTGGTTCTGGGCTTCTTCGAGGCGGGCATTGGTCTCGCGAAGCTCGGCGAAGCGCAGCTCCAGCTCCTCCTGCGCCTTCTTGATCTCGGTGCGGTCCAGCATGAGCCACCAGCTCCCTGCGCTCGGCTTGCTCGGGTCGGCGGGGTAGCCGATCAGTTGCATCCAGCGGAACTGGCCGCTGTGCGTGCGCATGCGTCCCTCGCAGGTCACCGCTCGGCCGCTGGACAGCACGGAACTGACCATGACGTCGATGGCCGAGAACTCCTGTTCCGACGCGAACAGCTCTTCCACATGCATGCCGATCACCTCGGTGTGCTGCAGTTCGAAGATCTCGATGAAGGTCGAATTGCAGCGCTGGAGCTTGGAGTCCCGGGTCGCGATGATCCCGATCGGGGCGTTCTCCAGCAGCGCTTCGATCAGGCTGTTCTTCTCTCTGAGCTCCTGGGTCCGTTTGGCGACCAGCCACTCCAGCTCCATCTGCTGGCTGCGCAGCGCGTCCTCGGCATCGCGGCGCTGGGTGACGTCCTGCAGGGTCTCGATGGCGCCGGCCACCCGCCCATGGGTATCCTTGATCGGCGCCGCCGTGAAGAAGAGCCAGCGGCTCTGGCCGGCCAGGTCCGGAAAATAGTTCTCGACCTCGTAGGCGTCCTTGACGGTGGAGGACGTCTTCCAGAGGCCGTGGTAGAACGAATCCCCCAGCTCGGAGAGCTTGCCGTCCAGGATCAGGTCCGCCAGGATGGGGCGCTCGTCGGCATAGAAGGGCCTCCATCCCTTGCGGGACCCCACCAGTTCGCTGCGCTCGACGCCTGTCAGCTGCACGGCTGCCGCATTCCAGTGGGTGACGCGGTGGTCGGCGTCCATGACCATCATGGCCACCGGCGTGTTCTCCACGATCTGGTTGAGCTTGGCCCCCATCTCGAAGAGGCTGGTCTGGACATGCTGGATGTCGCTCTGATCGATGCAGGTGCAGACGCAGAAGACCCGCTCCCGGATCTCGGTGCGACTGGCCGAAACCTCCACCGAACGCACCGAGCCATTGACCGTCTGCAGCTGCACCTCGATGGCGGGCAGGGCTTCGGCGGACTCGAGCGCGATCTGGATGTAGTGGCGGTCGAAGCCCGCCTCCGGCACCAGGCAGAGGCTGGCGATCTCGCGCTGGCAGAGCTCGGTGCGGCTGTAGCCCAGCAGGCGCTCGAACGGCCGGTTGGCATACACGATGTTGGCCTGGTCCAGGACCAGGATCGGCGCCGCGATCGCCTCCAGCAGCGCAAAGTCACCGGCCTGCATTGAAATACCGTCCATATCCCGATCCCCTGCGGCAACACCGCTGCAATCGATTCTAGATTTTGACCGCAGGTCGCCGCAATAATGCCGTCGGCCGTCACAGGACCGCTTCCGGCACCACTGCAGGCGTCGTTGGCCGGCACCGCGAAGAATGCCCGCCCCCAACGCAATCACGCCGTCATCATCCTTTCATCACATTCCAGTGCATTTGGTGCGATGCTCGGTCCGCGCCCGTCCCGGGCGGTGCCAACGCCTGTTTCAACCATGCCCCAACCCACCCCTACCCTCCCCTTGCAAGGACGCATCGCCCTGATCACGGGCGCCAACACCGGCATCGGCCGGGTCACCGCACGTGAGCTGGCGCGCCGCGGCGCGCATGTATTCCTGGCCTGCCGCTCGGCAGAACGGACCCGGCCGGTGCTCGACGAGATCCGTGGCCTCACCGGCCAGACCTCGGCAGAATGGCTGCCCCTGGATCTGGCCGACCTCGATTCGGTCCGCGCCTGCGCCCAGGCCTTTCTGGCGCGCAACCTGCCGCTGCACCTGCTGATCAACAACGCCGGCCTGGCCGGCGCCCGAGGCCTGACCCGCGATGGCTTCGAGATGACCTTCGGGGTCAACCACCTGGGCCATTTCCTGCTGACGCAACTGCTGCTGGATCGGCTCAAGGCTTCGGCGCCTGCGCGCATCGTCACCGTCGCCAGCCGGGCCCACAAACGCACCGCCGGGATCGACTGGGACGCGCTGACCCGCCCCACGCAAAGCCTCACCGGTGTGCAGGAATATGCGGTGTCCAAGCTGGCCAACATCTGGTTCAGCGCCGAGCTGTCGCGGCGCCTCGCCGGCAGCGGCGTGTCCACCTATGCGCTGCACCCCGGCGTGGTGGACACCGAGGTCTGGCGTGCCGTGCCCTGGCCGCTGCGGCCGCTGCTCAAGCTGCGCGGCCTGCTGACACCGGAACAGGGGGCGCGGACCAGCCTGCACTGCGCCATCGATGCGCCCGCACAGGAAAGCGGCCTCTACTACGCCGACAGCCATGTCGAGACCCCCACGGCGCTGGGCCGCGATGTCGGCATGGCCGTGGAGTTGTGGCAGCGCAGCGAGGCCTGGGTGCAACAGCCTGCGCGCGCCAAGGGCGACCAGGCCGACTAGGCCGCCCGGACCGGTCGATCAGCCCAGCGCCTGTCCGAAATCGTCCAGCAGGTCCTGGACGTCTTCAAGGCCGACCGACACCCGGATCATGCTGTCGCCGATGTCCATGCTGGCACGCACCTGCGCCCCGGCTTCCCAGAAGATGGTGTGGGCCACCGGGATGATCAGGCTGCGGGTGTCGGCCAGCCCCGTGGCCTTGAGCGGCAGGCGCAGGCGGTTGCACAGCGGCAGGCAGTCGGCGGGGTCCTTGAGTTCGAAGGACAGCAACCACGAGCCGGCGCGCAGCAGGCGCTGCGCCACCGCATGCTGCGGATGCGAGGGCAGGCCCGGGTAGAGCACGCGCGACACCGCCGGATGCCCGGCCAGGAACTGCGCCAGGGCCAGGGCGGTCGCGCTGCTGCGGTCCATGCGCAGGGCCAGGGTCTCGGCGCCCGTCGCGATCTGGTGGGCCGCCGCTGAAGACAGGGTCCCGCCCATGTCGCGCAGCCCCTTCTTGCGCAGCTGCTGCAGGCCCCACCCCTTGGCATCGCCCTTGCGGTAGGCCTCGAAGATGTTGGGGTAGCTGCTCCAGTCGAAGCCGCCGGTGTCGGTGACCGAGCCCCCCAGGGCATTGCCGTGACCGCCGATGCTCTTGGTCAGGGAGTTGACCACCAGGCCGGCACCGACGCTGCCGGCCCGGAACAGGTAGGGCGAGGCCACCGTGTTGTCCACCACATACAGAAACCCCCGCTCGCGGCACAGGCGGCCGATGCCTTCCAGGTCGGGGATCTGGGTGCCGGGGTTGGCGATCGTCTCGACGAACACCATGCGCGTGTTCGGACGCACGGCGGCGGCCACCTCGGCGGCATCGGTCACGTCGACGGTGCTGACCTCGATGCCCAGGTCGCGCAGGGTGCCGAAGATGCTGTTGGTGTTGCCGAACACATAACGGCTGGCCACCAGGTGGTCGCCCGCCTTCAGAAGGGTCAGGAACACCGCGCAGATCGCGGCCATGCCGGTGGAAAACACGATGGTGCCCCGGCCCTGCTCCATCTGATTGAGGCGGGCCTCGAGCGCCGCCGTGGTCGGCGTGCCCTGGCGGGCATAGTTGAAGCCGCCCTTGGCCGTGCCCTGGAAGACCGCGATCAGGTCTTCGACGCGCTCGAATCCGTATTGCACCGAAGGGTGGATGGGCTGGTGCACCGCGCCGTGCTCGGTGCCGCCCAGCCGGTCGGCGTGGACGATCTGGGTGTTGAATCCGGTTTGTTCTGGGAGGCTCATGATGGGGCTCGGAATAAGGTTGTGGGATCGGGTCGGATCGGGCCGGCTTCAGAATTCGGGGGCCAGGTGTTCGGCATAGTCGTAGAGTTCGCCCAGCAGCGCTTCGGCCCGCTCGTCTGCGGTCTCGGACAGGGCGTCGATCTCGGCAAACAGCTGTTCGAAGGTGCGCGCCCCGCCCTCGCCCTGCACCAGGCGGGCGGCACGCAGAGCCTCCCACCGGCGGATGTCGTCGGCATCCAGGCTCTCGGGGTGGTTGCGGGCCCGGTAGCGGAACACCAGTTCATCCAGCCGGGCGTCGTCGAAGGCGCTGCGGCTTCTGGCCAGCTCCGTGGGCCCCAGGCTGCGCAACTGGTTCAGGCGCCGGCGGTCGCCGTTGCCGATGAAGCCCCCGTACAGGTCTTCGTCCACATCGACGGCTTCGGGCGCCTCATCGCGCCGGAACACCCCCGCCCAGAGCGCACCGAGATCGGGCAGTTGGCGGGCCTTCTCGGCATGTGCCAGGGCCTGCGGCAGATCGATCTGCCAGCGCTGGGCCATGGCCGGGCTCAAGGTCTTGAGCTGACCGACCACCATCGGCGACTTGTTCAGGTGCAGGGTCTTGACCGGAAGGCGCTCCATCCCGGCCGGCAGATCCTCGCGGCGGCTGAACAGCCGCTGGCGGGCCGTGGCCACGTCGAGCGCGGCCAGTTCGCCCGGGTCGTGGGCCAGGTTCCAGGCGATCAGCTCGTTCTTGTTGACCGGATGGCTGGCCAGCGGCCACATCACCGCCAGGCAGCCCTGCTCGGCAGGGAACATGCCCGAGACATGCAGAAAGGGCCGCGCCTGCTGGGGCGAGGTCGGCAGGCCCAGTTCGGCGGCCACCCGCTCCTTCTTGTGCAGGCTGAAGCAGAACTCGAACAGGCGTGGCTGGCGGTCGCGGATCAGCCGGGCCAACGCGATGGTGGCGCGCACATCCGACAGCGCATCGTGGGCGGCCTCGTGCAGCAGGCCGTTGGCGGCACTCAGGTGCTCGAGGCGGAAGCTGGGCAGGCCGTCGTCGCGCTTCGGCCATTCGATGCCTTCAGGTCGCAGTGCATAGGCCATGCGCACCACGTCGAGCAGATCCCAGCGACCGCAGCCGTTCTGCCACTCGCGGGCATAGGGATCGATGAGGTTGCGCCAGAACATGAAACGCGTGATCTCGTCGTCGAAGCGCAGGGTGTTGTAGCCCACGCCCACCGTGCCCGGCTCGGAAAAGGCCGCTTCGACGGCCGCCGCGAACCGGTATTCGGGCAGCCCTTTCTCCAGGCATTGCTGCGGCGTGATGCCGGTGATCAGGCAGGACTGGGGGTCGGGCAGGTAATCGGGCGCCGGCTGGCAATACAGCATCATCGGCTCGCCGATCTCGTTGAGTTCGGCATCGGTGCGGATCGCCGCGAACTGCGCGGGCCGATCGCGCCGCGTGTTGGCGCCAAAGGTCTCGTAATCGTGCCAGAGGAAGGTGTGCGACATGCCGGGATTATCGGGGACGGCGCGCCGCCCCGCCGCTGCCGGCCCGGCCTCAATTCAATGCTGCATCGACCGGAAAGTGGCGGCGCCAGAGCTGTTCGGGGTCCACCCGGTTGCCGACCCGCCCGCTGAGAAAATCAAGATACACCTGCAGGCTGCCACAGAGCTGCTGGCCCTTCACGCGCCGGATCACCATCTCGAGGCCCAGGGGACACTGGTCGAGCAGCAACACCACATTGGCCCGCTCGGGCGCGCATTCGCGCAGGCGCAGCGCCTGCATGACCCGGTCGGTCTCCCAGCCCGAGCCCACATGGAAATGGTGCGGCCCCCGGGCCAGCGCCGGGTCCCGGGCATAGTCATGCGGGAACACGCCGGTCAGCCCATACTGCATTCTCGAGCCGGCCAGCACGCGGCCCATCCGGACCAGCACGGCGGCCTCGTCGACGCCGTCGAGCAGATAATGTTTCTTGCGCAGCGGAATATCGCGCGACAGCTCCAGCATCACATAACCCTGGAAGGTCGAGCGCCAATTCTTGATTTTGTAGTATTTGATTCTCTGGCTGTGGCCGGCCTGCAGCAGGTCCATATCCTCCAACAGCGACAGCACGCGATAGAGCGGTTCGGCAGGCAGATGGACCAGCTCGCCGAGCCTTTCGAGCGGCACCCAGGCGATCTTGCGCGACAGCAGGCCGAATAGCACTTTCTGTGCCGGCAGATTATCCTTCAGGGGCGCCAGCAGATCACGCCCACCACCGGCCGCATGGTCCGTGACCAGCCTTTCGGCGAACCCGCTGCGCTGCGGTGTTGCCTCGTTCTGGAATATATTGATGACGCCCACGCTGACTGCTCGCTGTCCTGATTATTGACAGGTCATCTTCAAAATGACCTGGTCGATTTATCGACATTTGAATTCTAGGACGGTCGAGGATTTTCGGGGAGCATTTTGAGCGGCGTCCCTGCAGCCCTGGCCTGATTTCGGGCGAAGCTGCCAAATTCTTCACGACGCTCCCCCGGGTGGGAGGGCGCCGGCGGTGCGCTCAGGTGCTTTGGCGGACCATCAGTTCAAAGCCCAGATCGACCCGGCGCGCGCCCGGCTGCTCCTGGCGCAGCAGGGCCAGCAACATCTGGGCCGCACGCTCGCCGATGGCCGCGCGGTGCGTGCGCACGGTGCTCAGCGGCGGCACCATCTCGGCGCTTTCCGGCAGGTCGTTGAAACCCGCCACCGCCACCCGGCCCGGCACATCGATGCCCAGGCGCAGTGCGCGCAGCAAGGCCCCCTGGGCCAGATCGTCGTTGCAGAAGAAGATGGCATCCACCTGGGGCTCGGCGGCCAGGATCCGCTCGAACAGGCTGCCGCCCAGGGCCACGGTGGACGCCTGTTCGTCCAGCCATTGCAGGCCGGGGTCGTACAAGCCGGCCTGGACCAGGGTGTCGCGCCAGCCCTGCAAACGCTGCATGGCCCGTGCATCGAGCTGGGCACCGACAAAGGCGATGCGCCGCCGGCCCCGGTCCAGCAGATGGCGGGTCATGGCCGCCGCCGCCGCCCATTGGGAGAAGCCGACGCTGCAGCCTTCGCCTTCATCGGCCAGGTCCATCATGGAGACGACCGGCACCCGGCTCGCCTGCAGCAACTGGCGGGTCAGCGGGGTCTGTTCGAGGCCGGTGAGCAGCATGCCGGCAGGACGATGCAGAAGATGTTCGCGCACCAGCACCTCTTCTTCCAGGGGCCGGTAGTGGCTGATGCCGATCAGCGTCTGGTAACCCCCCTCGCGCAGCACCTGCTGCACCGCCTCGAGCAATTCGACGAACAGCCGATTGGTGATCGACGGGATCAGCACCGCGATGTGGCTGCTGCGCTGCGACGCCAGCGCCCGCGCCGCCGGGTCCGGCACATAGCCCAGCTTGGTGGCGGCCTGGCGCACGCGTTCAGCCAGCAGCGGGTCCACCGAGGCGTCGGCCCGCAGGGCACGCGATGCGGTCATGGGGCTGACTTCGGCCAGCCGGGCCACATCGGCCAGCGTGGCGCGCCCCGTGGCGCGTCGGGAACGGGTAGACGGTTGGTTCATGGTTCAGTGTAAACCCTAAGGACAAACGCTCTTGAGCTTCATAAGATAGCGCTATCTTTAAAACAAGACAAAACATTTTTTCCAATCTTGCCTCGATTTATTTCATGAAGATAGCGCTATCCATAGCCAATAAAGTGGTCTGCAAGGCCACACCCGGGGCCAGTTCCGACCAGGAGGTGCCGCATGGGCACTGAACACCTCGGGCAGCCCTGCAGCCCCGTCCAGACCTTCAAGGCCCATCTGGTGGTGATGGGGGTGTCTGGCTGCGGCAAGTCCAGCCTGGCCCAGGCTCTTTCCGAGGCGCTCGGCCTGCGGCTGATCGAAGGGGACGATTTCCACAGCGCCCACAACATCGAGCGCATGCAGGCCGGCATTCCCTTGACGGATGACGACCGTGCCGGCTGGCTGCAGACCCTGGGCGCCGAGCTGGCTGCCTCGGGCCCCGGCGCCGTGCTGAGCTGTTCGGCCCTGAAACTGGCCTACCGGCAGTTGCTGCGCCAGGCCTGTCCGGGCCTGCGCTTCGTGTTCCTCGAACTGTCGCCCGACACCGCGCTGGCGCGGGTCCAGGCCCGCGCCCCCTCGCATTTCTTCAATCCGGCGCTGGTGCACAACCAGTTCGAGGTGCTCGAACCCCCTCTGGGCGAAGCGGGCTGCCTGCGCCTGGACGCCACCCGCCCCATCGCCGAGCTTTGCCGATCCACCCTCCAATGGCTGCAGCCCGTCGGCACAGCCACCCCCACCCAAGGAGACCTGTCATGAACGTCATCACGGAAAAAGTCATCCCACGCCTGCGTTGGCGCATCGGCGGCCTGATCGGGGCCGGCGTGCTGATCAATTATTTCGACCGCATCAGTCTGTCGGTGGCCGGCCCGCAGCTGCAGGAGGCCTTCGCCCTGACCCCGGCCGACATGGGCCTGCTGTTCAGCGCCTTCTTCTGGAGCTATGCCCTGCTGCAGATCCCCGCCGGCCTGTTCCTGGACCGCTTCGGCGTCACACGCATCGGACGCTGGGGCGCCCTGCTGTGGGGGATCGCCTCGACCATCACCGCCTGTGCCGGCGGCTTTGCGGGCAT
>JAFAMV010000144.1 GCA_019233055.1 Curvibacter sp.
GTGTCCACCGCCTGCGGTGTGACGTTGCCGTGGGCATGGGCCAGGCCGCACAGCACGAACAGCAGCGCGCTGGACCAGCGCAGGGAACGGCGGATGAAGGAAGTCGATTTCATGAAGTCTCCGGGGAATTTTTGAGGACGGACAGTCCAGGGTTGTCAGCAAAGCGCATGCCAAAGCGTTCTATCCTCGGGAAAACTCCGCGTGACAGCGTGACAGTCGATCTGTAGCGTGGTGACACCTGCTCCAAACCGAGACGCTGGACCAAGACTTGCTTGTCACACCGGCGAGCGAGTTCAAAAAGAGATGACAGCCCCCACGGCTGCAGGAGACAACGACCATGAAATCCTTGACGCCCCGGCCCGAGGCGAGTGGTTTCGCCCCGGTGCGGACCCTCCACCACGGCGGTTTGGCCGACGCCGAGCCGCCGCATGCCAGCGTGATCCGCGAATCGCATGACCGCTGCCTGGACCTGGGTCTGAGCCCGCGCGACCACATCGACTTCTCGATGGAAGCCCTGGCCGACTTCAAGCTGGCCCAGGAGCGCTGTGCGCGTCTGCAGGCCCAGGCCCTGCCCGTCATGGAGATGCTGCTCGAACAGGTCAGCGGCACCGGCAACATCGTCTGCCTGGCCGACGACAAGGGCACCATCCTCATGTCGGCGGGCCACAGCGGCTCGGTCGACTTCGCCGAGCGCGTGGCGCTGCGACCGGGCGTGTCCTGGTCCGAATCGGCCAAGGGCACCAATGCCGTGGGCACCGCGCTGATCACCGAGCGCGACATCTTCGTCCATGCCAACGAGCACTACATCCAGTCCAACCATGTGCTGACCTGCTCGGCCTCGCCGATCATGGACCACTCGGGCGGCGTCATCGGCGTGCTCGACGTCACCGGCGAGCACTACGCCTACCACCCGCACACCATGGCCCTGGTCAAGGTGGCCGCGCGCACCATCGAGAACTACTGGTTCTGCGACAACTTCAGCCGCAACCTGCGCCTGCACTTCCATTTCCGGCCCGAACTGATCGGCACCATGGTCGAGGGGGTGATCGCCCTGGGCCCGGACGGCCGCATCCTCGGCATCAACCGCGCCGGGCTGCAGCTGCTGGGCACCAGCAGCGCGGCCGCCCGCATCCAGGGTGTGAACGTGGTCTTCGGCATGGGCTTCGGCGAACTGATGGACCGCCTGCGCAGCCACAGCATGGCGCCGCTGCAGATGCGCCTGCCCGACGGCCGCATGCTGTTCGCGCGCGCCCAGTGCAACGACGCCTCGCTGGGCCAGCAGTTCAGTTTCGGCGGGCCGCGCCCCACCGTCGCCCAGGTGGCACCGACTGCGGCGCCGTCTGCGCCCCAGCCGGCCCTGACGCGCCCGATCGCCCCCGCCCGGCGCAACCCCGACCTGCAGGAACTGGCGCGCGGCGACGCCCGCCTGGCCCAGGTGGTCGACCAGGTCAAGCGGGTGCTCGACCGCGACATCCCCATCCTCATCCTCGGCGAGACCGGCACCGGCAAGGAGGTGCTGGCCTCGGCCCTGCATGGCGCCAGCCAGCGCCGGGACCAGGCCTTCGTGGCGGTCAACTGCGCCTCCATCCCCGAGACCCTGATCGAATCCGAACTCTTCGGCTACGAAGAGGGCGCCTTCACCGGTGCCAAGCGCCGCGGCTCGACCGGCAAGCTGCTGCAGGCCCATGGCGGCACCCTGTTCCTCGACGAGATCGGCGACATGCCCCTGCCCATGCAGGCCCGCCTGCTGCGCGTGCTGCAGGAGCGCAAGGTGGTGCCCCTGGGGGGCCAGAAGGCCCACGACGTGGACATCAACCTGGTCTGCGCCACCCACCGCAATCTGCGCGAGATGATCGAGCAGGGCCAGTTCCGCGAAGACCTCTACTACCGCATCAACGGCCTGGCAGTGAAGCTGCCCCGCCTCAGCGAGCGCAGCGATCTGCGCGAGGTCTGCCGGCGCCTGATCGGCCAGCTGTCGCCGGCCCATCCGCTGGGCATCGGCGACGATCTGCTGGCCGAATTCGAAAGCTACCCCTGGCCGGGCAATCTGCGCCAGTTGCACAACGTGCTGCGCACCGCCTGCGTCATGGCCGGCACCGACCGCGAGATCACCCGCGTCCACCTGCCCATGGACTTTGCCGAAGACCTGGCGCAGCACCGCACCCTGCGGCAGGCGCCGCCCCCCTCGCCGGCTGCCGGGCCCGCCCGCAGCACCGCCGCCTCAGGCCCGGCCCCGGAGGCGCTGTCCGGCGCCAATGCCTCGCTCGGCGATGTGTTGCATGAGATCAAGCTCAGCACCATCCGCCAGACCCTGGCCGCCTGCAACGGCAACGTCACCGAGGCTGCCAAGCGGCTCAACATCAGCCGCAACACCATCTACCGCAAGCTCAAGGCCGAGACCGAGCGCCCGGCCGGCTGACGCACAAGCCACCCGCCCCGGGTTAACCAGGGCGCGGTGTCACCGCCATGGCACACCGGGACAGCGTCCCACCCTGGCGCGTGTCATGACACAGCGACACCCGCAGCACCCGACCGCCCCGCCGATGCATGGGGCCGGCCGCGCATGGGCCGCTTCTGCATCCAGCCTCTCGTAAACCCGGATCCCACCCCCTGGGAAGCCGCTCCGGCATGGGCTTTGCAGAGACAGGCCCAAGCCCAGACCCGCGCCCCGACGCCCCCCGACCCGACCACCCACCCATGCTCACCGTACGCCAGCTCAGCAAAAGCTACGGCCCCCGCCAGGCCCTGCACCGGCTCGACCTGGTGCTGGCCGAGGCCCAGTTCTGCGCCCTGCTCGGCCCCAACGGCGCCGGCAAGTCCACGCTGTTCCAGTTGCTGACCGGCCTGTTCATGCCCGACCACGGCACGATCGAAGTCGACGGGCTCGATCTGCGCCATCAGGCCAGCCGCGCCCTGGCCCGCATCGGCGTGGTGTTCCAGCAGCAGTCGCTCGACCTCGACCTCAGCGTGCGCCGCAACCTGCTGTTCCACGGCGACCTGCACGGCCTGCCGCGCCGCCTGACCCTCGAGCGCATCGCCAGCGACTGCCCCGGCCTCGGCCTGGCCGACGAGCTCGACCGGCCGGTGCGCGAGCTCTCGGGCGGCACCCGCCGCAAGGTGGAGCTGGTGCGCGCCCTGCTGCACCGCCCCAGCCTGCTGCTGATGGACGAGGCCACGGTCGGCCTCGACCCCCCATCGCGCCACGACCTGCTGCGCACCGTGCGGCGCGACGTCGCCGGGCGCGGCACCCGCGTGCTGTGGGCCACCCATTGGGTCGAGGAGGCCGAACAGGCCGACCGCGTCCTGGTCCTGCACCGGGGCCAGTTGGTGGCCGACGGCAGTCCGGCCCAGGTCACCCAGGCCCTCGGTGGCGACAGCCTCGAAGACGGTTTCATCCGCCGCACCAGCGCGCCGCGCTGAGCCGCTCCCGTCCAGCCCCCTTCCAGCCTCATGCCGCACACCATGCAGAAAAGACCACCCCACCGCCAGCGCCCGCCGCTGGCCCAGCAAGCCGCCCTGGCCCTCACCCTGGCCCTGGGCCTGCTCCAGAGCGCCACGGCCCAGAGCCTGGCCCTGGTGTCCAGCGAGAAGGACAACGCCATCAGCGTGATCCGCCTGTCCGACCTGCAGATCCTGCCGGCCATCCCGACCTGCAAGCGCCCGCGCCACATGCAGCTCAGCCACGACCATCAGCGCCTGCTGGTCGCCTGCAGCGACAGCGCCGCCGCCGACGTCATCGACCTGCACACGCTGAAATCGGTGGACCACATCCCGCTGAGCGACGACCCGGAGATCTTCGATGTCTCACCGGACGGCCGCACCTTCTATGTCTCCAACGAGGACGATGCCGCCCTGAGCTTCATCGACACCGCCAGCCGCAAGGTGGTCGCCAGCGTGCCGGTGGGCCGCGAGCCCGAGGGCGTGCGGGTCTCGGCCGACGGCAAGACCGTCTACGTCACCTCCGAGATCGCCAACAGCGTCCATGTCATCGACACCGCCAGCCGCAAGCTGCTGAAGACCATCGCGGTCGGCCAGCGCCCACGCCGCATGGCCCTGACCCCCGACGGCCGGGAGCTGTGGGTGACCAACGAACTCGGCGCCAGCGTCAGCATCATCTCCACCGCCGAGCAGAAGGTGATCGCCACCCTCCTGCTCGACCTGCCCGGCGCCCGCGCCAGCGACATCACCCCGGTGGGCCTGCAGATCAGCCGTGACGGCCGGCGCGCCTTCGTCTCCATGGGGCGCGCCAACCATGTCGCCTTCATCGATGTGGCCAGCCGCCGCATCACCGACCGCGTGCTGGTCGGCCGCCGGGCCTGGGGCCTGGCCCTGAGCCAGGACGAGAAACGCCTGTACGTGGTCAACGGCCTGTCCGACGACCTCAGCGTGGTCGATGTGCCGGCCGCGCGCGCCCTGCAGACCCTGCCGGTCGGGCGCGTGCCCCATACCGTGGTGCTCTACTGATGGCCGGCCGCCGCCCCCTTCTCGGCGCCCTGCTGGCCCTGGCCTGCTGTGCCGCCCAGGCCGCCGCCTGGAAACTGACCCTGATCGAGCAGGCCGACCCGCCCGCCTGGGAGCGCCAGCAGCTCGAACGCGCCTACCTCGGCCACAGCGGCGGCTCGCTGAAGACGGCCGTCGCCCTCGGCCTGGACGATGCCCGCTTCGAGACCGAGGCGCGCCAGACCACACTCGCGCTGCAGACCGTGGCCGGCAACAGCCTCGAGGCCGCCCGCGAGCAGGCGCGCCAGGCCGAGAAGAGCGGCGCCCAGGCCCTGCTCGTCGACCTGCCCGGCGACTGGGTGCAGGCGGTGGCGGCTTCCGTGCAGTTGCCGGTGCTCAACCTCGGCGCGCGCGACGACCGGCTGCGCGAGCGCGACTGCCTGCCCCGCCTGTTCCACCTCATCGCCAGCGAACGCATGCGCGCCGACGCCCTGGCCCAGGCCCTGGCCAGCCGCAAATGGAACCAGGTGCTGCTGCTCACCGGCAACGCCCCCGACGATGCCGAGCGCAGCCGGATCGCCCAGGCCGCCATCCAGCGCTACGGGCTCAAACTGGCGGCCAGCAAGTCTTTCAAGCTCTCGACCGACCCGCGCGAACGGCAGTTGGCCAACCCCCTGCTGCTCACCGGCGGCCTGGCCTACGACGTGGTCTGGGTGGTCGACGGCCAGGCCGAATTCGCCCGCGCCCTGCCCTTCAACACGGCCAGTCCGCGCCCCGTGGTCGGTGACGGCGGGGTGGTGGCGCTCGAATGGCAGGCCCAGTACGAGCGCTACGGCGCACCGCAGCTGTCGCGCCGCTTCCTGAAGGCCAGCGGCCGGCCCATGCAGGCCCCTGATTGGGCGGCCTGGGTGGCCGGCCGGGCGCTGGCCAATGCGGCGATGACCCTGCGCCAGGCCAGCCCGCAGGGTCTGCGCGAAGCCCTCGTGGGCGTCAACGTCGACGGCTCCAAGGGCGTGTCCCTGCAGTTCCGCGCCTGGGACCGGCAACTGCGCCAGCCGCTGCTGCTCAGCGACGGCCAGGGCGTGGTGGCCCAGGCGCCGGTCGAGGGCGTGCTGCACCCGCGCAATGTGCTCGACACCCTGGGCGCCGACGAGGCCGAGAAACTCTGCAAGGTGCAGCCATGACGCCGCCGCTGCGCCACCTGCTGCAGGCGCTGCGCGCCATCGTCTGGCGCGAGCTGCTGAAGTTCTCGCAGCAGCGCGGGCGGCTTGCCTCCGCCCTGGTGCGCCCGCTGCTGTGGCTGGCGGTCTTCGCGGCGGGCTTCCGCAATGTCTTCGGCGTCTCGATCGTCGAGCCCTACAGCACCTACATCTCCTACGACGTCTACATCGCCCCCGGCCTGATCGGGATGGTGATGCTGTTCAACGGCATGCAGTCCTCGCTGGCCATGGTCTATGACCGCGAGATGGGCCTGATGCGGCTGCTGCTGGTCGCACCGCTGCCGCGCTGGTGGGTGCTGGCCAGCAAGCTCTGCGCCACCGCGGTGCTCTCGCTGCTGCAGGCCGCCGCCTTCGTGCTGATCGCCTGGGCACTGGGCACGCCGCTGCCGCTGTGGGGCCCGCAACTGCCCCAGGCCCTGCTGGCCGCCACCTGCGCGGCGCTGATGCTGGGGGCGCTGGGCCTGCTGCTGAGCGTGCACATCCGCCAGCTCGAGAACTTCGCCGGCACCATGAACTTCGTGATCTTCCCGATGTACTTCATGTCCACCGCGCTCTACCCGATGTGGAAGCTGCAGGAGTCGGGCGCCGAATGGGTCTACCAACTGGCCCGCTTCAACCCCTTCACCCATGCGGTCGAATGGATCCGCTTCGCGCTCTACGGCCAGGATGCCGGCGTCTCGCCCTGGGTGGTCTGCGGCACCGGCCTGGCCTGCTTCATCGTCGCCTGCTGGGGCTACGACCCGCAACGCGGCTTCGGCGCCCTGAGCAAACGCGGAGGCGGCGCATGAGCCAGCCCGCGCCGAGGCGCCCGGCCGGGGCCCTGCCGATCGAGCCGCTCTGGCTCGAATGGCTGGCCCTGGGCGGCCTGCTGGCGTTTGCCTTCTGGCTGCTCGGCGTGCGCGGCGTCTGGGCCCTGCTGCTGCATGCCGACCCCACCGGGCTCACCGCGGTGATCGTGCTGGTCTTCGCCTGCAGCACCCTGTGGTGCGGCAGCCGCGCCCGCACCCTCGAGCGGCAGCGGCAGGCCCTCGAGGCCAGCCTGCGCCCGGGCGCCGCCGGCCAGGGCTGGGCCCACGAGTTCTGGCAGCACAGCAGCGGACCGGCCGCCGACCCGGCCAGCGCCCTCGACCTGCTGCTCGAAGCCTGCCACGGACCGCACGGCACCGCCTGGTGGGTCAACGGCCTGCAGCTCAAGCTCGGCCTGCTCGGCAAGGTGATCGGCTTCTGCATGCTGGCGCTCAACATCGGCCAGTTGCAGAACCTGGACGCCAGCCAGTCCAGCGAGCTGCTCAAGAGCCTGACCACCGGGCTGGGCGTGGCCCTGCTCACGACCATGGTGGGCCTGGTCGCCAACATCCTGCTCGGCCTGCAGCTCACGCGGCTGGACCGCTATGCCGACCGACTGGTGGCCGACTGCCAGCGCCACGCCCTGCAACGCCGCCAGACGGCCCCCGCGCCATGAGCCGCCGCCTGCGTCGCCACGGCCAGCGCGAGCACGAAGTCGACCCCTTCTACGACATGTTGTTCAACATGCTGATCGCCTTCGTGTTCTGCTTTCTGATCGCGTTGCTGGTGATGAACCCCAAGGCGCTCAAGGCCGGCGACATCCCCTCCAAGGCCGAGTACGTGATCACCATGAGCTGGCCCGACCTCAACCCCAACGACCTCGACACCTGGGTGCAGGACCCGGCGGGCAAGCTGGTCTGGTTCCGCAACCGCGAGGCCGGCCTGATGCACCTGGACCGCGACGACCGCGGCATGGCCAACGATGTGATCACCGTCAACGGCCAGCAGGTGGTCAACCCGCTGAACCAGGAGGTGGTCACCCTGCGCGGCATCGAGCCCGGCGAGTACACCGTCAACGTCCAGTACTACGAGACCCACAACGGCCAGCCGGTGGACGCCACGGTCTCGGTGCTCAAGGTCAACCCGCGCGCCGAGGTGGTGTTCTACGGCACGGTCAAGCTCATGCGCCCCGGCGACGAGGTCACCGCGGTGCGCTTCACCCTGCTGCCCGACGGCAGCGTGACCCACATCAACAACCTGCCCAAGACCCTGGTGGAACGCCTATGACCCTGGCCATCGAACTCGGCGCCGCCGCCCTGGCCCTGCTGTGCGCCCTGGCCCTGCTCTGGTCGCGCTGGCCGGCCTGGCTCAAGGCCGTGCTGCTCCTGCTGGTGACCGTCTTCTACTTCTTCGCCCATGACGAGGTGAACGCGATCGCCGGCTGGCCCAGCCCGGACCGCCTGCCCGAGCGCTTCCAGCTGCTGGCCGCGGTGATCGAAGAGCCCACGGCCAAGACCCCCGGCGCGCTCTATCTGTGGGTCAATGCGGTCGAGAACGGCCGCCCCACGGCCCAGCCGCGCGCCTACCGGCTGCCCTACACCAAGGACCTGCACGCCCTGCTCAACGACGCCCTGAAGAAGATCCGCGAAGGGGTCAGCCAGCTCGGCAGCGTGGCGCCCCAGCGCGGCCGCCCGGGCGGCCTGTCCTGGCTGCGGCCCGGCGGCGACGAGCAGGTGGTCAAGCTGCGCGACATGCCCAAGCCGCAGCTGCCGGAGAAATGAGCCATGGCCCTCGATGTCCCACGGGTGCTGTCGCTGCTGCTGCCGCTGCTGGTCGGCCTGCCTCTGGCCGGCTGCGGCCGCACGCCTGCGGCCACCGACTACTTTCCACTGGCAGGCGGCCGCCACTGGACCTACACCCAGACCACCGAGCGCGACGACGGCCAACGTGAAGAGAAAGCCCTGCGCCTGGACAACCTCGGGGCCGAGACCCTGGCCGACGAGACCACCTGGCATCGCCACAGCGACGACGGCATGCACTACTGGCTGCGCAGCGACGACAGCGGCATCTTCCGCGTCGCCAGCCGCTTCGACCTCGACGAGTTCTACGCCCCCGACACCCCGCACCGCTATGTGCTGAAAACCCCCTTCAGCGTCGGCACCAGCTGGCAGGCCGACACCGTGCCCTATCTGCTCGAGCGGGCCCAGCAGTTCCCGCCCGAGATCCGCCACTCGCACCCCGCCGTGCCCATGAACTACCGCATCGAGGCCGTCGACGAGGCGGTCGAGACGCCGGCCGGGCACTTCGAGCACTGCCTGCGGGTGCAGGGCAGCGCCGACCTGCACCTGTACCTGGACGCGGTCTCGGGCTGGAAGGACCTGCCCCTGCTCACCCGCGAATGGTATTGCCCCGGCGTCGGCCTGGTGCGCCTGAGCCGCGAAGAACACACCGCCTCCAGCTTCGTCACCGGAGGCTCCCTGACCCTCGAATTGCAGCAATGGCAATGACCCCGACCCCATCGAACAGCCCCGGCCGCCGGCGCGCCCTGGCCGCCATGGCCTCGCTTCTGTGCGCGCGCAACGGATGGAGCCAGCCCAACGGCCCGGGCGGCCTGATCACCCTCTACGTGCCCTGGCCCGCCGGCGGCGCCACCGACCTCACCCTGCGTGTGCTGGCCGATCTGGCCGGCCAGACCCTGGGCCAGAAGATCATCATCGAGAACCGGCCCGGCGCCGGCGGCAGCCTGGCCATGCCGCTGCTGCAGCAGGCCAACGCCGACGGCTCGGTGCTGGCACAACTGCCGCAGCCGGTGCTGCGCATCCCCTATCTGCAGAAGGTCAACTGGGACCCCATCCGCGACACCACGCCCATCATCCAGCTCAGCGGCGTGACCTTCGGCGTGGTGGTGCCCGCCGGCAGCCCGCTGCGCAGCCTGGCCGACCTGCTGGCCTTCGCACGGGCCCACCCGGGCGAGCTGTCGGTGGCTACCAATGGCAACGGCACCACCCCGCACCTGGTGATGGAAGAGCTGCTGACCGAACAGGGTCTGCACTACATCCATGTGCCCTACAAGGGCACCGCCGAGCAGATGGTGGCGGTCAGTTCCGGCCAGGTCATGGTCGGGGTCAACTCGAACGGCTTCGCCCCCTTCGTGGACAGCGGCCGGCTGCGCCTGCTGGTCACCTTCGGCGACAGCCGCACCCACCGCTGGCCCCAGGTGCCGACCCTCAAGGAGCTGGGCTACCCCATCGTGGCGAACTCGCCCTACGGCCTGGTCGGTCCGCGCGGGCTGGCCGCCGAGCAGGTGCAGCGCCTGCACGAGGCCTTCAAGGCGGCCCTGTTCCATCCCCGGCACCTGGCCGAACTGGCCCGCTACGACCAGGAGCCGGCCTACCTCGGCCCCACCGACTACGGCCGCGCCCTGGTCCAGGCCTACGCCTACGAGCGGCGCCAGGCCGAGCGCCAGGGCCTGCTGCCGCTGCGCTCCTGAAAGCGATCGTCCATGCCCACGGCCCTGCCCCCGCTGAAATTCCGCCGCTGGCGCCGCGACCTGGTCTGGCTGCTGGGCGCCGTGGCGCTCGAGTGGTACGCCTCGGCCCGGGGCAACTGGTCCGAGCACTACAGCCGCTTCGCGCAACGCTACGAAGACTGGCAACTCGACGAGTGGCCCCTGACCCTGCTGATGCTCTCGCTGGGCCTGTGCTGGTTCGCCTGGCGCCGCATGGGTGAATTGCGCGAGGCGCTGGCCGAACACATGGCCGCCGAGCAGCGCATCTCCGAGCTGCTCGAGCAGAACCAACACCTGGCCCGCCAGCTGATCGGGGTGCAGGAGGAAGAGCGCCGCGCGATCGCCCGCGAGCTGCACGACGAATTCGGCCAGGGCTGCACCGCCATCCGCATCGAGGCCCGCCTGCTCGCCCAGAACGGCGCCCCGGACGCGGTGCGCCAGGGCGCCCAGCGCATCGGCCACCATGCCGAGCACCTGTACCGCCTGGTGCGCGAACGCCTGACCCGGCTGCGCCCGCACAGCCTGGACAGTCTGGGCCTCGAGGCCGCGCTGCAGGAGCTTTGCGAAGGCTGGGAGGACCAGACCGGCATCGCCTGCCGCGTGCAGGCCGAGTTGCCGGCGCAGGCGCTCGACGACGCGGTGGCGGTCACCCTGTTCCGGCTGGTCCAGGAAGGGCTGACCAACATCGCCCGCCATGCCCGGGCCAGCGAGGCCCAGGTCAGCCTGCAGGCCGGGAACTGGCCGCAGCAGCCGCTGAGCCTGCGCATCGAGGACAACGGCTGCGGCCTGCCCGGTGCGGCACCGCCGTCCGGCGGCTTCGGCCTGGCCGGCATGCGCGAGCGCGTGGCCGCGCTGCAGGGCCAATGGCGGCTGGACCGGGGCACTGCCGGTGGCGTGCGCATCCAGGTCCTGCTGCCGGCGGAGGCCCGGGCATGATCCGGGTCCTGCTCATCGACGACCACCCGGTGGTGCGCTCGGGCTACCGGCGGCTGCTGGAGCAGGAGGGCGACATCACGGTGGTGGCCGAATGCGGCGACGCCGACAGCGGCTACCAGGCCTTTGTGCGTGAACAGCCCGCCGTCTGCATCACCGACCTGTCCCTGCCCGGCGCCAGCGGCCTGGACGGCCTGCGGCGCATGCGCGCCCGCTGTCCCGAAGCCTGCGTGCTGGTGTTCAGCATGCACGATTCGGCCCATGTGGTGCGCCGCGCCCTCGATGAAGGCGCCCGGGGCTTCGTCAGCAAGAACGCCGACCCGGAAAGCCTGGTGGCCGCCGTGCGGGCGCTGCGAGAAGGGCGACGCTACCTCAGCCCCGACCTCTCGCCGCGCCTGCTGCAGGCCCATCACCAGGTCGACGAACGCCTGGCCTCGTTGAGTCCGCGCGAGTTCAGCGTGTTCCGGCTGCTGGCCGAGGGCCGCTCGGCCTCCGAGTGCGCCGACGCCCTCAACCTCAGCCCCAAGACGGTGGCCAATGTGCAGACCCTGGTGAAGGAGAAGCTGCAGGTCAGCACCTCGGCAGCCCTGGTGCATCTGGCGTTGCAGCTCGGAATGATCGTCCAACCGGAGGTTCTTTCAAAATCATTTTGATTGCACCGGCAACCAATCGGTGGAGAGGGAAATTTTCCCTGGTGATCCGAGTCCCGGATTTCTAGACTGCGTTGAAAGATCCTCGGAGACACCGTGCGCCACATCCGCCCCCTGCCCAAAAGAATTCCCCGCGCGCCGCTTCGCGTCCGACCGTCCCTGATCAGCCTTGCCGTCATGGCCCTGGGCCTGCCGGCGACCGGCTGGTGCGCCGGCGCGACAGAGCCGACGCTGGCGCTGGTCGAAGTGGTCGGCACCACGCCGATCGACGGGCTGGGTCTGCCCCTGGCCCAGATGCCGACGAACGCCCAACGGATCCAGGTCGACAGCCGCGACCACGCCGACCTGGCCCATCTGCTCGACGCCGAAGTCGGCTCGGTGAGCCTGAGCAACGGCACCGGCAGCCCCTACCAGAACGATGTCAACTACCGGGGCTTCCAGGCCACCTCGCTGCTCGGCGCCCCGGTCGGCCTCAGCGTCTACCTGGACGGGGTGCGCATGAACGAGCCTTTCGGCTCGGTCGTCAACTGGGACCTGATCCCCATGACCGCGCTGAAGAACGTGGACCTGCTGCCCGGCTCGAACCCCCTGTACGGGCTCAACACCCTGGGCGGCGCGCTGGCGCTGAACACCCGCAACGGCCAGGACAGCCCCGGCACCTCGATCACCGTCCTGGGCGGCTCGTTCCGTCGGCGCGCACTGAACTTCCAGTCGGGCTGGGTCGATCGCGAACACAACAGCGATTTCTTCATCGCCGGCAATCTCGATCGCCAGGATGGCTTCCGCCAGCATTCGGGCAGCAGCGTCCAGCAGCTCTTCGGCAAGGCCCGCTGGCATGACCAGCACAACCAGCTCGAGCTGTCGACCACCCTGGCCGGTTCTCTGCTCAACGGCACCCAGGCGCTGCCGATGGACATGATGTCCAACCCCAGCGCCGCCTACACCTGGCCCGACAACACGGCCAACCACATGGTGCTGGTCAACCTCAAGGGCAGCCATTGGCTGGACGACAGCCATCAACTGGCCGGCAACCTGTTCTACCGCCATGAGAACTCGAGCAGCCTCAACAGCAATGTCCAGCTCGACGATGGCTGCACCAATGCCGGCGGCGGCCTGGTGATGTCGGGCAGCGTGCCCAAATGCGCCAACCAGGCCCCCAACGGCACGGCGGTCAATTCGGTCACCTCGCCCACCGCGCTCGGCCTGGGCTATGGCCGCTGGACCAGCAACATCAACACCAGCCTGGTCGCCTCGAGCACCAAGCAGCGGACCTGGGGCTCCAGCCTGCAGTGGTCCAGCCTGGACGACTGGTTGTCCCGTCCCAACAGCTTCACCATCGGCGCCTCCTTCGATCATTCGCTGATCCGCTACAGCCAGAACACCTACCTGGCACGCCTGATCAACTACCAGACGGTGGTGATCCCGAACCAGGAATACGGCTTCACCGCCAACGGCCAGGCCCCTTCGGCCACCAACCTGCCCAGCTTCAACGGCAGCAATGTGCTCGATTCGGTGCAGCTCAGCTCGACCACGAGCAACTACAGCGCCTATTTCAGCGATGCACTGAAACTCGACGAGCGCTGGACCCTCAGCGCCGCCGGCAGCCTGAACCTGTCCACGCTCAACCTCAACGGCGCCAACAACCAGTACCTCAACGACGACGGTGGCTGGAGCTGGACCGACAGCAGCAGCGGCGTGAGCTACTACAACCCCGCCTACCTCGGGGGCTATCCCTTCTCCAACACCAGCGCCAGCGGGGTCAAGTCGCCCCTGAGCGCGCCGGCCGGCGCGGTGGCCGGGCCCGAGAGCAACAGCCTCAACGGCCAGCACCGCTTCCAGCGTTTCAATCCGTCCTTCGGCTTCAACTACGACTACCAGCCGGGCCACAGCGTGTTCGGCAGCTACAGCGAGGCCATGCGTGCGCCCACCGCCATCGAGCTGTCCTGCGCCAACCCGAACAGCCCCTGCGCCCTGCCCACCGGCTTCAACGGCGACCCCGACCTCAAGGCCGTGGTCGCCAGGACGGTGGAGATCGGCCTGCGCGGCCAGAGCTCCCCAGACACCAGCTGGAACGCCGCCGTCTACGACTCGCGCCTGAGCAACGACATCCAGTTCATCGCCACCTCCGCCTCGCTGGGCTATTTCGCCAATGTCGGCACCACCGAACGCCGCGGCCTCGAGCTCGGCGGCCGCACCCGCCTGGGGCCGTGGAACCTGTCACTCAACTACGGGCTGGTCGACGCGCTGTACCGCTCGGCCTTCACGACCGCCAGCGGCCAGAACGTGGTCTCGGGCGACCGCATTCCCGGCATCGCACGCCAGACCCTGAAGCTGCGCGCCAGCTACCGCGCCAGCCCGGACCTGGTGCTGGGCGGCAATCTGCTGGTCGCCGGCAGCCAGATCGCGCACGGCAATGAAAGCAACCAGGACCCTGCAGGGGTGGTGCCGGGCTACGCGCTGGTCAACCTCGATCTGCGCTACCAGCTCGATGCGCATTGGCAGCTGTTTGCCAACCTCAGCAATGTGTTCAACCGGCAGTACTCGACCTACGGGCTGGATGGCACGCAAAGCGTCTACACCCTGGCCTCGGAGATGTTCCTCACCCCGGCGCCGCCACGGGCCCTGTGGGTGGGTGTGACCTACCGCTTCGACCCGGCGCCCGCCACCCGATAAGACCTCCCGGACAGCGGACCACCCCCGGTCCGCCTGCGGCCCGGGCAGGTGCCCGCTCAGACCTGGATCAGCCCGGGCGAGGCCTGCCAGCGGCCCGCCTTGTCGACCACCAGCACATCCACCCCCCATTCGGGCGCCAGTTGCAGCGCCCCTTCGAAGCCGGCCACGAACATCACCTTGGTCAGGGCATCGGCCAGGGCGCAGCTCGGCGCCGCCACGGTCACGGCGGACAGGCCCGGCGGCGAATAGCCGGTGCGCGGGTCGAAGATGTGGTGGAAGCGGCGGTCGGCACTGAAGGTGGTCTGGTTGTCCGCCGAGGTGGCGATGCAGCGCCCGCCCAGGGCCAGGCGGGTCAGCATGACGTTCTCGTCGCGCGGGCTGGCGATGCCCAGCACCCAGCCGCGCTGGGGGTTGGGCCGGCCCAGGGCGGCCCATTCGCCGGTGTTGATCAGGGCGTGCTCGATGCCATGCTCGCGCAGCGTGGCCCGCACCCGGTCTGCGGCATAGCCCTGGGCGATGCCGTTGAGGGTGACCCCCATGCCGCGCTGCTCCAGGCGCAGCTGCTGCGCCCCGACCTGCAGATGCTGCCAGCCCACCCGGCCGCGCGCGCCCTTCACCGCCGACTCGCTGGGCAGATGCCCCTCGCGCTGGGCCGCCTCGAACACCTCCCACAGGGGCTGCACCGTCACATCGAAGCTGCCGCCGCTGCGCCGCGACACCTGCTGGGCCAGTTGCAGCACCTGCAGCAGGTCCGGGTCGGGCTGGTTCAGCACCCCGTCGCGGTTGAGGCGGCGCAGCGCGCTGTCGGGCAGGAACAGGCTCATCTGCGATTCGATGTGGCGCAGGGTGGCCACTGCCGCATCCAGCGCCCGGTCGGCCTGGGGCGCCTCGGCGTGGGCCACCCGCAGCGACAGCACCGTGCCCAGGGCCACCAGGGAGCGGTCGCGCCAGACCAGGCCCTCGCGGGCCAGGTCGCTGGCGAAGCGCCGAGGCCCGCGGCGCTCGGCACCGAAGGCCCGGCCCAGCATGCCCGAGGCCCCCAGGCCCAGGCTGGTCTGCAGGAAGACGCGTTTGTTCATGTTCTGTTCTCCTCCACCACAAGGGCTTGCAAGGGGATCACCGGGTGCCCGCCGGCACGGCGCCCCTGCTGGATGCGCGGCACGCACAGGGTGTCGCTTTCGTAGATGGCCACGCAGTCCAGGCATTGGAAGCATTCGTCGTAGTCGACGCGGCCCTGGCGGTCGATCGCCTGGTAGGCGCAGTCGCTGCGGCAGCGCTGGCAGGGCTGGCCGCATTCGCTGCGCCGGGCGATCCAGTCGAAGCGGCGCAGCCGCCCCAGCACCGCCATCCCGGCGCCCAAGGGGCACAGGTAGCGGCAGTAGCTTTTGTAGAACACCGCGTTGAGGCCCAGCAGGACCAGGGCCCACAGCACATAGGGCCAGGCGCGCACGAAGTTCAGCGTGATGCTGGTCTTGAAAGGTTCGACCTCGACCAGCCGATCGGTCCAGCCCACCGACAGCCCGGCACACACCAGGATCGCCAGCAGCACCCCGTACTTGAGGCGCTTCAGCCGTGCATCCCAGCGCTCGGGCACCTTGCGGGGCTTCACCCCCAGGCGCCGGGCCAGTTGGCCGGTCAGCTCCTGCAGGGCCCCGAAGGGGCAGAGCCAGCCGCAGAAGGGGCCCCGCCCCCAGAACACGACGCTCAGCAGCACAAAGGCCCACAGCAGCACGGTCATGGGGTCGTAGAGGAAGAAGTCGAGGCTGCGGCGCGCCAGCACGGCCTGCCACAGGGCGGTCAGGTTGACGACGGACAGCTGCCCCTGTGCCCACCAGCCGATGAAGACCAGGGTGAACAACAGATAGGCATTGCGCACGCGGCGCATGCGCTCGGGCTGCCGGCTCAGCCGCTCGGGCCGGCGCAGCATCCAGACCAGCAGGCCCAGCGCCGTCACCAGCAGCACCAGCTCCCAGGCCCGCGCCGTCCAGATGCTGCGCCAGCTCTTGCTGTCGCCGGCGGCCGCCTCGACGTAGGCCGACGGGAGACTGAGTTCGAAGTCGAAGACCCGGCGGACCTTCTCGGGGTAGATGGCGCCCTTGCTGCGGGTGACCTGCAACTGGATGTCCAGAGGCTGCGACGGGTCGAGCCCGGCGGCCCCGATGACCCGGAAGACGCGCCATTCGGCGCCCTGCAGCTCGGGCGGCAGCAGGGGGCGCAGGTCGAAGTCGAGGTCGCGCATCTCGAGCGGCAGCTTCTGCTGCTGCAGGCTCAGGCGCTCAGGGACCGCGCCACGCACGAAGTCGTCCCCCAGCATCGAATAGCGGCCCTCGCCCACCAGCAGCAGCGCGTGGTCGCCCGGTTCGAGCAGGCGGTTCAGGGCCTCCCAGGCGGCCGGCGCGAGCAGGTTGCGACCCACCGCCGGCAGGCTGAGCCAGGCGAAGTGCAGATCGACGAAGCGCTCCTGCGGGTGGGCGGCCGCCTCGCTGTCCAGGCCTTCGCCGACGCTGCCGGCGAAGGCCTGCTCGATGTCGCGGTTGAGAAAGCGCCGGTGTGCCACCAGCCCGGCCTGGTCGAGCGCCGCCCAGTCCATGGGCCGGAACAGGTCGCGGCGCAGATGGGCCACCTGGTCGGGATCGCGGCCCTCGCCGAAACCGAGCCGGGCCCGCGCCACCTTGAGCGAGGCCGACAACAAAGTCTGGTTGAGGATGCGCACCGAGGCGGTGGCCTTGGCCACCCCGTCGATGCTGACGTTGTTGTCGCTGCGGTCGCCCTGGTTCTGCTGGCCGTGGATGCGGATGTTCTGGGTCAGCGCCAGGCCCTTGTACTGCTGCACGAAGGCCAGCATCGGTTTTTCACCGAGGCCGTCGAGGAACACAGGCTCATGCTGCGACAGCACACGCACATCGAGAAAGCGGCCCTTGTCGTCGAGCAGCACCAGCAGATTGAAGGGCGTGCCCGAGAAGCCCGGGATGGGGGCCAGGTCGATGGATTCGAAGGCATAGGCCACCACCGGGGTGGCGGTGGCCTCCTGCTTGAGGATCGGCCAGACCGGCAGGTCGGCGGACTTCTCGCCGATGATCAGCGGCGAGGGGAAGGCCTGGGCCAGCGCCTCCCGCGTCATGACGCCGGCCCGGGCCTGCAGCGCCAGCACGGCCAGCAGAGACAGCAACAGGCTGCGGCACAGCCGGGCCAGCCAGCCCAGCACTCGGGTTTCCCCGCATCGCCGGGGCCCGGTTGAGGGCGCAACAGCGCATTCGGCGATCGCCTTGTCACAGGGGTGATTGCAACAGTCGCAACAGCAGCATCGATTCATTCTGGTACAGCACTCCGGGTATCTACGGAGCTTCAAGCCCCCCTGAAATCTGCTGCGGCGCAACCCGATCCGGGTGCCGCAGACCACCGGCCGGAGCCCCTCGGCAGGCCCCACCCAGAAAGCCTGGGAAGGCCCGCTCCACAAGGGAAAAATTCCCTGGATGGAGGGTGTTTCCCGGTCGGCGATCCCGCTTTTCCATGCAGGTTTCGGGCCTGCATGCAGGGCCCTGGACCGGCCTGCCCGGGGTCCGGTCGGCGGACTGGTACGCATATTGCGAAGCAGGCCGCCGGGAACATGTCGTTTCACCCTGGAAGAGCACAACGAGGAGATCAAGATGAAATTGAAATTGCTGGCCGCTTTGATGGCCTTGGGCCTGGGCGCAGGTCAACACGCGGCCCATGCGGCCGTGACGCAGGAGATGCTGGACAACGCCGCCACCGACACCAAGGAGGTGTTGACCTGGGGCATGGGCACCGAGGGCCAGCGCTACTCGCCGCTCAAGCAGGTCAACACCGAGACGGTGAAGCGCCTGGTGCCGGCCTGGACCTTCTCCTTCGGCGGCGAGAAGCAGCGCGGCCAGGAATCACAGCCCCTGATCTACAACGGCAAGGTGTTCGTCACCGCGTCGTATTCGCGCATCTTCGCGCTCGATGCCAGCACCGGCCAGAAGCTCTGGAAATACGAGCACCGCCTGCCCGAAGGCATCATGCCCTGCTGCGACGTGGTCAACCGCGGCGCCGCCCTGTTCGACAACCTGGTGATCTTCGCCACGCTGGACGCCCAGTTGGTGGCCCTGAACCAGGACACCGGCGATGTGGTCTGGAAAGAGAAGATCGACGACTACCACGCCGGCTACTCGGCCACCGCCGCCCCCATCATCGCCGACGGCCTGCTGCTGACCGGCGTGTCGGGTGGTGAGTTCGGTGTGGTCGGCCGCGTCGAGGCACGCGACCCCAAGACCGGCCGCCTGGTCTGGATGCGCCCCACGGTCGAAGGCCACATGGGCTACACCTATGACAAGGACGGCAAGGCCACCGAGAACGGCATCTCCGGCACCACCAACCAGAGCTGGCCCGGCGACCTGTGGAAAACCGGTGGCGCCGCCACCTGGCTGGGCGGCACCTACGACAAGCGCACCGGCCTGGCCTACTTCGGCGCCGGCAACCCGGCCCCCTGGAACAGCCACCTGCGCAAGGGCGACAACCTGTTCTCCAGCTCGACCGTCGCCATCGACGTGAAGACCGGCAAGATCAAGTGGCACTACCAGAACACGCCCAACGACTCCTGGGACTTCGACGGTGTGAATGAATTCATCACCTTCGACATGGACGGCAAGCGCGTCGGCGGCAAGGCCGACCGCAACGGCTACTTCTACGTCAACGACGCCAGCACCGGCAAGCTGCTCAATGCCTTCCCCTTCGTGCGCAAGACCACCTGGGCCAACGGCATCGACCTGAAGACCGGCCGCCCGAACTTCGTGCCCGAAAACCGCCCCGGCGACCCGACCGAGGGTGCCGACGGCAAGAAGGGCAGCGCCGTGTTCGCCGCGCCCGGCTTCCTCGGCGGCAAGAACCAGATGCCCATGGCCTACAGCCCGGACACCAAGATGTTCTATGTGCCGTCCAACGAATGGGGCATGGAGATCTGGAACGAGCCGATCGCCTACAAGAAGGGCGCCGCCTACCTGGGCGCCGGCTTCACCATCAAGCCGCTCAACGAGGACTACATCGGCGCCCTGCGCGCGGTCGACCCCAAGAACGGCAAGATCGTCTGGGAAGTCAAGAACAACGCGCCGCTGTGGGGCGGCGTGATGACCACCGCCGGCAACCTGGTGTTCTGGGGCACGCCTGAGGGCTACCTCAAGGCCGCCGACGCCAAGACCGGCAAGGTGGTGTGGCAGTTCCAGACCGGCTCCGGCGTGGTCGCTCCCCCGGTCACCTGGCAGCAGGACGGCCAGCAGTACGTGGGCGTGGTCTCCGGCTGGGGCGGCGCCGTGCCGCTGTGGGGTGGCGATGTGGCCAAGCGCGTGAACTTCCTCGAACAGGGCGGCAGCATGTGGGTCTTCAAGCTGGCCGACATCAAGTAAACCGCTTTCAGGCAAGACCTTCTCCGGGTCTTTGATCAGCCACCGCCTCTTTGGCGGTGGCTTTTTTCATGGTGGGCCCGCCCGGTGCCATGGCTCAGAAACGCCAGACGCCCTTCGCCCCCAGCACCCAGTTGCGGCCCGGTGAAGGTTCGTAGAACTGGCTGGCGGCCTGGTTGACGATGACCGAGCCCACATAGCTGCGGTCGGTGAGGTTGTCCACGCGCAGGAACTCGCTGAACTCCCAGCCGCCGACCTGCTGGCGCGCCACCACCCGGGCATTGAGCAGCCCGTAGCCGGCGGCGAAGGCGCCGTTGACATCGTTGGCGGCCAGGTTGCCGACCAGCCGGCCTTCGACCGCAGCCTCCAGGCCCCGGTCGGCGCGCTGCCACAGCAGCTCGGTGTAGAGGCTGCGCCCCGGCACGCCCGGGATGCGGTTGCCGGCCAGGATGGCCACCGGCACCGCGCCGGCATAGCTGGTGTAGGCGGTGTCGACCTGCGCGCGCAGCAGCGTCAGCGCGGCATTGAACTGGAACTGATGCGGCAGCTCGAGGTGGGCGTTGAACTCCAGCCCCTTGCGGCTGGTCTGCGGGGCGTTCATGTAGGCCGTCTTGCCGCCGTTGCTGGCGGCGATGACGAGGTCGTTGCTCGTGACGGCCGAGAACAGGGCGGCCTGCCATTGCACGCCCTCGGCCCACTGGCTCTTCATTCCCAGCTCGAGCTGCCGGGTGCGCGCCGCCTGCAGGCCGAAATTGCCCACGTTCGCCACGGCGGTGTTCTGCAGCGAGGCCGGGCTGTAGGCCACCTGGTTGAGCGTCGGGGTGTCGAAGCCGGT
This sequence comes from Curvibacter sp., assembly GCA_019233055.1. GTDB lineage: Bacteria > Pseudomonadota > Gammaproteobacteria > Burkholderiales > Burkholderiaceae_C > Curvibacter. The sequence goes on from JAFAMV010000144.1 coordinate 20,442, forward strand.
GCCGTAGGACACATAGACATTGCTGTCGTCGCTGACGTAGTGCTGCAGCGCCAGCAGGCCGGTGGTGGCGCTGTAGCGGCTGTTGCCGCTGCCCGGCAGGCTGTTGTTGCTGACCGAGCCCAGCGTGGTGTCGGAATGCCGCAAGCCGGCACTCAGGCTGGTGCGCTCGCTGGCGCGCAACTCGGCCTGGGCATAGCTGTCGAGGTTGCTGGCGAACTGGCTCAGGTTCTGGTTGCTGGCGGAGGCCGCCAGGGCCGTGCCGGCCTGGTTGTTGAAGGTCTGGCGATGGTCGTCGTTGCGGTTCGAATCCACCCCCAGCACCCAATTCAACGGCATGCCCTGCAGCCGGTCGTTGCGCAGCCAGTGGGCGTCCAGGCCGTAGAAAGTGCGGTCGAGGTCGATCACGCCGTTGACCGCCGGCGTCAACCCGCTGAGCGCGGTGCCGGCCTGGTATTGCGCGGTGCTGCGCTGGCCGTAATAGCTGGTCACCTCGAGGCGGTCGTCGGCATCGACCTGCTGGTGCAGCACCAGGCCGCCCTGGGTCTGATCGACCGCCTTGCGGGTGCCGTAGGCCTGGGCGAAATTGCCGGCCTGGCTGCGGTTCTGCGACAGCTGCGCGGCGGTCAGGCCCAACGGGTCCTGGGCCGACAGCGACAGCCGATTGAGCACCAGCTGCAGCTGGGCGCCGTTGTCCAGCGCGAGCTTGAGCTTGGCATTGCTGTTGGAGCGTGTGGCGGCGCTGTTCTGACGGAAGCCCTGGGTCTGGAAACTGCCCGCATCGAGGACATAGTTGACCGCGCCCTGCTCACCGCTCACCTTCAGGCCCTGCTTGCGCAGACCGAAGGAGCCGGTCTCGTAGTAGGGGCTGAACTGGGTGCCGGGCTGGCCGTCTTCGGTGAAGACGCGCACCACGCCGCCCGCCGCATTGCCATACAGGGCCGAGAACGGGCCGCGCATGACCTCGATGTGGTCGGTCGACGCCAGGTCGATGTGCGACACCTGGCCCTGTCCGTCGGCCACCGTGCCGGGCACGCCATCGACGAACAGGCGGATGCCGCGCGCGCCGAAGGCCGAGTTGGCGCCGAAACCGCGCGAGGACAGCAGCAGGTCCTGGGCATAGTTCTGCCGGTTCAGGGCGAAGAAACCCGGCACCCGGACCAGGGACTCGGACAGGTTGGCCTGGGCCTGGCCTTCCTGGATCTGGGCCCGGTCGAGCCGGTTGATCGAGGCGGCGGTGTCCATCAGCCGCTGTTCGCTGCGGCTGGCCGAGACCACGGTCTCCGACAGGCTCTGGGCGCTGACCAGGCCGCATTGAGACAGGGCGAGCAGCAGGGTGCTCAGGGCGAAGGTGGGGCGGGCGGGGCCGCCGCGGCGGTGGTGCATGGAGTCTCCGGATTCTTGGAACCGGGGCGGGCCGTGCGCCAGCCTGCCCCAAGGTGAGGCCAGTGTCCGGCCGCCGGCCGCCGGCGTCCTGCAGGGAATCGCGAATCGCGGCTCATGATTTTCATGAAAGCCGGGGCCGGCACCGGCCTCCTCGTTAACCCTGGGTCGACCCCGTGCCGCCCTGGGACGGCACGGGACTTGCGGCACGCCACCCCACCGTCCCACCCGATGCCGCCATGAGCCTGCGCCTGCAAATCAACCTCCTGATCGCCGTGCTGCTCGGCCTGCTGTCCGCCCTGCTGGTGGGCCTGCAGGTCGAGAACACGCGGCGCAGCGTGCACGAGGAGGTGGTCGGCGCCAACCTCGTGGCCAGCCAGTTGCTCAGCCGCGTCCAATGGGTCTACGGCTACGGCGGGTTGCAGGGCATGCAGGAATTCCTGCAGGGCGTGGGCCGGGTGCGCGCCAACGACATCAGCCTGCTCGACGCCGAGGGCCGGCCGCTGTACCGCTCGCCGCCCTCGCCCTACAAGGCCGGCCGCGAGGCCCCGGCCTGGTACGCGCGCATCGTCTCGCCACCGCTGGCCGCCCGCGAGATCGCCCTGCCCAGCGGCCGGCTGCTGCTGCAAGCCGACCCGTCGCGCGCCGCCCTCGATGGCTGGGACGAACTCTGCCCCCTGCTGGCCGCAGTGGCCGCCGGCTTCGTGCTGGCCAATGCGGCGGTCTACCTGCTGGTGGGCCGCGCCCTGAAGCCCCTGCGCGCCCTGCTGCAGGGCCTGCAGGCCATGGAGGACGGCCGCTACCAGACCCGCCTCGCGGGCATGGCCGGACGCGAGGGCCGCCTCATCAGCCAGGCCTTCAACCGCATGGCCCAGGCGGTGCAGGACAGCGCGGCGGCGCGGCGACAGGCCGATGAAGCCGCCCAGGCCCTGGCCGCCAACCGCGAACAGGCGCGGCGGCTGCACGAGCGCATCGAGCAGGAACGCGGCGCCATCGCGCGCGAGCTGCACGACGAGCTGGGACAGCAGATCACCGCCATCAAGAGTGCCGGCATGATCATCCGCCGCCACCTGGACCGCCAGGGCCTGCCGGCCGATTCGGCACTGCAGCAGTCGGTGCGGCTGGTGCTGGGCTGCGCCGACGCCATCTACGCCGGCATGCACCGGCTGGTGGCCCGGCTGCGACCGCTGGCCCTGGACCAGCAGGGCCTGGCCGAGGCGCTGCAGGACCTGCAGGGCGACTGGGGCCTGAGCCACCCCGAGGTGGCGGTCAGCCTGCAATGCGAAGGGCCGCTCGAAGCGCTCGACGGCGCCGTCTGCGCCGCCAGCTTCCGCATCGTCCAGGAGGCGGTCAACAACGCCCTGCGCCATGCCCGGCCCCGCCATGTCGAGGTGCGGCTGCACAGCGACCGGCATCAGCTGGCCCTGCAGGTCGAGGACGACGGCCAGGGCCGCCTCGAGGACCTGAACCGCCCCGGCCACTTCGGCATCGCCGGCATGCGTGAACGCGTGCGGTCCCTGGGGGGGCGACTCGACTTCCGGCGCAGCCGCCATGGCGGCATCGCCCTGCGGGCCTGCCTGCCCCTGACCCACCCCGAGGAGGCCCTGTCATGCGTGTGATGCTGGTGGACGACCATGCCGTGGTGCGCATGGGCTTCAGACTGCTGCTGCAGGCCGAGACGGACATCGAGGTGGTGGCCGAGGCCGACAGCGGCGAAGCCGCCTGCCAGTTGCTGGAGCCGGCGGCACCCGAGGTGGTGGTGATGGACCTGGCCATGGCCGGCATGGGCGGCATCGAGGCCATCAAGCGCCTGCTGGCCCATCGGCCCCAGCTGCGCATCCTGGCCCTGTCGGCCCACGAGGACACCAGCCACCCGCGCCGGGCGCTGCAGGCCGGCGCGGCCGGCTACCTGTGCAAGCGCAGCGCCCCCGAGGCCCTGATCGACGCCCTGCGCGCGGTCGCGCGCGGCCAACGCTACATCGATGCCGCCATCGCCCAGCGCATGGCGGTGCAGGACCTCAACGGCGAAGGCGGGCCGCTGGCCCAACTGTCGGCGCGCGAGTTCGAGGTCTTCAAGCAACTGGCCCAGGGGCTCAGCGTGGTGCGCATCTCGCAGGCCCTGAACCTGTCGAGCTCCACCGTCGGCACCCACCTCTACAACCTCAAGCAGAAGCTCGGTCTGCACAACCAGGCCGAGATGACCCTGCTGGCCCTGCGCCACGGCCTGATCGAACTCGGCGGCTGAGCCGGGCCCGGGACACCCGGGAAAGCCCCGCCCCGGCTGTGCCAGTCTGGTACAGCCATGGCGCGCCACAGAGGCCCTGCAGAGGCGCCCGTGACAGCCATGACACATCGGCACCGCCCACAGCGCCCCGTCGGCCGCGCTGCGGCGGCTGGCACAGCAGTTGCAGAGCAGGCCGCGCAATCCCGCACCCGTACCCCGCCCGCCGGCCCGGCGCCGGCCTCAACACAGGAGACCTCCATGACCCCCAGCAACCGCCGTCAATTCATCTGCCACCTCGCGGTCGCCGGCAGCACCCTGGCCGTGGCCGGCGCAGCCCGGGCCCAGGCCGGCGCCCATGTCGATGAAACCAGCGACCAGGCCCAGGCCCTGGGCTACAAGCACGACACCAGCCTGGTGGACGGCAAGAAATACGGCCAGCACTCGGCCCAGCAGCATTGCCACAACTGCTCCTTCTTCCAGGGCAAGGCCGCCGACGAATGGGGCGGCTGCGCCATGTTCGGCCGCAAGCAGGTGGCCGGCAACGGCTGGTGCTCGGCCTGGAACAAGGCGCCGGCCTGAAGGCTGGCGCCCGGCCTCACCAGGTGTCGATGCAGCGCGTCGCGGCGCGCGGCTGGCCGACGGTCGAGGCCAGTCCCCGCACCAGCCAGGACCGGGTCTCGGCCGGGTCGATGACGGCGTCGATCTCCAGCGTGGCCGCCATGTTCATGGCTTCGCCGTTGGCATATTGTTGCGCCACCAACTTCTCGAACAGGGCCTCGCGCTCGGGGCCGGCGGCCGCCGCCTCGAGTTCCTTGCGGTAGCCCAGGCGCACCGCGCCCTCCAGCCCCATGGCACCGAATTCGCCGCTGGGCCAGGCCACGGTGAACACCGGGGCATCGAAGCCGCCCGCCGTCATGGCCTGGGCTCCCAGGCCATAGCCCTTGCGCAGCACCACCGCGAAAAAGGGCACGCTCAGGTGCGCCGCCGCCACGAACATGCGGCAGACGTGGCGCACCTGTGCCTGGGCCTCGATCTCGGGGCCGACCATGAAGCCCGGCGTGTCGGTCAGCGAGACGATGGGCAGGCCGTGGGCATTGCACAGTTGCATGAAGCGGGCGGCCTTGTCGGCCGCCTCGACATCGATGGCGCCCCCCAGGTGCCTGGGGTTGTTGGCGATCAGGCCGATCGCGCGGCCCTCGATGCGGGCCAGCGCGGTGACCATGCCGGCGCCGAAACCGGCCCTCAGCTCGAGCAGCGATCCCTCGTCGACCAGGCCGCGCATCACCTCGCGCACCTCGTAGACGCGCAAGCGGTTCTCGGGCACCCGATGGCGCAGCAGACGCTGGTCCGGGGCCTGCCACGACGACAAGGCGCCCTGGAAGAAGGCCAGGTAGCGCTGCGCCACCGCCACCGCCTCCTCCTCGTCGCGCACCAGGACGTCGATGACGCCGTTGCGGTGCTGGACCGCGCTGGGCCCGATCTCTTCGGGCCGGTAGACCCCCAGCCCGCCGCCCTCGATCATGGCCGGCCCGCTCATGCCGATGTTGCTGGCCTCGGTGGCGATGATGACGTCGGCGCAACCCAGCAGCGCCGCATTGCCGGCAAAGCAACGGCCATGGACGATGCCCACCACCGGCACCTGCCCGGACAGGGCGGCGAACTGGCTGAAGGTGTGGTTGTTCAGCCCGGCCACGATGGGCATGTCGGTGTCGCCGGGGCGCCCGCCACCGCCCTCGGCGAACAGCACCACCGGCAGCCGCAGCTGGTGTGCCAGCGCCAGCATGCGGTCGGTCTTGTGGTGGTTGCGCATGCCCTGGGTGCCGGCCAGCACGGTGTAGTCGTAGGCCAGCACGGCGGCACGCGCGCGCTCAGGGCCGAACTGCGCCGCATTCACGCTGCCGATGCCGGTGACCATGCCGTCGGCCGGGGTGTTGGCGATCAGGTCTTCCAGGCTGCGCCGCCGGGTCTGCGCGGCGATGGCCAGCGCACCGTATTCGATGAAGCTGCCGGCATCGCAGAGCTGGGCGATGTTCTCGCGGGCGGTGCGCCCGCCCTGGGCGTGGCGCTTGGCCACCGCGGCCGGGCGGGCCGCGTCGAGCGTGAAGGCATGGCGGGCCATGACACGCTGCAGGTCGGCGCGCAGGTGGTCCGGATCCGGCGCCTCCAGACGCTCGGCCCCCAGCCCTTCGGCATCGACCGGCTCCAGCACCAGGATGGGCTGGCCGGCCACGAGCTGCTCGCCGGCATCGGCGTGCAAGGCCACGACCCGGCCCGCATGCGGGGCCTGCAGCAGGTGCTCCATCTTCATGGCTTCGAGCACGGCCAGGGTGGCGCCCGACGCCACCACCGCCCCCGGCACCACCTCGAACTGCACCAGCCGCGCCGGCATGGGCGCGCAGACCGCCCCCTCGGGCACCGGGGGTGATGCCGGCGTCGCGGCGGTCACGGCCATCGCGGCTGCGGAGGGCCTGGGTGTGAGGGCCGAGGCTGCATCCAGCAGCTCGGGCAGGACCGATTCGAGCCAGCGCGTGTGCACGGCCTGGCGGGCCATCTCGGGGCGTTGTGCGATCGCCCGCAGCAGGGCCAGATTGGTGGCCACGCCCTCGATGCGGCATTCGGCCAGCGCCCGCTGCGAGCGGCGCAGCACGGCCTCGTACGAGCCGCCCCGGGTGCTGACGATGAGCTTGGCCAGCAGGGTGTCGTAGTGCGGCGACGGGCTGGCGCCGGCCACGCCATGGGTGTCGATGCGGATGCCCGGCCCGGCCGGCAGGTCGAAGCGCGTCAGCACGCCGTGGCCGGGCCGCGCCTGGCCGTCGGCCTCAAGGGTCTCGGCGTTGATGCGCCACTGGATCGCATGCCCCTGCGGCGCTGGCGGCCGCAGCGGATCCAGGCCCAGATCGGCCAGCCGCCGCCCGGCCGCCAGCGCGATCTGCAATTGCACCAGATCCAGCCCCGTGACCTCTTCGGTCACCGTGTGCTCGACCTGCAGGCGCGGGTTGGCCTCGATGAAGACGAAGGGCAGCGCGTGCGAGGCCGGATCGACCAGGAATTCGAAGGTGCCCAGGCCCTGGTAGCGCAGCTCGCGCGCCATGCGCAGGGCCGATTCGATGAGCGAGGCGCGCAGGCCGGCGGTGAGCGAGGGGCTGGGCGCGATCTCGACCAGCTTCTGGAAGCGCCGCTGCACGCTGCATTCGCGCTCACCGAGCGCCATCACCTCATGCCCGTCGCCCAGCACCTGGACCTCGATGTGGCGGGCGCCGGCCATGAGGCGCTCGACATAGACCCCTTCGACGCCGAAGGCCGCCAGGGCCTCGGAGCGGCAACGCTCCCAGGCCTCGGGCAGATCGGCCGGGTTCAGCACCGCCCGCATGCCGCGCCCCCCGCCGCCGCCGATGGCCTTGACCATCACGCCGGCCCCCTGCTGCTCGGCCATGAAGGCCTGGGCCGCCTCCAGGGTGACCGCCGCCGGGCTGCCCGGCATCAGGGGCACGCCGCAGTGCCGGGCCAGGGCCCGGGTGCGGGCCTTGTCGCCGCACAGGGCCAGTTGGGCGACCGTGGGGCCGATGAAGCGCAGCCCCTGGGCGGCGCAGGCCTCGGCGAAGTCGGCGCGTTCGCTGAGAAAGCCGTACCCCGGGTGCAGCGCGTCACAGCCGTGCGCGCGGGCCAGGGCCAGCAGGGCCGCGCCGTCGAGGTAGGCCCGGGGGCCGCTGGCGGCCAGCGCCACGGCCTCGTCGGCCGCCTGCACATGCGGGGCCTGGGCGTCGTCCTGGGCATGGACCGCCAGGCTGGCGATGCCCAGCTCCTGCAGGGCGCGCACGATGCGCAGGGCCACCTCGCCACGGTTGGCGACAAGAACTTTGGAGAACAGGGGTCTGGACACGAAAACTCCGGGGTGCGGGATCAGGAAAAGGGAGCCGTCTGGGCAGGGTGCGACCGGTTCAGGGCAGGTCACGCAGCAGGCGCCGCAGCACCTTGCCCGCGCCGGTGCTGGGCAGCGCGTCGATGAAGCGCACTTCGCGCGGGGCCTTGTAGGGCGCCATGTTGTCGCGCGACCAGGCGATCAGGGCCTCGGCCCCCACGCTCTGGCCGGGCTTGCAGACGATGAAGGCGCGCACCACCTCGCCCTTCTCGGCATCGGGCACGCCGAGCACGGCCGCCTGGGCCACCGCCGGGTGCTTGATGAGCAGGGTCTCGACCTCTTCGGGGAACACGCTGTAGCCCGAGACCTTGATCATCTCCTTGAAGCGGCCGATGAAGGTGAGGTAGCCGTCGGCATCGAGCCGCCCCATGTCGCCGGTGAAGACCCAGCCCTCGCGCAGGGTCTTCGCGGTGGCCTCGGGCTTGTTCCAGTAGCCCTTGAAGTTGCCCGGGCTGCGCAGGGTGATCTCGCCGACCTCGCCCACCGGCAGCGGCGCCGCCGTCTCGGGGTCGACGATGCGGATCTCGTTGCCGGGCACCGCCCTGCCATGCGCGCCCCAACGGATGGCGTCATGCGGCATGTAGGTGTCGGCGGTGTGGGTCTCGCTGAGGCCGTAGGCGGCCTCGAAGGCCTGGCACCGGGGCGCCACACCCTGCCATTGGCGCGCCAGCGCTTCGGTGAAGGTGATGCCGAAACTGGTGACCGGGTTCATGCGCAGGGCCGACAGGTCGCGCTCGCGGATGTCGGGCAGCTGCATCACCGCCACATTCATGGGGGCGATGCTGTACCACCAGCTGACCCGATGCTGCTCCAGCGCCTGGGCGGTGGCGAGCGGGTCGAAGCGATGCAGCAGCACCGTGGTGGCGCCCGTGTAGACCGCGATGTTGATGCCCATGAGCATGCCGGCGATGTGGTAGAGCGGCGCGATGGCCAGCAGCACATCGTCGCTGCGGACCTCGTTGCAGCGCGCCGCCACCGAGGTCTTGAAGACGGCGTTGCCATAGCTCAGCATGGCCCCCTTGGGCAGGCCGGTGGTGCCCGAGGTATAGGTCATGAGCGCCACATCGTCGAGCGACAGATCGACAGCCCGGGGCTGCCCGCCGGCCATGCAGACCTGCAGGAAGTCTTCGCAGCCCTCGGGCACCGGCCGCTGCGCCGCGCGCTGGGCCTGCAGTTCGGCCGGCACGGCCAGCGCAGGCGCCTCGGGCAGCAGTTCGGCCTGGCGCACCACGAACACATGTTGCAGCGCGGTCTGCGGCCGGACCTTGTCCACCACCGGCAGCAGCACGTCGGCCGCCACGATGACGCGGGCCTGCAGATCCTGCAGCTGGTAGCCCAGCTCGTGCTCCTTGTAGAGCGGTCCGCAGGGGCAGACGATGGCGCCGATCTTCTGGATGCCGAAATGCGCCATCAGGTACTGCGGGCAGTTGCCCATGAACAGCGCCACCGGCTCGCCCTTGGCGACGCCCAGGGCCTGCAGGCGCGCCGCGAAGGCATCGCTGGCCCGGTCCAGCTCGGCCCAGCTGATGGGGCGCCCATACCAGTGGTAGGCGGTCCGGTCGGGATGGCGGCGCGCATGGGCGCGCAGGTGTTCGTGCAGCGGGAGGTCGTCGGCTGCGTGGCGGCCGGCGGACGGGGTCTCTGCCATGGTCTTGTCTCCTGGTGGATGGGGTCGCCGGTCTCAGGGTTTGCGATAGGGGCTCCCGCGTGCCAGCGTCTTGCCAATATATACCGCCAAGTAGAACAATGCTACCCATGGGTATATCGAACGCGACAGACCGGAAATCCCGCCTCCCCGGCAAGACCCGCCGGGGCCGGCAGAAGACAGACACAGCGCAGACCGACGAAAAGCGCGAGAGCATCCTGCGCGCCGCCGAAGCGCTGTTCGCCGAGCAGGGCTATGCCAACACCACCCTGGAGCAGGTGGCGCAACGGCTGGGGGTGACCAAGCCTTTTGTCTACTACTACTTCCACAACAAGCAGGAGATCTTCGAGACCCTGTCGTGGACGCCGGCGGTGGCCTGCTTCACCTGCATGGACTTCGCGCCGGACGACCCCCGGCCGGCCCACCAGAAGGTCTGCGAGGGCATCGGGCGGCTGATCCGCGCCACGCTCGCGCACTACCCGTCCGCCTTCTTTCCCTACCGCGAACCGCAGGTCTACCGGCCCGAATACCTGGCCGCGCAGAAGAAGCTCGCCAGCCATTTCTACGACCGTCTCTGCGCCCTGCTCGAAGAGGGCCGGCGCAGCGGCCACTTCGAATTCGAGGAGACCCGCATCACCGCCCTGGCGGCCTGCAGCCTGCCGGGTTTCCTCTACAACTGGTACCGCCCCGACGGCCGGCTGAATGCCGAAGAGCTGGTGCAGACCCTGACACCGCTGGCCTGGCGGGTGCTGGGGCTGCGCCGTGTCCGAAAACGTCCGCCCGGCGCCTGAAGAGACGCCCCAACCCGCCCACAGGAGACTTCCCATGCCCCGAGCCCGCCTGCGCCCCATCCTGGCCACCCTGGCCCTGGCCGGTCCACTGCTGTCAGGCAGTGCCGCCCAGGCCGCCGACAGCTACAAGATCGCCTTCATCGACCCGCTGTCGGGCCCCTTCGCCAACGTCGGCGAACTGATGCTGATGCACACCCGCTATGCCGTCGACGAGATCAACGCCCACGGCGGCGTGCTCGGAAAGGGCAAGGACGGCGTCCGGCTGGAGCTGCTGCAGTTCGACAGCAAGCTGTCGGCGCAGGAGAGCCTGAGCGCCCTGCAGGCCGCCATCGACCAGGGGGCCCGCGCCATCGTCACCGGCGGCTCGGGCTCGACCGTGGTGTCGGCGCTGGTGCAGGCGGCCGCGCGCTTCAACGAGCGCAACCCCGATCGGGCGGTGCTGGTGCTGAACCACTCCTCGATCGACCCCGAACTGACCGGCAAGGCGTGCAGCTTCTGGCACTTCCAGTTCGAGGCCAACACCGCGATGAAGATGAAGGCCATCGCCAACTACATCAAGACCCAGCCCGACATCCACAAGGTCTACCTGCTCAACCAGGACTATGCCCATGGCCGCCAATGGGCCCGCTACGGCCGCGAACTGGTCGGCCTGGCCCGGCCCGACGTCGCCTTCGTCGGCGAGACCTTCCACCCGATCGGCAAGGTCAAGGACTTCTCGCCCTATGTGGCCAAGATCAAGGCCAGCGAGGCCGACGCGGTGATCACCGGCAACTGGGGCCAGGACATGAACCTGCTGCTCAAGTCGGCGGGCGATGCCGGCTACCGGCTGCGCTATTTCAACCACAGCGCGGGCGCCATCCCCGGCACGGTGCTGGCCGTCTCGCAGGCCGGCCTGGGGCAGCTGACCTGGGTGGCCGAATGGCATCCGGGCGAGGCCGACGTGCCGCGCGCCGAGGCCCAGGCCAAGGCCTACAAGGCACGCACCGGCCAGGAGTTCCTGGCGCCCCGCATCGTGATGACGCCGCAGTTCCTGGCCGCGGCCATCCGCAAGGCCGGCTCGCTGGACAGCCAGAAAGTGGCCTATGCGCTGGAAGACCTGAGCCTGGACACCGTGGTGGGCCCGGTGCGCATGCGCGCCGAGGACCACCAGGCCCTGCTGCCCCAGGTGGTCAACACCGTGGCCCCGGTGGACGGCAAGACGGTCAAGACCGGTTGGGAGGGCACCTCCTACGGCTTCCGCACCGATGCGGTCTACAGCGGCAATGAGCTGGCCCAGGGCAGCGAATGCCGCATGCGCCGCCCACCGCAATGAAGCCGGGCCCCCGAGCCCATCCAGTCCGACGAGAAAAGCATCACATTGGCTGCAGATTTGCGCTCCGGGATGCGCTTGCCCTCTACCTCGGCCCCGGATAAGAAAATAGAGTGGCCGAAGAGTCGGGAATTCTCAGAACCGATGGGATCGTGAACCGGTTCCGTGGGAGGTCACCGGCCGCAGACCACGGGAGCCGAGAACCATGCATGCTGTCACCATGAACCGGCGCCGGTCGATCGTCGCGCGCGCAGGCATTTCCAGGCCCGGTCGCATCCTTCGTCCGGAGACCGGCTGATGCCCTGCCCCTTCGCCAGCCATCACCCTCTGGCCGAGCAGGCCTGCGCCCACCCTCTGGCCCACCACGGCGTGCTGCCGCCCTGGACCGGGGACGAGGGCGCCACGCTGGAGCGCTCGGCACTGGAGGCCGCCCCCGACGGGGTGCTGCTGATCGATCGTCACGGCCGCATCCTGATGGCCAACGCCGCCATGGCACTGATCTCGGGCCACGCGCAGGAAGCCTTGCGGGGCCTGGATGTCAACCAACTGCTGCCGCCGGCGCTGCGCGAGCGCCACCAGGGTCTGATACAGAGCTATTTCGCCCATCCCGTGGCCCGCCCCATGGGCATGGTCGGCAGATTGAGGCTGTACCGGGAGGACGGCGGCAGCGTGCCGGTGGATGTGTCCCTGGGCCACAGTCCGGCAGGCGGCGGGGTGGCCGTGGTGTTCGTGCGCGACATCAGCGCGGTGCAGCGCCTCGAAGAGGACATGCACCACCAGGCCACGCACGACATGTTGACCGGCCTGGTCAACCGCTGGCAGGCGGGCCAGCGCCTGGGCCAGGCCATCATGCTGGCCATCCGGCAGCGGCGGCCCATGGCCCTGCTGCTGCTCGATCTGTGCGACTTCAAGTCGATCAATGACAGCCTGGGCCATGGGGCAGGCGACCAGGCCCTGGTGGAGGTGGCCCGCCGCCTCCAATCGACCTTGCGGGCCAGCGACACCCTGGCCCGCATCGGGGGCGACGAGTTCACCGTGCTGCTGCCCGATCTCCAGGGCCACCAGACCGCCGAACGGGTGGCGCGCAAGCTGCTCGAAGTGCTGCAGGCACCGTTCCAGATCCAGGGCTACCGGGTCAGCCTGGGCGCCAGCATCGGCATCGCGTACTGCCCGGAACATGCAGAGGACGGCGGCACCTTGATGCGCTATGCCGACATGGCCATGTACCACGCCAAGGCGCAAGGCCCGAATGTCTGCGCCACCTATGCCCCCCACCTGGCGCAGCGCATGGCCGAGAAGGTGCGCATCCATGAAAAGCTCAAACAGGCCCTGGGCACGGACCGGCTGAGCCTGCACTACCAGCCTCAGGTCGATCTGCGCCACGGGGGGATCATCGGCGTCGAGGCCCTGCTGCGTTGGCGCGACCCCGAGCTTGGCGAGCTGCCGCCCGGGCGCTTCATCCCGGTGGCCGAGAGCACCGGCCTCATCGCCCCCCTGGGCGACTGGGTCCTGGAAACGGCCTGCCGCCAGATCGCCCACTGGAAACGGGCCGGCACCCCGATGCGGGTGGCCGTCAACCTCTCGCCCAGCCAACTGCGCCAGCCCGATCTGGCCGCGCGTCTGGCCCGCTGCCTGGCCACGCACGGCGCGCCACCCGAATACCTGGAGCTCGAAATCACCGAATCACAGGCCCTGGCCGACCCCGACATGGCCCGGCAGACCTTGGGACAACTGCAGGCGCTGGGGGTCGGTGTGGCCCTGGACGACTTCGGCACCGGGCACTCGGCCCTGATCTACCTGCAGCGGCTGCCGATCGACCGCATCAAGATCGACCGGGAATTCATCGCCGGCCTGACGACCCCCGACAGCGACACCACCCTGATCCGGGCCATCGTTGCGCTGGCCCAGGCGCTCGGCCTGGGCGTGGTGGCCGAGGGCGTGAAGACCGAGCTGCAACGCCGCCTGCTGCTGACCCTGGGATGCGACACGGGCCAGGGCTGGCTGTTCTCCCGCGCCGTTCCGGCCGGCCAGATCGACGAACTGCTGGCCCGGCCGGCCATCGACGGCTGACGGAACGCAGGCCGGGGGTCAGCGCGGCTCGCGCTCCCGGTCCTCATGGTGCTCATGCGCCGGCGCCTCCTTGGCGGGGTGGGCCGGTTCCGGCTTGTGCGCCTCGGCATGCGCCGCCGGCACCGGATGCGGCACCTGGGCGGCGGCCGGCGGCTGGGGATGCGGGTTCTGCGGTCGAGGCGCAGCAGGCTCGGCAGGCGCCACCGGGGCGACCCGCGCCGCCGGTTCAGCCGCAGGCCTGGCAGGGAGCCCGGCCTCGTGCTCGTGGACATGCGCCTCGCCCTGCGGCACGGCACCAGGCCCCGCATGCACGGGTGCCGGGGCTGGCGGGGCTGCCGGGGCTGGCGGGGCTGGCGGGGCTGGCGGGGCCGCATTGTTGGCATGCGGGTTCAGATGCGCCTGCCAGGCCGGCGTGACCGCTGCATGCACGGCCTGGGGAGCCGGCAGGGCGGCCGGCGGCCGATTCGGCGCGAAGGAGGGAATCGCCTGGGCACTGATCGGCACCGGCGCCTGCGCATGCACCATGGCCGGCAGGGCGGCGGCCAGATGCGCCTGGGCCGGTACCGAGGACTGGAAGGCCTGTCCGCTGGCGGTGGCCGAAGGCGGGGCCACGATGGTCAGATGGGTGATGTTGGTGACATTGCTGATGTTCGTGACATTGGTGACGCTGGTATTGCCCACATTCGCCTGGATGTGCATGCCGACATTGGTCACCGGCGCCGCACTGACCACCACGGCGGGCGGCGTGCCCACCGGCGCCGGCACGACGAGTCCCGGCCGCGGGCCTGGCGGCGGCGGCACGAAGACGCCCTGCGGGCCCATCGGGGCAGGCCCGGGATGGACGCCCGGGCCGGCCACGACCACGGTGAGGCTGAGGCTGGGAGGTGGCGGCACGAAGACCACGCCCGGCGGGCTCCAGTGGCCGGTGACAAAGACCACCAGATTGCCCCGGTGTTCATAGTAGGGATGGACCCATCCATAGCCCGGCTGCGGAGGCGGTGCCCAGCGGCCGGCGGCCCAGACCCAGTTGCCTTCCCAGACCCAGTAGCCCCCGATCCAGATGGCGCCCGCAAAGGGCAGCGGCGGCGGGGCTTCGACCAGCATGGGCGGCGGCGCCCAGGCCACCGCGATCGGCTCGGGCTGGACCAGGGGCGGCTCGACATAGACGCTGACGACGGGGGCCGGAGGCGGTGGCACATAGGCCACCGGCGGCGCCACCTGCACCACGGTGGGAGCGGGAGGCAGTGGCGCCACGACGCAGGCCGACAGCCCGAGGGCACAGGCCAGTGCCCATCCGCCTTGCGCCAGCAGGCGCAGACCGGCCCGGTCAGCCAATGGGTGCGACGGGGCGCGGGATATCGGCTCGAATGGATTCACGGTAGAGGCTCCTCCGGGTCAACCCGGTTCTCGGAAATGGATCGGGGCAGGGCACAGGCCCGACCTGCGCCATGCCATGGTAAGCCAGCGGCACGGCCCGCCCGCTCAGGTGCCGGCGATGTGCAGATCGATCTGGGCCACCTGGGAGGGGTCATAGACCGAACTCACGACCAGGGTGACATCGACCGGCGAAGACGGATAGCTGCTGGCGGTCGTGGCAGCGAGGAACTGCCATTGGTTGATGCCGATCTCCTGGATGGCCACATCACCCGCCAGCACCGTCCCGCCGGTGACCGGCAAGGCCACTCCGTTGACATACAGCGACCAGTTCACCGCCGCACTGGCATCAAGCTCGAACCCCTGCCCGGGCTGCAGCACGATCTGGGGCTCCATGCCCGGCAGGATGTCCAGCCCGGCGACCGGCTGACCCGCGATGGCAGCCTGGACGTCGAAGGCCGGCCCCCCGCCGTCCGAGCCCCCCCCACAGGCCGTCAGAAATGTGGCTGATGCAAGCACCAGAAAAGCGCCGGCGATCCTGCCGGCCAAAGGCTTCCACTGCATGATTTGTCCTCCGATACCGATTCAGGGCTGATTCCCTTAGAGCCTGTTCAATGCCTCGCACGGGCCGCGTTGCAGCGCAATCGGGATGAGTGGGTGGCCCGGATGCGCCGCATGGGCCCTTGCCCATGCCTGCAGCCGGGGCGCCCCATATCGTCGAAGTGGGCCCGATTTCGCTCCAACCCGAAGGGCAGTGGCCTTTTCGGGCCGTCTGCGGCGTTGCGGCACTTGTCGATAGCCGGGCTATCGACCGCGCACCGCGCCTTGCATCCCATCCCGAAAAGGCCGCTGCGCGACCCGTGGGAGACATTGAACAGGCTCTTAGCAGTGAACGGACGCGGCGCCACCTTGTTGACGGCAAATATGTATCAAACAGAAACTTTCAGTCCGTATTTGCAAGTTTCTCCGGGCGGCCCGGCCCGGTCCGGCGGCGCCTCAGCCTGTCGACTCGATCCAGCGGCACAGGGGTTCGGGCAGTACCTCGCAGTGCCAGCGGTCGTGGCGCAGCAGGCAATGCTGCAGCTCCAGTTGGCGCAGGGCGCGGGCGATGGTCTCGCGGGTGGTGGCCAGCAGGCTGGCCAGCGTGGTATGGCTGGGCAGGCGGATCAGGTTGCTGCCCTGCATGCGGCTGATCTGGAGCAGGGTGCCGGCCAACTGGCCGGTCAGGCCCTTGATGCGCACCACCCGGGCCCAGTCGGCCACCCGGGCGCTGGTGCGCACGAAGTCGCGCGCCACCTCGCTCATGAACTCCATGTCGAGCAGACCGGCCGCCTGCAGGCTGGCCATTTCGACCTGGCAGCAGCGCCCGGCCGTCACCGCCACGCAGGACATGGGGGCGGCCAGCCCCAGCACCGCCGTGCTGCCCACGGGCTGCCCCCAGCCCGACAGGCCGATGGGCCGGGAGACACCGTCCTCGCCACGGCGCGTCAGCATCACCATGCCCACCTTGACCACCTGGATCACCGTGGGCAGTTGCCCCTCGCCGAGCAGGACCTCGCCCTTCTGGAACGCGCGCTCGGTGACCCGGCTGGCCATCGCCGTGCCGAAGGCATCGCCCTGCCTGCCGATCAGGCAGCGCGCCCTGCCGGCACAGCGGGAGCACGGCTCCCCATTGCTTTTCAACATCACCCTCCTGATCGTCCGCCTGGCAGGCGGGCAAACCGTGCACATTAACCCTGCGCATGATCTGTGGCAATTTTTTCGCACGGCAATGTGATCAATCACAAGACGCGGCGGCTTCCTGCGGCTAGGCCGGCACATGACTGGGCACAAATACTGCCAGACAACTCACAAAAAACTCGGACAATCCCGGAGACCACCCCATCTTCCACCAAGAATGAGCGAACAAGACCACGAACTTGACAGGATAGACCTCAAGATACTGCAGGTTCTGCAGGTCGATGGACGCATCTCCAACCTCAAGCTCGCCGAGGCCGTGGCCCTGTCGCCCACGGCCGTCCTGGCCCGGGTGCAGCGGCTGACCCGCGAAGGCTTCATCCTCGGCTACGAGGCCCGGCTCAACCCGCTCAAGCTGGGTGCCGCGATGATGGTCTTCGTCGAGGTGCTGCTCGACCGCACCACCCCGAATGTGTTCGACGAGTTCCAGGCGGCGGTGCAGGTCCGCCCTGAGATCATGGAATGCCACATGGTGGCCGGCGGCTTCGACTACCTGCTCAAGACCCGCATGGCCGACATGGCCTCATACCGGGCCTTCGCAGGCACCGTGCTGTGGCAGTTGCCCGGTGTGCGCGAGACCCGGACCTATGCGGTCATGGAAGAGGTCAAGAACTCGACCCACCTGAAGCTGCTCTGAGCCTCGGCCCTGGTCTCAGGGCGATGGAGCGTAGCTGCGCCCGCCGAAGATCGCCGTGCCGACCCGCACCAGGGTGCTGCCGGCCTGGATCGCCGCCTCCAGGTCGTTGCTCATGCCCATGGACAGCGTGTCGAAACGGGCCGAGGCCGGCAGGCCGGCCGCGCGGATGGCCTCGAACAGGTCACGCGCGCGTCGATGCACCTGCAACTGGGCCTCGACGTCAGGCGACGGTTCGGGCAAGGTCATGAGACCGCGCAGGCACAGATGGGGCAGCTCGGCGACGGCCCGCGCCAGGGCCAGCGCCTCGTCGGGCGCCACACCGGACTTGCTCGCACCGCCGTCGATGTTGACCTGCAGGCAGATCTGCAGCGGGGGCAGCCCGGCCGGGCGCTGCTCGGAGACCCGCTGGGCGATCTTCAGGCGGTCCACGGTGTGCAGCCAGTCGAAATGGGCGGCCACCAGCTTGGTCTTGTTGGATTGCACCGGCCCGATGCAATGCCATTCAGGACGGGGCAGCAGCGCCCCGGGCTGGCGCTCGAGGGCCGTGATCTTGTCCACGGCTTCCTGCAGGTAGTTCTCGCCGAAGGCCTGCTGGCCGGCGGCGGCGGCCTCGCGCACCGCCTCGGGCCCGAAGGTCTTGGAAACGGCCAGCAGGCGCACGGTTTCCGGCGCCCGGCCGGCAGCGGCGCAGGCCCTCAGGATGCGCTCGCGCACGGCTTGGAGGTTGTTGCCAATCATCGTCATAATTGCCGTCGAGCGTACCAAACAAACCGAGAGGGATTTCGTGGACATCACCCAGTTGCTGGCCTTCAGCGTCAAGAACAAGGCCTCCGATCTTCACCTCTCGGCCGGCCTGCCCCCGATGATCCGCGTGCACGGCGATGTGCGCCGCATCAATGTCGATGCCCTGGACCACAAGACGGTCCACGCCATGGTCTACGACATCATGAACGACTCGCAGCGCAAGAACTACGAGGAGTTCCTGGAGGTCGACTTCTCGTTCGAGATCGAAGGCCTGGCGCGTTTCCGGGTCAATGCCTTCAACCACCAGCGGGGTTCGGGCGCGGTGTTCCGCACCATCCCCTCCAAGATCCTGACGCTGGAACAGCTCAACGCCCCCAAGATCTTCGCCGATCTGGCCCTCAAGCCGCGCGGCCTGGTGCTGGTGACCGGGCCGACCGGCTCGGGCAAGTCGACCACCCTGGCCGCCATGGTCAACTACCTCAACGAAAACGAGTACGGCCACATCCTGACGGTCGAGGACCCGATCGAATTCGTGCACGAGTCCAAGAAATGCCTGGTCAACCAGCGCGAGGTCGGCCCGCACACGCTGAGCTTCAATGCCGCACTCAAGTCGGCGCTGCGCGAAGACCCCGACGCCATCCTGGTCGGTGAAATGCGCGACCTCGAGACCATCCGCCTGGCCATGACGGCGGCCGAGACCGGTCACCTGGTCTTCGGCACCCTGCACACCTCCAGCGCCGCCAAGACCATCGACCGCATCATCGACGTCTTCCCCGCCGAAGAGAAGGAGATGGTCCGCGCCATGCTCTCCGAGTCGCTGCAGGCGGTCGTCTCGCAGACCCTGTGCAAGACCAAGGACGGCCAGGGCCGAGTGGCGGCCCACGAGATCATGATCGGCACCAGCGCCATCCGCAACCTGATCCGCGAGGCCAAGGTGGCCCAGATGTACTCGGCCATCCAGACCGGCAACAGCATGGGCATGATGACCCTGGACCAATGCCTGACCGATCTGGTGCGGCGCAACGTCATCAGCCCGGCCGAAGCCCGTGGCAAGGCCAAGATCCCGGAGAACTTCCCGGGCTGACACTTTTTCAATCATCACTACAACGAGGGAGTCCGCCATGAAAGGCATTCTGGGTCTGCTGAAACAAAGGGCGCCGCCGCGCGACGAGTCGCAGGATTCCATCCTGTTCTCGACCGCCTTTGCAGGCCAGGGAGTCGACTCGTCGATGCTGGTGCCCTGGGAGGCCCGAGCCGTCGAGGTGGGCGCCAAGCGGCTCTCGCCTTCGCGCGGGGGCAAGCTGCTGCAGGCCCTGTGGGCCAAGGACCGCTACATGACTCCGCTGCAGGCCGACGGGGTGGAGCGCATGGAGCGCTTCTTCGAATTCGCCTCGGTGCCGGCCAACCGCGACCTGATCCTGCAGGACGAGTACGGCAACTTCATGGTCGTGCTGCTGACCGGCATCATCGCGGTGGACCGCATCCAGCCCTGGGGCGAGCATCTGCGCCTGGCCGAGACCCGACCCGGCGACATCCTCGGCGAGATGTCGCTGCTCGACAGCGGCATCCGCTTCTCTGCCTGCACCACCCTCACCGATTGCGAGATCGCCGTCCTCAGCGCCGAGGCACTGGACGACATGATGAACCAGGACCCCCAACTGGCCGCCAGTCTGGTGGCCCTGCTGGCCCGCAAGCTGTCGCTGCGCCTGCGCGTCGTCAGTGCCCGCCTCAGCGATCACCACAAGTAACAGGACGGACACCCGCATGGAACGCGATCAGGCCAGTAAATTCATCAACGACCTGTTGAAGCTGATGGTCAGCCGCAATGGCAGCGACCTGTTCATCACTGCGGATTTCCCACCCGCCATCAAGGTCGATGGCCGCATCACCAAGGTCTCGCCCCAACCGCTGACCGGGGTGCACACCGTGGCCCTGGCGCGCTCCATCATGAACGACAAGCAGGCGGCCGAGTTCGAGCGCACCAAGGAGTGCAATTTCGCGATCTCGCCTTCAGGCATCGGGCGCTTCCGGGTCAATGCCTTCCTGCAACTGGGCAAGGTCGGTATGGTGCTGCGGGTGATTCCCATGACGCTGCCGACCATCGACGACCTGGGTCTGCCCCAGGTCCTCAAAGAGGTGGCCATGACCAAGCGCGGCCTGTGCATCATGGTGGGCGCCACCGGCTCGGGCAAGTCGACCACGCTGGCCGCCATGGTCGACTGGCGCAACGAGAATTCCTACGGCCACATCATCACGGTCGAAGACCCGGTCGAATTCGTGCACCCGCACAAGAACTGCGTCATCACCCACCGCGAGATCGGGCTGGACACCGACAGCTGGGAGGTGGCGCTCAAGAACACGCTGCGCCAGGCACCCGACGTCATCCTCATGGGCGAGATCCGCGACCGCGAGACCATGGAACACGCGGTGGTCTTCGCCGAGACCGGCCACCTGTGCCTGGCCACGCTGCACGCCAACAGTGCCAACCAGGCCCTCGACCGCATCGTCAACTTCTTCCCCGAGGAGCGCCGTGCCCAGTTGCTGATGGACCTGTCGCTGAACCTGCGCGGCATGGTGTCGCAACGGCTCGTGCCCAAGCAGGACGGCAAGGGCCGCGCGGCGGCGGTCGAGGTGATGCTGAACACGCCGCTGATCTCCGACCTGATCTTCAAGGGCGAGGTCTCCGAGGTGAAGGAGATCATGAAGAAGAGCCGCAACCTGGGCATGCAGACCTTCGACCAGTCGCTGTTCGACCTCTACGAGGGCAGCGTCATCACCTACGAAGATGCACTGCGCAATGCCGACTCCCTCAATGACCTGCGCCTGCAGATCAAGCTCAACAGCCAGCGCGCCCGCTCGCAGGACCTGTCTGCCGGCACCGAACATTTCGCCATCGTCTGACCCGCTGCCGCTGCGCCAGCAGGTGCGGCGGCGTCAACCCGCTGTATTCCATTGACCCCACAGGACACCCACGCCATGCCGAGCACCAACACACGCCCCTACGACACCATCGCCCCCGCCCGGGTCG
The DNA here is from genome assembly GCA_019233055.1 of Curvibacter sp. Lineage (GTDB taxonomy): Bacteria > Pseudomonadota > Gammaproteobacteria > Burkholderiales > Burkholderiaceae_C > Curvibacter. Next base: position 41,300 of record JAFAMV010000144.1, read on the forward strand.
CCTTCCTGGGCCTGGGCGTCATGGGCTTCCCGATGGCAGGACACCTGGCCCTGGCGGGCCATCAGGTGACCGTCTACAACCGCAGCCCGGCCAAGGCCGAAGCCTGGTGCCAGGAATTCACCGGCCGCAGCGCCCCCACCCCGCGACTTGCCGCGCAAGATGCCGACCTGGTCTTCTGTTGCGTCGGCAACGATGACGACCTTCGCTCGGTCGCCTTGGGCGCCGATGGCGCCTTCGCCGGCATGCAGCCCGGCGCGGTGTTCGTCGACCACACCACCGCCTCGGCCAGCGTGGCCCGCGAACTGGCCCAGGCCGCGCACCAGATCGGCCTGCACTTCGTCGACGCACCGGTCTCGGGCGGTCAGGCCGGCGCACAGAACGGCCTGCTCACCGTCATGTGCGGCGGCGAGGCCCAGGCCTTCGAGAATGCCCGTGCCGTCGGCATGGCGTTCTCCCGGGCCTTCACCCTGCTGGGCGAGAGCGGCGCCGGTCAGTTGGCCAAGATGGTCAACCAGATCTGCATCGCCGGCCTGGTGCAGGGCCTGTCCGAAGCCGTGGCCTTCGGGCAGAAATCCGGCCTGGACATGAACCAGGTGCTCGAAGTGATCGGCAAGGGTGCCGCCCAGAGCTGGCAGCTCGACAACCGGGGCAAGACCATGGTGGCCGACAGATTCGATTTCGGCTTCGCGGTCGACTG
>JAFAMV010000074.1 GCA_019233055.1 Curvibacter sp.
CTGGCGGGTGTAGCGGCCCACCGGCACGGTCGCCGGGTTGCCGATGGCGATGCGCTGCCAGCCCGGCTGGGTCAGATCGCGCAGCTGGGTCGGCGGCGCCAGCCTGCTGGCCGTGGGCACGATCAGCACCAGCTCGTTGCCGGCGAAGTTCTGCCTGGAGCCCGCCGCCAGCAGCCCGCCCTTGTCGGCACGGTCCATGGTCTCCTGGTCGGCCGAAGCGAAGACATCGACCGGCGCCCCCTGCTGGATCTGGGCCAGCAGGGGGCCCGAGGCGGCAAAGTTGAAGGTGATGTGGCTGCCGGGATGGGCCTTCTCGAAGGCCTGGCCGATCTCGGCGAAGGCATTGGTCAGGCTGGCGGCGGCAGAGACCACCAGGGTCCCGGCGGCGGCGGTGGTCTGGGCCTGCACGGGCAGGGCCCACAGGCCGCTGGCCAGAAAGGCGATGCCGAGGGCCTGGCTCAGCCAGCGGCGGCGAAGGGGAGGGCGCATGCGTGGATCCTCGGGGTGAAGTGCGGGCACCTTGGCGCTATTCATTGCAGGGAATAACGCCGAGTGTATCGGTTTGATCGCCCCCGGATACCGATGGGGTCAGCGGGGCCGGCCGAGCTTGCGGTACACCGTGGCGCGGCTGATGCCCAGGCGCTGGGCCGCTTCGGCCACATTGCCCCGAGCCTCGTCGACCGCCTTGCGGATCAGGGCGGTCTCGAGGTCCTTGAGCGGGCGCCCCGACTGGCCTGCCGACGCCGGGGTTTCGAGCAGGGAGGCCCGTAGCCGGGGCAGGGCCTGCAGGTGCAGGCCGGACCACAGAGGCAGCTCGAAGGGCGGGGCCAGGCGGCGGGCCTGGTCGTACAGCGTCGTCCAGGGCAGGGCGAACAGGTCGCCGGCCAGGAGGGCGGCGCCCGCTTGGGGCAGGAGCTGGGGCAGCAGCTGGCAGGCGGCCCGGTTGACGGCGAGGATGCGCCCGTCCGGGTCCAGCCCGATCAGGCCGTCGGTTTCGCCGGGGGCGTCTTCGGCCATGGGGGTGCCGGGCCAGTTCAGCCGCAACAGGCAGCGCCACGGGACCTGCAGCACCAGGCGGTTCTCGATCTGGCGCGCCGCCCGGGCCACCAGATGACGCAGCTCCGGGCGTTCGGCCACCTCGACACCGCTGAGGTCCAGCATGCCGACGCATTCCCCGTCCGGTCCGAACAGGGGTGCGCCGGCACAGCTGTAGACCTGGTTCTGGATGAAGAAGTGCTCGCCCCGGTGCAGCCAGACCGGCTGCAGTTCCTGCAGCGCGGCCCCGATGGCGGTGGTGCCCACCGAGGACTCCGAGAGGTCCACGCCGACCCGCGCGATCGCCGCCGCCGCAGGGACCCGGGCATCCACTTCGCCATGCACCTCGACCACCAGGCCTTGGGCATCGGTGAGCAGGCCGAAATAGCCGGTGCCGGCGACCGCCCTCGACAGTTGCTCCATCACCGGGCGGGCCGCCGTGATCAGCGGCCAGCGGCGCTCCTGCAGCGCCCGTTGGCCGGCGCGGCTCAGCGGGGCGAAGTCGACCGGCTCGCCGGGCTGCAGGCCCTGGGCGAGGCAACGCTGCCAGGACCGGGTGATCCAGGCATCGATGGCGGGCGGCGGAGCCACCCCGGTGTCGATGCTGTCTTCCAGCAAGGCATGGCGGGCCTGGGCGATCAGCGTCAGGCGATCGGTCGGCGTGGAAAGGACGGACGAAGGCATGGGATGCATCGGAGGCGGCGTGGGGCGGCTCGGGGGCCAGTGAGGGGGCCGGGTGTCTCATTTTGAGAATATCCGCCGATCCGGTCCAGGTCCCTAGGGTTTTGCCTAGCGTCGAGGTCGCAGGCCCTGCCAAAGATGCGGGCAGTCCCGTGTCAATGTGCACTCTGAACTGAAGGGGGTGGATGTCGACTGGGCTCCTGGGCCACAGGAGGACAATGAGCGAAAGGAAGGTGGCATGGAAAACCTCGATGTGATGGTCCTTCGGACGCTGCGCGATTGGCGGGCTGCCGGGCGGCGGGCGCTGCTGGCCACGGTGGTGCGGACCTGGGGCTCGTCGCCCAGGCCGGTGGGCTCGATCATGGCGCTCAACGAGCTGGGGGCGGTGTCCGGCTCGGTGTCGGGGGGCTGCATCGAGGACGACCTGATCGACCGTCACACCCGGGCCTATGCGGCTGTCGGTCCGCAAGGGGCGGATCGCCATGCGCATCGCATTCCGAGCGGCCCACCGGTCCTGGTGAAATATGGCATCACGGCAGACGAAGCCCATCGGTTCGGCCTGCCCTGTGGCGGCACACTCGAATTGCTGCTGGAATTCGACCCCGATGCCGCGCTGCTGGAGCAACTGGTCGGTGCCTTGGCGCAGGGCCGCCTGATGCAGCGCACCCTGCGCCTGTCAGATGGGGCGGTGAGCCTGCAGCCGGCGCAGGCCCCGGCCGACCTGCTGCTCGATGGGCAGCAGTTGGTGAACACCTTCGGGCCGGAGTTCCGCATGCTGATCATCGGGGCGGGCCCGCTGGCCGAGTACCTGTCCACCATGGCCCTGTTCAATGGTTTCGCGGTGACGGTCTGCGATCCCCGCGAGGAGTACCGGGGCGCCTGGAGCGTACCGGCGGCGCGCCTGTTGACCGGCATGCCCGACGACGTGGTGCGCGAGTTCGGCCCCGACGCCCGCAGCTGCGTGGTGGCCCTGACCCATGACCCGAAGCTGGACGACCTGGCCTTGCTCGAAGCCTTGCAGAGCGAGGCGTTCTATGTGGGGGGAATTGGTTCGCGGCGCAACAATCAGGCCCGGCGCCAGCGCCTCATCGAACACTTCGACCAGAGCGAGGCCGGTCTGGCGCGGCTGCGGGGGCCGATCGGCATCTACATCGGCAGCAAGACGCCGCCGGAGATCGCCGTCAGCGTGATGGCCGAGATCCTGGCGGTCAAGAACGGCGTGCGCCTGCCGCGCGACGTGGCGGTGGGCGAGGCCAAGGATGGCCTGGATCTGCGTCTGGTCGGTGCTCAGCCGTAGTTGGCGATCCACTCGAGGCCCTGGCGGTGGGCAGCCTCCATGGCGGCCTCGGCGCTGGCGTAGTTGCCACGGCCCACGGCGATGTCCCGGGATCGGGTGGGCCAGACCTGCTTGGTGATGACCAGGACGGGCACGTACTCACCGCTGTCCAGCAGCTTGGCGCTGCATCGCAGTTCGTAGTTGTCCTGCAGGTAGATCCTCGTCGCTTCAGTCATCGCACATCCCGCTCCGAAACATCCAGTATGCACCGCCTGATGCCGGTGGCATCGGGAACCGGCCTGAAATGCGGGCCTGAATGCGGTATTTGCCGCAAAAATGTGGCGGCTTCTGGTCGCGCCACCGGCCATGGAATGGTGCGCGCCGGGGCCCGGCATCGCCGCGCGCGACCAAGGGCTATTGACACACGGTAACCTGGTGGTACAGACTGAAACCAATGAATCCTCGCCCTTCGGGGCGGGCTTCATCCAGTCGGGCCGAGGCCCGGCGGAAAGGGGACACACCATGCGTCAGCTCACGGTTCCGTCCGAGGGTCGCAAAGGCCGTTTCAAGGGCCCGCAGAGCAGTTCCGACTGCTTTTCCGGCGGCAGTTCCCACCCAGCAATTCCCTCAGTCCATCCACAGCACCCCCTGGTTCACGCAGCGCGATCCGGCACTGCCTGCCGCGCGGCATACCGCCAGGAAGCTGAGTGGGGCGGGCTGTCATCGGCTCCGCCGCCTCGGCCGTTGAGGCTGTGGGGTCGCTGACACCCGGCAGGATCGACCAGGCCCATCCGTCCGCATTCATGGAGGTATGTCATGTCTCTGTTTGCCCGATACCAAAGCAGCTACCAGGCCGCCCAGGAAGAAGAGATGTCGGTCCAGGACTACCTGGAGTTGTGCAAGTCCGAGCGCAGCGCCTATGCCTCGATCGCCGAGCGCATGCTGATGGCCATCGGCGAGCCCGAGCTGGTCGATACGCGGCTGGACCCGCGCCTGTCGCGCATCTTCGCCAACAAGATGCTGCGCATCTATCCGGCCTTCAAGGAGTTCTACGGCATGGAGGAGGTGATCGAGCATGTGGTCTCCTACTTCCGCCATGCCGCCCAGGGGCTCGAGGAGAAGAAGCAGATCCTGTATCTGTTGGGGCCGGTGGGCGGCGGCAAGTCGTCGCTGGCCGAGCGGCTGAAGTTCCTCATCGAGAAAGTGCCTTTCTATGCCATCAAGGGCTCGCCGGTGCATGAGTCGCCGCTGGGGCTGTTCAACGTCAATGAGGACGGCATCATCCTCGAGCAGGACTACGGCATCCCACGGCGCTACCTGGGCGGCATCATGAGTCCCTGGGCGGTCAAGCGGCTGCAGGAGTTCAACGGCGACATCACCCGCTTCCGGGTGGTCAAGCTGCGGCCTTCGGTGCTGTCGCAGATCGCCGTGGCCAAGACGGAGCCGGGCGATGAGAACAACCAGGACATCTCCTCGCTGGTCGGCAAGGTCGACATCCGCAAGCTCGAGCACTATTCGCAGAACGACCCGGACGCCTACTCCTATTCGGGCGGTCTGTGTCTGGCCAACCGGGGGGTGCTGGAGTTCGTGGAGATGTTCAAGGCCCCGATCAAGGTGCTGCATCCGCTGCTCACCGCCACCCAGGAGCAGAACTACAAGGGCACCGAGGGCTTTGGCGCCATCCCCTTCGACGGCCTGGTGCTGGCCCACTCGAACGAGGCCGAATGGACCACCTTCAAGGCCAACCGCAACAACGAAGCCTTTCTCGACCGCATCTACATCGTGAAGGTGCCCTATTGCCTGCGGGTCACCGACGAGATGCACATCTACGAAAAGCTGCTGGCCAATTCGTCTCTGGTCCACGCGCCCTGCGCGCCCGACACGCTGCGCATGATGGCCCAGTTCTCGGTGCTGTCGCGCATCAAGGACCCCGAGAATTCGAGCGTCTACAGCAAGATGCGGATCTATGACGGTGAGAACCTCAAGGACACCGACCCCAAGGCCAAGAGCTTCCAGGAGTACCGCGATTTCGCGGGGGTCGATGAGGGCATGACCGGCCTGTCTACGCGGTTCGCCTTCAAGATCCTGTCGCGGGTCTTCAATTTCGATCACCGCGAGCTGGCGGCCAATCCGGTGCACCTGATGTATGTGCTGGAGCAGCAGATCGAGGCCGAGCAGTTTCCCAACGAGGTCGAAGAGCGGCTGCGCCGCCACCTCAAGGAATACCTCAGCCCGCGCTATGCCGAGTTCATCGGCAAGGAGATCCAGACGGCCTACCTCGAGAGCTATTCCGAATACGGCCAGAACATCTTCGACCGCTATGTGACCTACGCCGACTTCTGGATCCAGGACCAGGAGTTCCGCGACCCCAACACCGGCGAGATCCTGGACCGCAGCGCGCTCAATGACGAGCTCGAGAAGATCGAGAAGCCGGCGGGCATCAGCAACCCCAAGGATTTCCGCAACGAGGTGGTCAACTTCGTGCTGCGTGCGCGCGCCAAGCACGACGGGCACAACCCCTCCTGGACCAGCTACGAGAAGCTGCGCGCGGTCATCGAGAAGAAGATGTTCTCCAACACCGAGGAACTGCTGCCGGTGATCTCCTTCAATGCCAAGGCCAGCGCCGAAGACCAGAAGAAGCATCAGAACTTCGTCGACCGCATGATCGACAAGGGCTACACCGAGAAGCAGGTGCGGCTGCTGTGCGACTGGTACATGCGCGTGCGCAAGTCGTCCTGAACCGGGGCGGTGTCGATTGTTGGCGTCGGCCCCGGGCGGGGCGGGCGCATGCCGGAGAGCCACATGACGGTTCGTATCGTTGACCGCAGGCTGGACAGCCGGAACAAGAGTTCCGTCAACCGCAGCCGCTTTCTGCGCCGCTTCAGGGGGCAGGTGCGCAAGGCCGTGTCCGATGCCATCGCCAAGCGCGGCATCCGCGACCTCGACAGCGGCGAGAAGATCGGCATTCCGGGGCGCGACATCCACGAACCCCAGTTCCACCACGGTCGGGGCGGGGTGCGCGAGACGGTGCACCCTGGCAACGACCGCTTCAGCCACGGCGACCAGATGGACCGTCCGCAGGGGGGCGCCGGCTCGGGCGGGGGCAAGGGGCAGGCCAGCCCCGACGGCATGGGGCTGGACGACTTCATGTTCACGCTGACGCGCGACGAGTTCTACGACATCTTCTTCGACGAACTCGAGCTGCCCCATCTGGTGAAGCGGCAACTGGCCCGCATCGACGACTACAAGCTGGTGCGCTCGGGCTACACCCAGACCGGCGTGCCGACCAACATCAACCTCCTGCGCACCATGCGCAGCGCCGCCGGCCGGCGCGTGGCGGCCGCGGCACCCTGGGGCGGTCGGCTGCGGCTGCTGCAGGAGCAACTGGCCCTGGAGCTGGCCAAGGAGGCGCCCGACCCGGCCGTGGTCGAACGCCTGGAGGGCGAGATCCGCCAGATCAAGGCGCGCCGCAAGGCCGTTCCCTTCATCGACCCGATCGACCTGCGCTACAGCAACCGCATCCGCATCCCCGAGCCGTCGACCCAGGCGGTGATGTTCTGCGTCATGGATGTCTCGGGCTCGATGGACGAGTCGCGCAAGCAGATGGCCAAGCGCTTCTTCATGCTGCTGTACCTGTTTCTGCACCGCAACTACGAGCACATCGAGGTGGTGTTCATCCGCCACCACACGGCGGCCGAGGAGGTCGACGAGGACACCTTCTTCAATTCGCGCGAGACCGGCGGGACCATCGTGTCGAGTGCCTTGAAGCTGATGCGCGACATCTGCGCCGAACGCTATGCCAGCAGCCAGTGGAATGTCTATGTGGCCCAGGCCTCGGACGGCGACAACTGGGGCGGCGATTCGCCGGTGTGCCGCGAGCTGGTGAGCGAGAGCATCCTGCCGATGGTGCAGTACTTTGCCTACATCGAGATCACCGACGGGGCGCCGCAGAACCTCTGGGAAGAGTACGAAAAGATCGCTGCCGACCACCCCGGACACTTTGCGCAGCAGCGCATCACCCAGGTCTCCGACATCTACCCGGTGTTCCGCGAACTCTTCAGAAAGCGCCTGGTATGAATCACGCCCTTGGCCGCCCATTGCCGCCCTGCATCGCCGGTGCGCCGCCCCATGGAGAACCGACATGAGCCGCGCCCGCAAATCCGCCGCACCGCCGCTGACCGAGGGCAGCGACTGGACCTTCGAGGACCTGGACCGCTTCGATGCCGAGATCGGCCGGGTCGCCCGCCACTACGGCCTGGACGGCTACCGGCATCAGCTGGAGATCATCACGGCCGAGCAGATGATGGACAGCTATGCGGCCATCGGCATGCCGGTGTACTACCACCACTGGTCCTTCGGCAAGCATTTCCTGGAGACCGAGAACCGCTACAAACGCGGCCAGATGGGGCTGGCCTATGAGATCGTCATCAACTCCGACCCCTGCATCGCCTACCTCATGGAGGAGAACTCGCTGACCATGCAGGCGCTGGTGATCGCGCATGCGGCGTATGGGCACAACTCGTTCTTCAAGGGCAACCACCTGTTCAGGCAATGGACCAGCGCGGACAGCATCATCGACTACCTGGTCTTCGCCCGGAACTACATCGCCGACTGCGAGGAGCGCCATGGCCTCGACGAGGTGGAGCGCCTGCTCGACGCCTGCCATGCCCTGAGCAACCTCGGGGTCGACCGCTACAAGCGCACGGCCTCGCTGTCGCTCGACAAGGAACGGGCCCGCCAGAAGGAGCGCGAGGCCTATCTGCAGAGCCAGGTCAACGACCTGTGGCGGACCCTGCCGCCGCGTCCGCTCGAGAGCGTCGATCCGGTGGAGTCGCGTTTTCCTGCCGAGCCCGAGGAGAACCTGCTGTACTTTGTCGAAAAGCACGCTCCGCTGCTCGAACCCTGGCAGCGCGAGATCGTCCGCATCGTGCGCAAGATCAGCCAGTACTTCTACCCGCAGCGGCAGACCCAGGTCATGAACGAGGGCTGGGCCACCTTCTGGCACTACACCCTGCTCAACACCCTCTATGACGAGGGGCGGGTGTCGGACGGCTTCATGCTCGAATTCCTGCAGTCGCACACCAACGTGGTCTATCAACCGCCCTACAACAGCGACTGGTACTCGGGCATCAACCCCTATGCGCTGGGTTTTGCCATGTGGCGCGACATCCGGCGCATCTGCGAGCATCCCACCGACGAGGACCGGGCCTGGTTCCCGACCATGGCCGGGACGCCCTGGCGCGAGACCTTCGATTTCGCCATGCACGAGTTCAAGGACGAGAGCTTCGTCGCCCAGTTCCTGTCGCCGCGCCTGATGCGCGAGATGCGGCTGTTCGCGGTGCTCGACGACGATGCGCAGGACAAGCTCAAGGTCAGCGCCATCCATGATGAGCAGGGCTTCCGGGAGCTGCGGCGCAAGCTGGCCGACCAGTACAACCTGGGCAGCCTGGAGCCCAACATCCAGGTCTGGAACGTGGATCGCCGGGGCGACCGTTCACTGACGCTGCGCCATGTCGGCTACCAGCGCCGTCCGCTGTCGACCCAGACCGATGTGGTGCTCAAGCACCTCGCCTACCTCTGGGGCTTCCGGGTCCGCCTCGAGCACCAGGCGGCGGACGGCAGCATCACCCTGCTCGGCGAGCATCTGCAGGACCGCCGCAAGTAGCGCGGCGGTGGGCGCAGGCTCCGATGCCCTACATGGCCTTGAAAAGATGGGCGTAGAGCCGGCTGACCGGCAGGCGCTCGCTGCGTCCGTGCAGGGCCAGGCGCAGCTTGCTGGCCTCGTCGCGGGTGACCGTGTCGATGGCATCGGCCCGCACCAGGGTGCCCCGGTGCACCTGCCAGAAGACCTGGGGATCCAACTGGGCCAGCAGGTCCTTGAGCGGGGTGCGGATCAGGTATTCGTGGTCTGTCGTCAGCACCCGCACGTATTTGTCGGCGGCCTCGAAGTAGAGCACCTCATCGATGGGCACCATGCGGATTGTCTGGCCTGCCGCGCTGCTCAGGCTGGCCTGGATCAGCTTGAGCGGCGCCATGGCCGGGGTCGGCGCGGCGGCAGCCCCGGACAGCAGTTGGCGCAGCTGGTTCAGGGTCGGCGCCAGCGCCGCCTCTGCATCGGTCGAGGACGCGGGCTGGCGCGCCGCCAGTGCCTGTTGAAGGCGCTGCACCGTCTTTGCCAGCCGATCGGCCTGCACCGGCTTGAGCACATAGTCGATGGCCTGGGCCTCGAAGGCCTGGACCGCGTACTGGTCGTAGGCCGTCACGAAGACCAGGGCCGGAAAAGGCCGGCTGTCCTTCTCGGTGAGCCAGAGGTCTGCCAGCTCGGCGGCGGCTTCGAGCCCGGTCTGGCCCGGCATCCGGATGTCGAGGAAGACCACATCGGGTTGCAGTTCCAGCGCCCGACGGGTGGCGCTCAGGCCATCGCTCACCACAGCGATCACCTGAAGCGAGGGCCATTGGCGCCGCAGTTCGGCCTGCAGGGCCTGGGCCAGCAGGGGTTCGTCTTCGGCGATCAGGGCGGTGAAATCAGACATGGGCGGCAGTCTCAGGGGTGGACAGGGTCTTGAGCGGGAGATGGATCACCGCCAGCGTGCCCTGGGGCTGCGCGTGTCGCAGTTCCAGGCCGCAGGCCGGGCCGTACAGGGTGCGCAGCCGTTCGCGGACCTGGGTGAGGCCGAAGCCGCGCCCCTGTTCGCGCTCGGCAGCGGGCACGGCCGCCTGCAGGCCCACCCCGGTGTCGGCCACCGTCAGCACCAGCCGGGCCTGGCCGGGGAGGCCTTCCTGGCGTGCCGAGACGGCGATGTGGCCGCCGGCCACCTGGGGCTCCAGGCCATGCCGGATGCTGTTCTCCACCAGGGGTTGCAGCAGCAGCGGCGGCACGCTGGCCTGGCGCAGCTCCGGGGGCAGATCGACCTGGAAGCTCAGCCGGGGCCCCATGCGCACCGCCATCAGTTCGAGGTAGTCGGCGAGGCGGTCGAATTCGGCCTGCAAGGGATGCTCGACCGCGCGTGAGGCGCTCAGGGTGGCGCGCAGGTAGGCGATCAGGTGGTCCAGCATCTGCTGGGCCCGCTCGGGGTCCAGGCCGACCAGCACCCGCAGATTGGCCAAGGTGTTGAACAGCATGTGGGGTTCGAGCTGGGTCAGCAACAGGCGCAACTGGGCCTCGGTGGCCTCGGCCTGCACCTGCTGGACCCGCTCCTGCAGCGCCTGGCTCTTGCCCTGCAGGTAGAAGTAGCTGCTGATGACCACCCCGGCGAGCCCGCTGGTGATCAGCGAACTGCGCTGCGCCACCCATCCCTGGCTGCTCCAGCTCGACCATCCGAACCAATGGTCGCCGAGCAGCGTGCCGGCCACATAACCCCCGGCGATGCCGGAGGCCACCAGGGCGATGCCGCGCCAGGAGTCCGGCCAGCCGGTGCGGGGGTCGATGCCGACCAGGAACCGGCCCAGGTCGATCCAGGCCCAGGTGCACACGCCGATGCACAGGGAATACACCAGCGGGAGCTCATAGGGGCGCTCGGGCGAGAAGAAGTAGAGCAGCGAAGAGATCACCAGACTGAATGCCAGCACCTGCAGCAGGTGCCGGCTCAGGTGGAGCAGGTCCGGTTTCATGGGGCGAGCAGGTGGCGTTGGAAGAAGTCGACGATGCGTGCGTAGACCGCAGGAACCTCGGTCTCCCGGCGGAAGCCCGGCGGGTCCATCAGGAAGCGGTCCTCCCGCCTCGCGATGTCGTCGGACCAGGGCGAGAGCACGGCGCCGTGTCCGCCGTCGGGCAGATCGGCCAGCAGTTCGCAGCGCGTGCCGCAGGCCTCGCGGACCGGATCGATGTGGAAGCGCGGCACCAGCCATTCGTCGCGCCGCGCTTCGATCAGGCCGAGGGCGGGCGGATGCGCCAGTGCGGGCTGGCGGATGGATTCCAGGTCGATGGGGGCGGCCATGGGCACGGCGGCGACGACGGCGACGATCCGTGGATCCGTGTGGCTCTGCCAGTCTTCATCGCGCCCGTAGCGCAGATCCACATACCAGCGCGACAGCGCCAGCTTGAGGCCGTCCCAGCCATCGCGGTGCACCATGCCGCCGGTGCAATCGACGGCGTCTTCCTCGCCGTGTTCGTCGCAATGGCGGGCGAACCGGGCCGGTGACCAACGTGCACCGGCCAGCGTCAGGGCGGTCAGCCCGCCCGCCGACATGCCGTAGACCCCGACCTGCTGCGCATCGAACAAGCCGGCGAAGCGGGGGGCGCTGCCGAGCCGGTCGATGGCCTCGGACACTTCCAGGGGCCGGATCTTCCAGCTCGGTGGGCCGACCCGGCGATGGTCCCGGGCGTTGTCGCCGCGGTGCTCGGGCATGGCGACCACAAAACCGGCCTGGACTAGGGCGGCGGCCAGATCGGACTGCGGCCAGGGCGAGCCGCCCGACCCATGCGAGATCACCACCAGGCGCTGGTTGCCCGGCATGGGGGCTCCCTGCCAGGCCACATTCAGCGTGAAGGGGCCGCGTCTGAGCGCTGTCGCCTGGTCCGTGCTGGGGTAGAAGACGGTGACGGGCCCCTGCTCGTCCTCGCCCGGCAGCACATCGAGGCCCACCGAGGCCGCGACGGCTCGCCATGTCAGGAACAGCCCAAGGCACAGGGCCGCGCCGGCACGCCACCGGCCGTGGAAACCGGCGCGGCCCGAGAAGGAGTCGAACGGCGGCATCAGGGCTCCTTGCGCTGGCGCCTCAGGCGTTCGCGCTCCCGTTCGACCATGCGCTCGCGCAGTCCGCTGCCGGCGCCGAGCACCCAGACCGAGAGTCCATGGAAGATCAGGCCCAGGCCCCAGCCGAGCGCAGGAAACAGGTTCCAGCGGTGCTCGCCGAACTGGGTCGAGATCAGGTACAGGCCCAGGTTCACCACCACGTAGGCTGTCAGATGGATGTACCAGCCGAGCTTGGCGCCGGCGCGCTTGCGCGCCAGCCGGTCGATCTCTTCTTCGCTGCGTGGACTCATGGCGCGTCTGTCGTTCGGGTGGTCAAGGCGCCATTTTCAGGCAAGCCGGCAAGGTGTCAGGCCATCGGGGTGCTGCGGACCCATTCGCGCGCCGAGGCCTGTGTGCGCTGGGCCAATTGCCACAGGCGCAGGGTGCGGCCCAGGAACAAGCCGCTGAAAAAGCCATAGACGGCACCGACTCCGTAGGCGAAATCGGCCTGGCCGGCCAGCTCCGGGTGCATGGCCAGGCTGGCGCCGACGACGTACTTGGTGGCGAAGATGCCCATCATCATGAGCAGGGGCTGGAAGCTGCCGGGCAGGGTGAAGAGCTGGCGTTCCGGGTCGTACTCGGTCTGCGGGTCCATGGGGAGCAGGCGCACCAGGGCGGCCACGGCGGCGGCGACCAGGGCCCAGAGGAGCACCGTGGCCGGTAGGCTGGCGAAGGCACTGAGCGTGCCGTAGAGCGACAGGGCGACCATCGCCAGGGCCATGGCGGCGAGGCGGGCGAATTTCACCTGGCGCGTGGCGGTCTGCTTGAGCCCGAGCCAGAGCAGGGCCAGGAACAGGCCGAAGACCCAGATCGGGGTGTGTTGGATGATTTGCAGCAGCATGGCAGTTCTCCTGAGAGGTGGTCCACCGCGCGCGGGCGGTGGTGTGGGTTCGGGATGGACTGTGCCGCAGCGGCCCGGGCGCCGACAGCTGCTTGCGACGAATTGCAACAGACAGGCCGCCAGATGCGTCAGTTCAGAGCGAATGGACGAGGTGCATCGCGCGTTTCAGGCGGCCGGACTGTCTGCCACGCAGACCCGGTTGCGGCCGCCTTGCTTGGCGTCGTACATCGCCTTGTCGGCACGCCGCACCAGATACAAGGGATCGGGGTGCCCGTCATACATGGCCAGCCCGATGCTGATGGTGGCGTGCAGCGAGCGCCCCTGGCCGATCAGGAATTCGGTTTCGGCAAAGCGTTGGCGCAGGTTCTCGGCAATGCGCAGCGCCACGGCCGGATTCACCTCGACCAGCATCACCAGCAGCTCTTCGCCGCCGTAGCGGAACACGAAGTCGCCATTGCGCACGCAGTTGAGCAGCAGCGTGGCGGCCTGCTGCAGCACCAGATCGCCCGCATCGTGGCCGAATTCGTCGTTGACCCGCTTGAAATGGTCCACGTCGATCAGCAGCACCGCGAATTTCTTCTCCTGGCTGTTGGCGAGCTGGATCTCGCGGCTCATCACCGAGGGCATGAAGCGGCGGTTCAGCAGGCGGGTCAGGGCGTCGCGCCCGTTCTCGATCTCAAGGTGGTGCTCGAACAGGGTGGCGAGCTGGAATTTGAGGTTCTCCAGTTCGGTCTGCAGCTCCACGACCAGGGCCATGTCCTCGTTGGCGAAGCTGTCGGTCGCGCACAGGCGTGGCAACAGGGTGCTGTCGACGCGCTCGATGACCTCCCGGATCTGGTCCAGTTCGGGGGCACCCTCGAACATGCTGGCTGCCTTGTGGTTGAACCACAGGCCGAATTCGCTGGTGGCCAGGCTCGGCAGCACGGTGGGGCGGGGCTGGCGGTGCAGCGAGAACAGAATCTCCTGCCCCCATTCGAGCAGGACCGAGCGTTGCCGTTCGCGCTCGACCGACATGTTCTGCCCGAGCGAGAACAGGCGATAGGCTTCGTCGGTGCGGGCACCGCGCTGGGTGTTGCGCAGAAAGGCCTCGGTCATCAGTTCCAGTGCCAGATCGATCAGTTGCCCGGC
>JAFAMV010000126.1 GCA_019233055.1 Curvibacter sp.
CGTCCCGCTACAGCGCCAATGCCTATCCCTTCGACCTGGCCTACCAGAATTGCAATCAATGGGTGATGGAGGTGCTGGCGGCGGTGTTGGGGCGGTGGCAGGGTTCGGAGCCGCCGCTGCGTGCCCGGGCCCAGCAATGGTTGCAGCACCAGGGCTATCGGCCCAGCGTGTTCCAGTTCGAATTTGCGCCCGTCATGTGGTCCGGGCTGTTGATTCCATGGATCCACGGCAGTGACCATCCACGGGAGGCGCTGACCCAATTGCGTTTCCAGGTCAGCATGCCGGCGTCGATGGAGGCGTTCGTGCACGCCTTGCTGCCGGCGGCCCGGCGGGTGGAGATCTGCCATCGGGGCGGGCAGGTGGTGGTCCATCGAGGCTGGGATCCGGTGGCTGACGGTTGCCTGCCCGGGGCGTCGGACAGGGTGCTCGAGCTCCGCTGAGGCGTGGCGGGGGGCGACTCCGGGCTGGGGGGTGCGCGATGTCTCTGGACCTTTGCGCTGCGGATCCGGAAAATAATCAGGCTTTGGATGGATTTCAACGGCTATGTTCGATCGGCTGAAAAAGGTGTTCGCGGCGGCTCCGTCGCCGGCCGTGGATGGCTGGGGGCAAGACCGCGGCCTGGTGTTCGAGCGCCTGCCCCGGGGGGATCGGTTGGCCTGGACCGGATTGGTGGACGGCAGGGCGTTTCGCATGGAGAGCTCGCCTCCCTCACGGGACTACATCCCTCAATATGAATTGCGTCTGCGGGTCGCGCTGGGCATCCCAGAAGACGTGTCGGTGATGGTGCTCAACCGTCCGCTCAAGCAGCAGTTGGAGGCGCGGGCCTACGACTCGTTCACCGATACCGTCAAGACCACGGCGGATCTCAAGCAGACCGAAGAGCTGCGCTGGCTGTCCATGTTCGGCGAGGTGGGGTGGAGCAGTTTGGCGCCTGACTTCTGGATGCGCTATGCAGTGCTGTCCGATTCCCGCGAGCAGGCGCAGAAATGGCTCGATGCGCCGCTGGTGGCTGCCTTGATGAAGCTGCCCCTGGGGCCCGACGGTGGGCAATGGCCCATGTTGATGAGTCTGACCCGGGGCAGCTTGTACCTGCGCACCGGCCATTCGCGCAGCGAAGTGAGTTTTCTCGACTATTTCCACGACCTGGCCAGGACGGCGGCGAAGAGCGCGCAGTCACTGGCCTGAGTCGTCGGGGGTCAGCAGCCCCGGGTGATGGGCATTTCCACTTCGACCGGGCGGGCCGCGTACTTGCCCAACTCCAGTTTGGCAATGGCGTTGCGGTGCACCTCGTCCGGGCCGTCGGCAAAACGCAGGGTGCGCGCGCCCGCGTAGGCGTAGGCCAGGGGGAAGTCGTCGCACATGCCACCGCCGCCGTGGACCTGCATGGCCCAGTCGATCACCTGGCAGGCCATGCTCGGGGCCACGACCTTGATCATCGCGATCTCGGTCTTGGCCACCTTGTTGCCGGCCACGTCCATCATCCAGGCGGCCTTGAGGGTCAGCAGGCGGGCCATGTCGATCTTGCAGCGGGCTTCGGCGATGCGCTCCTGGGTGACGGTCTGCGAGGCGACGGTCTTGCCGAATGCGACGCGCGAGGAGGCGCGGCGGCACATCAGCTCGAGGGCCCGCTCGGCCAGGCCGATCAGGCGCATGCAATGGTGGATGCGGCCGGGGCCAAGGCGACCCTGGGCGATCTCGAAGCCCCGCCCCTCACCCAGCAGGATGTTGCTGACAGGAACGCGCACATTCTCGAAGGTCATTTCGACGTGGCCGTGCGGGGCGTCGTCGTAGCCGAAGACATTGAGCGGCCGGATGATGTGGATGCCCGGGGCATTGGCAGGCACCAGCACCATGCTCTGCTGCGAATGGCGCGGGGCCTCGGGATCGGTCTTGCCCATGGTGATGAAGACGGCGCAGCGGGGATCGGCGGCGCCCGAGATCCACCATTTACGACCGTTGATGACGTATTCATCGCCCTGGCGCTCGATGCGGGTTTCGATGTTGGTGGCGTCGCTGGAGGCCACGTTCGGTTCGGTCATGGCGAAGGCGGACCGGATCTTGCCTTCGAGCAGGGGCTTGAGCCAGCGCTCGCGATTCTCGGCGGAGCCATAGCGGGCGATGGTTTCCATGTTGCCGGTGTCGGGCGCCGAGCAGTTGAACACCTCGCTGGCCCATGGCACGCGTCCCATGATCTCGGCCAGCGGCGCGTATTCCTGGTTGGTCAGGCCGGCGCCTTCATAGCCTGAGGCCGCCGCGCTGTCGACCGGCAGAAACAGATTCCACAGGCCGGCCGCCTGGGCCTTCGGTTTGAGTTGTTCGATGGTCTGCAGTGCGGACCAGCGCTTGCCGGCCGCCGTGTTGGCGGCCAGTTCGGCCTGGTAGGCGCCTTCGGAGGGGTAGATATGCTCCTCCATGAACCTCTGCAGCCGTGCCTGGAGTTCCTTGGTTTTCGGTGAATAGTCAAAGTCCATGTGCTTCTCCTTCTCGGTGTAATCGGGGTGATCGGTGTGATCGGGAACGGGGGGACGGGCTCAATGCCCTGAGCGGCGGGCGAATTGCCAGGCCATCTCGGCCAGGGGGCGGGCTCCGGCCGCCGAGCTGACGGCCTGGGCGCTGGAGGCGGTTCCGGCTTCGACCCGTTTGGCAATGCCCTGCAGGATGGCGGACAGGCGGAACAGGTTGTAGGCGAGGTAGAAGTTCCAGTCGGCCTTCAGGGCCTCGGGGCTGGTGAGCCCGGTGCGCTGGCAGTAGCGGCTGATGTATTCCTCTTCCGTGGGAATGCCGAGGCTTTGCACGTCCAGGCCGCCGATGCCCCGGAAGGCGCCCGGAGGAATGTGCCAGGCCATGCAGTGGTAGCTGAAGTCGGCCAGCGGGTGGCCGAGGGTGGAGAGTTCCCAGTCGAGCACCGCCAGGACGCGGGGTTCGGTAGGGTGGAACATGAGGTTGTCGAGCCGGTAGTCGCCGTGCACGATCGACACCTGGCTGGCATCCCGGGCGCTGTCGGGGATGTGGGTCGGCAGCCATTCCATGAGGCGGTCCATCTCCTCGATCGGCTGGGTGATCGAGGCCTGGTACTGCTTGCTCCAGCGGCCGATCTGGCGTTCGAAATAATTGCCCGGCTTGCCATAGCCGGCCAGGCCCCGATCGGCGAACTTGACGCTGTGCAAGGCTGCGATGACACGGTTCATCTCGTCATAGATGGCGGCCCGCTCGGCGGGCGCCATGCCTGGCAGGGCCTGGTCCCAGAGCACGCGGCCTTCGACGAATTCCATCACATAGAAAGCCCGGCCGATGACGGACTCGTCCTCGCAGAGGCAGTGCATCTTGGCGACAGGCACTTCAGTGCCGGCCAGACCGGACATGACCGCGAATTCGCGCTCGATCGCATGGGCCGATGGCAGCAGCTTGGCCACCGGACCAGGCTTGGCGCGCATCACGTAGGCGCACGAAGGCGTGATCAGCTTGTAGGTCGGATTGGACTGGCCGCCCTTGAACATCTCCACGCTCAAGGGCCCGGCAAAGCCGGGCAGATGCTGTTGCAACCAGGCGCCGAGGGCCTCGGTGTCGATGACGTGGGAGCCGGTCACGGGCCGTGTGCCGACGAAATGCTCAAAGTTGCTCATGGCGGGGTGTTGTCTCTTTCTGTGTGTGGGGTGGGGCGTGGTGTCAGTTGTCGGCTTCGGCGATGCGCATCAGGGCACTGCGGTCACGCACGATCAGCCCGCCGGGCTCGATGCGGATGGCGTCTTCACGCTCCATGGCCTTGAGCTCCTGATTCACGCGCTGGCGCGAGGCGCCGAGCAACTGGGCCAGTTCTTCCTGGGCCAGGTGCAGGCTGATGCGCATCTCGCTGCCGTCCGACAGGCTGGGCACACCGTAGCTGCGCACCAGGTGCACCAGTTGTTTGGCCAGCCGGGCCCGCAAGGGCAGGGTGTTGAGGTCCTCGACCAGGCCGAACAACTGCCGGATGCGCCGTGCATGCAGGCGCAGCATGGCTTCGTAGAGTTCGACATGCGCGGCCAGGATCTTCTTGAAATCGGCCTTGGCGACACACAGGATGGTGCTCTCGCCATGTGCATAGGCGTCGTGGGTGCGACGGTCGCCGTCGAAGATGGCCACATCGCCGAACCAGATCCCCGGCTCCACATAGGTCAGGGTGATCTGTTTGCCCGAGATCGAGGTCGAACTCACCCGCACCGCGCCCTTGGCGCAGGCGATCCACTCTTCGGGTGGATCGCCACGCGCTGCAATCAGCTCGCCGTCGCGGAATCGCTTCACATAGGCGCATCGGAGGATGTCGTGTCGGAGTGAGGGTGAAAGGGAGGAAAACCAGCGGCCGGAGTTGATCGCTTCACGTTCATCGATGGTAAGAATCGGGTCATCCATGGTCTGTCTTTTGCGTGACTGAGAGTGGGTTTCATTGTCGCGTCTGGGACCAGCCGTCAGCTTCAGGGTTGTCACCTGAGCGTCTGCGGGCGCGGCCGGGGCGGCTTGGCTCGGGGGCACAAAAAGCCGGAGTGCGATGGGCGGCCTGCATGCAAAAAGCGCCGCGGGCCCGGAGGCGGCGCGGCGCTCGATGCAGGGTGCGAAGCCGTGGGCGGCTTCAGTATTGCGGGCGCTTCTTTTCCAGGAAGGCGTTGATGCCGATGCCGGCGTTGCGGTGGTGCAGATTGCGCACGAAATGGTCGCGCTCGGCGGCCAGATGGCGGTTGAGGTTTTGGCTGGCCGCCTCGCCCACCAATTCCTTGATCGATGCCAGGGCGTTGGGCGCACGCGCATTGAGCTTCTGGGCCAGTTGCAGTGCCTCTGCCAGGGCCTGACCCGGACTCGCCAGGCGGTTCACCAGGCCGTGGCGATGCAAGGCCTCTGCGGGGATCTTGTCGCCCAGCATCAGCCATTCATTGACGATCTGGCGCGGCAGCGCGCGCGCCAGATTCCAGCTGCCGCCGCCGTCGGGCGACAGCGCGATGCTGCTGTAGGCCATGACGAACTGGGCATCGCTGGCCGCCACCACGAAGTCGCAGGCCAGTGCCAGTGAAAAACCGGCTCCGGCGGCCGCGCCTTCGACGGCGGCCAGCACGGGTTTGGGGAAGGCCCGGATGGACTCGATCCAGTTGTGCAGGCTCTCGATGCTCTCCGCCTGGACTTCGGCCGGCTGCTGGCGGTTGGCCTGCAGGCGCTGCACATTGCCGCCGGCACAGAACCAGGGCCCTTCGCCGGTGATGACCACCGAGCGGATCTCGGCACTGCTTTCCGCCACGTTCAAGGCTTCGATGCCGGCCGCGTAGATCTCGGGCCCCAGTGCGTTGCGGAATTCCGGATTGCTGATGGTGAGCACCAGGGTCTGGCCCTGGCTGATGCTTTTGAGTTCAGAGGACATGTCGAGGCCGGTGTGGGTGGATCGGATCAGCTTTCTTCGTGCGACAGGCTCAGCCCGAGGGCGCCGCGGCGCCGCAGCCAGGGGCTTGGGCGATAGCGGGCATCGCCATAGACCGTCTGCATGTTGAACAGGACTTCAAGCACATTGGTCGGCCCCAGGCGGTCTCCCATGGCCAGGGGGCCCATGGGGTATCCCAGGCCCAGGGTCACGGCCAGTTCCAGGTCGTGCGGGCTGCAGATCTGCCGCTGGCAGATGTCGCAGGCGATGTTGATGATGCAGGCGAGCACCCGCTGGGTGACGAAGCCGCCGCTGTCACGGATCACGCTGACCGCCTTGCCGTCGCGCGCGAACAGCGCATGGGCCGCGTCGCGCATGTCCGTGCGCGTGGCCGGGTTGGTGGCCAGCACCCGGCGGCGTGTGGCGGCATCGTCGACCAGCATGTCGATGCCCAGGGTGCGGCTGGGGTCCAGCCGTTCGACGACGGCCATGGTGGTGACGTCGAAACCCAGGGGGGCGACCAGGATCAATGCCTGCGCGGACGGCGAGGCGCCGGTCTCGATGCTGGCACCCAGGGTCTTGAGCAATTGATACAGTTCCGCACGCCGCGCGGCCTTCGGCGAAACCCAGACCGGCGGCATGTGATGGACTTCCGGCGTGGGCGGTTCGTCGGGCACGACCGCCTGCTTGTCTTCGTAGCGGTAGAAGCCTTGCCCGGTCTTGCGCCCCAGATGACCGCCGGCCAGCCGCTGTGCGGTGATCACATTGGGCCTGAATCGGGGTTCCTCGTAGAACTGGTGGTAGATCGACTCCATCACCGGGTGGGACACGTCCAGCGCGGTCAGGTCCAGCAGTTCGAAGGGGCCCAGCCGGAACTCCGCCTGGTCCTTGAGGATGCGGTCGACCGTTGCGAAGTCGGCCACGCCTTCAGACACCAGTTGCAGCGCCTCGGTGCCATAGCCCCGTCCTGCATGGTTGACGATGAAGCCCGGCGTGTCCTGGGCCAGGACTGGCGTATGCCCCATCTGGCGCGCATAGTCGCTCAGTTGTCGGCACACCTCCGGGCTGGTGGACAGGCCGCCAACCACTTCGACCACCTTCATCAGCGGCACTGGATTGAAAAAGTGATAGCCAGCGACTCGGGCGGCATGTTGGCAGGCGGCGGCAATCGCCGTCACGGAAAGCGATGAGGTATTGCTCGCCAGAATGCAATTGGGCTTGACAATGGTTTCCAGCTCTTTGAATAGAGCTTTTTTGGCTTCCAGATTTTCAACAATGGCTTCAACGACGAGTTCCACGTCGGCAAGCTCGCTCAATTGCGCGGCCGCGGCCAGTCGGCCACGCTGTATCTCGGCTTGGGCTTCCGCCAACTGCCCTTTGGCTACCGCCCGTTTCCATTGTTCGGATATGGCCTGGATCGCCTCCTCAGCCTGTCCTGGCCGGGCGTCGAATAGCAGAACCTGGCTGCCGGCTTGCGCCGCCAACTGGGCAATTCCACGGCCCATGGCACCGCAGCCAACAATTGCTACTTTTTGATGGATTATTTTCATGATTGAATTATCTCCTGCTGGGTCTGGCAGCCTTTGTGCCAGAATCGGAAGCACATACAACGTTAAATTGTGAAACTCCGTAATATTTTCGTCAGCGTCACTCTACTGGCTGCCGCCGGGCACAGCTTGGCATTCAGTTTGGGGAAGGTCCGTGGTGGCGTGGTGCTGGGACAGCCGCTGGCGCTGTCTTTCGATGTCAAGCTCGATTCCGGCGAGGAGTTCCCGGTTTCCTGCGTCGAGGCCTCCGTGGTGCAAGGTGACAATCGCATGGATTCGTCACGCATCCGTGTCGCCTTCTCGGGGCGCGGAGCCGACGGTGTCGTCGAATTGTCAAGCACCCAGTTGATCGAAGAACCTGCGGTCACGGTGACGCTCCGTGCCGGTTGTGATCAGAAGACCTCCAGAAAGTATGTGCTTCTGACGGAGTTGCCGACAGAAACCAGATCCACCCCAGCCCCGACCCCGGTCCCGGCGCTGGCTGTGGTGCCACGAGCCTCCAATCCGGTGGCGACCCCGGAGGGCGCCCACACCTCCGACGCCATGGCCGAGGGCCGGGCGGGCACATCGGCGCCTGCCCAGCCGACCTCACAGTCTGCAATGCCACGGAGCGAGCCGGCGCCGTCGGTCAGCCGCCCGATGAAGGCCGCGGCCACCGCCAAGCCGCAGGCTGCGCGCAGTGCCGCGCCGGACGTGAAGCCCCCGGCAGCCGAGCGTCAGGCCGGCAAGGCGAAGGGCCAGCCGCGCCTGAAGCTGGAAGCGCCGGACCTGTCGGCAGAGCGGATCGCCGATCTGAGGCTGTCGCCAGCCTTGTCGGTGGTGCCTCAGGAAGGGGCGTCTCCACAACGAAGCCAGGCACTGGCGCTCTGGCTGGCACTGAATGCCTCCCCCGAGCAGGTGGCGGCGGATGGGCAGCGCAAGGCCAGCCTCGAGGCCCAGAATCAGAGCCTGAATGCAGCAGCCAAGGCGGAGCGTGCCAAGGTCGGTGATCTGCAGGCCCGTCTGCAGGAAGCGGAAGAGGCCAGGTATGCCAACCCGCTGGTCTATGCGCTGGCGGCCTTGTCGGGCCTGATGCTGCTGGGTGGCGCCTGGCTCTGGAAGCGCCGCGGGCTGCCGGCGTTGCCGAAGGTCAAGGGGCCCGAAAAGGCCAAGAACCCTTGGTGGCAGACGGGTCTGAAGCCGGCGGCCGCACCCTTGTCGGAGCTGCCTGCCCAGCCGGAGGTCGAGCCGGTGACGGCACCGGGACCCAAGGTGGGCTTGAGCGATTTCGCCACCTTGCAAGGGGATCGCATGGCGGCAGGCGGCCTGGTGAGCGGCCTGCAGGTGGATCTTGATCTCAGTGAGTCGGCGTTTCGTCGCCTCGAGAGCCTGGGGCAGGCGGAGTCGCCGGTGGCCAGCCCGGTCGCGGCACCTCGTCCGGTGCCGCAGATGCCCGAGCGCCCAACCGCGCCGGTCGCCTCGCCGATGTCTTCAGAGCAGGCGCCTGCGGACCTGTTCGACGTCCAGCAGCATGCCGAGTTTTTTGTGTCGCTGGGCCAATATGACGAGGCCATCACGGTATTGCGCCACCATATCGAGCAATACCCGGCTGCCTGTCCTCTGGCCTACCTGGATCTGCTCAAGATCCACCACATGCTGAGCCATACCGTGGAATATGCAAGTCTGCGCGAGGCTTTCAATGGCTTGTTCAGCGGCGAGATTCCCGTGTTCAGCGCATTTTCCAAAGCAGGAAAATCGCTGGAATCCTATCCACGCACCATGGCGCATCTTGAGAAGGCCTGGTCCACGCCCAGGGTGCTGTCCGCCGTCGAGGCCTGCCTGTTCCGCAGCTATGCAGATACCCATGGCGAGACTTTTGAGCTTGACGCTTTCAAGGACCTGTTGGTCTTGCAGGCGGTCGCGGCGCAGCTGAGCAAGGATGCGGCGGTCGGAACGCCTGTCCAAGCCAGGATCCAGGCGGGCGATCTCTCGCTGGCTTTCCAGGCCGCCAGGGACGCTGGCGCAGCGCATCAGGCGACGGCAGGCCAGATTCCCGCAGAGCTGATGCCGCTGGATCCGATTTCGGGATTCGGCCCCTCCACGCAGATGCCTGTCCAGGAGCCGGCACTTGATCTGGATCTGTCCGAGCCGGACCCTGGCCGGCCTGCCGATTCGGGCATGCCTGTGCCGCCGTCGCCGCTGACGGCATCTCTGACAACGACCGGTGAATTGCCTCTGCATGAAATGCCCACCGGCCTGATTTTCGAGTCACCCCTGGACTCGCCATTGGATGAAAAACCGGTCGAGCCACCTGCGGTGGTGGTGGACGACGAGCACCTGATTGATTTCGACATCTTCGAGGCCGACCTGAAATCGGTGCAGTCCTCGAATAAATCCTAGTGCTGAACTGAACCCATCGGGTGCCGGTGGCCGTGATGCCAATGACCTGAGGCCTAGCGGCGGACCTGCAATGCGCCGGGATTCACGATATTGGTCGGCGTGCCCTTGATGTAATTCACCACATTATCAAAAGCGGCGCCGAAATACAGTTCATAGCTGTCTTGCTCAACGTAGCCAATATGCGGCGTGCAGATGCAATTCTCCAGGCGCAGCAGGGCATGCCCTTGAAGAATGGGTTCGCTTTCGAAGACGTCGACAGCCGCCATGCCCGGTCGGCCCCGGTTCAGGGCGGCAATCAGGGCATCGGGCTCCAGCAGTTCAGCGCGCGAGGTGTTGACGATCAACGAAGTCGGCTTCATGCGCGAGAGGTCTTCCAGTGTCACGATGCCACGGGTTTCGTCGTTGAGCCGCAGATGCAGCGTCAGCACATCGCATTGCTCGAAGAACTCTGCCCGGCTGGTGGCTGCCTGGTAACCGTCGGCCAATGCCTTGGCCCGTGATGCTTCACGCCCCCACACTTTCACATTCATGCCGAAAGCCTGACCATAGCTGGCTATCAGTTGCCCGATCTTGCCGTAGCCCCAGATTCCCAGGGTCTTGCCTCGCAGCACGTTGCCCAGTCCGAAATTCGCGGGCATCGAGGCTGATTTGAGTCCGGATTGCTGCCAGGCCCCATGCTTGAGGTTGGCAATGTACTGTGGCAGCCGGCGCATGCTGGCCATGATGAGGGCCCAGGTCAGTTCGGCCGGCGCCACCGGAGAGCCGACGCCTTCGGCCACCGCGATGCCGCGCTCGGTGCAGGCCCCCACATCGATGTGGCTGCCGACCTTGCCGGTCTGTGACACCAGCCTCAGCTTGGGCAACTTCTCGATCAATTGCCGCGTGATGTGGGTTCTTTCACGGATCAGGACGATGACTTCGGCATCTTTCAGCCTCACAGCCAGTTGGCCGAGGCCCTTGACGGTGTTGGTGTAGACCTTGGCGGCATAGGGGTCCAGCCGGCCCGCGCAGCTGAGCTTGCGGACCGCATCCTGGTAGTCGTCGAGGATCACTATGTTCATGGTGTTTTGCACTACTATATGTTCTTGATTTCAATGAGAATTTTCTTCTATCTCATTGATTCATATGAATTATTTCGTCAATCCGAAAAAGTCTCATGCATCTTTGCACCTCGTTGAGCCTCTGCAAACCTACGCCTTTAGCGTAGGTTTTGGCGTAGGTTTAAGATCTACGCAACTAGGGAGAACATACATGCGTTTCGATGCCAGGGCCGCAAAAACGTTGGCGGCCGGCACTTCTATTGTGTACGAAGATGCCAAGGGGTTGCGCTTGGAGGCTACAGCGTCCAAGCGATCCTGGATCTACCGTTACAAGAGCCTCGTGGATGGGAGGATGCGGCAGCTCAAGCTCGGGGAGTGGCCGGCGATGGGATGGCCTGCTGCGGTGGCTAAGTGGCAAGACCTGAAGACTTTACGTGATGCCGGAGGCGACCCAGTACTGGAGCGGAAGCAGCAGCGCCAGAAGGCAGCGGGAGAGCGTACTGATCGGCAGG
Source organism: Curvibacter sp. (assembly GCA_019233055.1). Classification (GTDB taxonomy): domain Bacteria; phylum Pseudomonadota; class Gammaproteobacteria; order Burkholderiales; family Burkholderiaceae_C; genus Curvibacter. Next base: position 10,856 of record JAFAMV010000126.1, read on the forward strand.
CCACCGTGCTTGATGTCGTAGAGGCTTACGCCTCGGGGCACCTGGCTATCCACCGCGAGCCGAAGGGCGCTAAAGCAGTAGGGGTTCGTTTGCGCTCGGCCGTTTGCAGTTTTTCTGATTTGCCGGCGGTAGAGGTGTCGCGCAAACTGGTGTTTGATCTGATCGTAGAGCTTTCAGACCGTCCGGTATTGGCCAAGTCGGTCAAGGCCGAGATGGCGGCAGCTTGGGATTTAGCTTTGGATGCGGAAACATTGCCCAGCGAGACGCCCAATTGGTGGCGTCAGGTAAAGGGGCCCAAACTGCAAACCAAGGGCGCATTGCGCGAAGGGAAGCACAAGGGCTTGGCCAAGCGCATTTTGAAGACCGAGGAATTGAGAGACCTGATCCGCAACGACATCTACGTGTTCAGCAGTACTGTCCAGGATGTGATTGTTTTATATCTCTGGACCTGTGCGCGTGGAGTGGAGTTGGTTCAAATGCACACCGACGATATCCGTCAAGATGCCGATGGTTGGTGGTGGACTTTGCCCAAAGAGAAGATCAAGAATCGCAATCGCTCGGCGGCTTCTGACTTTCGGGTACCTTTGCTTGGGCGTGCACTCGAGGTGGTTTTACGTCGAAAACAGGCCCAGGGTATCGGCTTTATCTTTCCCAGTGCGAGCGAGAGATTGCCGCACATCACTCAGGCCTCTGTGCAGTCGATGGTGCATTTTCACCAGCCTTACAGTCGTTCCAGGCCTGATGTGATACGCCGACGATTAAGCATCTCACACTGGTCGCCCCATGATTTGCGCCGCACCGGGCGTACGTTGTTGGCAGCGCTCGGCTGCCCCCATGAGGTGGCCGAAGCGATTATTGGGCACCTGGTGCCGGGTGTGGCCGGCATCTATAACCTTCATCACTATGACGAGCAGAAGCGTCATTGGCTGGGGGTATTGGCATCGCGACTCGAGGAGGTCGCCGCCTGATTTCCTTTTCGGTTGCGGCCCTGAGACGTATTGGTTGGCGGCAAAAGGCTTGAAACGGGGCGGCTTTCGCTCCATTCTCGTAGCTCGCGCACCAACCACGCGACCCGGCCTGCTGACAATTGCCGAGGTTTGGGAAACTCGCCCCGCGATGCGAGGCGCTCCATCATGGGCTCCGACAGGCTGACAAATCTTGCGGCATGCACGCGGTCCAGGTAGACGGGTTCAATTGCGACCGTCATGGTTTCTCACCCTTGATCCGTTCGCTTGCACTGGGGGGCGATGCTTGGCGGCCATCTCGGAAAATCAACACCTTCCCCATCCGACTGGGCAGCGCAAACGCATCCATCGCCCCAGGCCGTCCGTCAAAGGGCCGCAGCTCGGGCGCCGTGTAGCACTCGTCTGACGCCCGCCAGGCCGGCACTGGCGCATCCGCTTCCGCAGGCCTTGCCGCCACCGCTGGCGCCGCCCCACCGAAATTGCGCGGCGCCAGGCCCTTCTTGCCCATGGTCTTGAGGGCCTCGCGCCCCTTGCCAGTGATCTCATACCGGGCCGGCATGCTGCGCCCCACGCGGGCGACCGAGCCACGCTTGAGCAGGTTGGCCACACGCGAGGCTGCCGCGGTCGTGCAGTGGCTCTTGAGCTGCTCGACCTGGTGCACCGTCATCGGCCCGTGCTTTTGCAAATGCCGCAGCAGGGCCAGGGTGCTGGCTTGGTAGACAGGTTCAGCCATGCTCAGGCCTCCGCGCGCAGGGTGTGAAAGGTTTGGACAAAGCGGTCGCGCCAGGCCGTCCAGGGACAGTGGCGCCAGCCCTCCAGCAGGCTGTCGGCGGCAGGCAGCACCTCGGCACCCGGCGTGTCCAGCACCGCCCAGGGCTCATGGCGATCCGCGCTCCACAGCGTCAGATCTCGCCGCTCGGTGGCCAGGGCCACCAGGTCGAGGTGGCGGATCACCGCCCGGTGCGCGGCAAAGGTCGACTGCAGCCCGTACCAGCGCCGCAGCTGCAGCGCGTGGGCCTTCTCGAAGCCCTCGAACGTGCCCGGCAGACTCCACTTCACCGGGCTGGCCACATCGCCGATGAAGGCCTCATGGGCGTCATGCAGCAGGCAGGCCAGCTGGACGCTTGCGCTCAGGCCCTCACGCGCGGCCAGGGTGCAGCACAGCAGGCTGTGCTCGGCCACGCTGTAGGGCCGCACGGCATGACCGATGAAGCGATTGATCTGCGCCAGCGCATGGGCGATCGACTGAATCTCGAAACGATTCACCGCCATGCCCACGCCGGCCAGATGGTGCTCGGCCCCGCCGGCCGTGATCATCCAGGTGTCAGCCATGGCTCAGCCCTCCACCGGAACCATCCGCGACGGGCGCCACAGCCGACTCACCCGCCAGGGCCGCATAGGCCGCCCCATCGACAAAATCATCGGCATTCACCCGGCCATTGCGCGCCGAGGCGGCCGAGCGGGCCAGCTTCAAGACCTGCATGAAGGCCCAGCCCTGGCGCTCGGTGAGTGAGGTGCCCTCGAGGGCATTGAAAGCCGCCACCGTAGCAGCCATGCTGCGCTCCTGCGTCTCGCCAGTGGTGTCTCGCAGCGTGCCACGGTCCATGATCGTGGCCGCGGCGGTGCGCAAGAAGCCGTCGGCCGAAGTCGGCGAGGGCAGGGCAGGGGCGGTCTGGGCCGACGGCACCGAGCCAAGGGCGATGGCTACGGGTTTCAAGGGACGAGCAGACCTCTTCTGTGCAGAGACAGACATAGCAAACCTCCGAAAAAGGAAGTGAAAGAACAGGGGAGAAAAGAAGCGCTACGCAGCCGCCAGGGCTGCGACGGCAGGCGGGGCGAGTGGGGGTGAGGACACCGGAGAAAAAACGGCAGCACCCTCGGTCGCCGCAGAGGCCCGCCTGCGCGGCGCCAGCGCCAGGCGGCGCACTGCGGCATGCA
>JAFAMV010000215.1 GCA_019233055.1 Curvibacter sp.
TACTGGTTCCCACGCCATGAGCGGGCGCTGTCGACCGCCCTGTTCGATGCGGCGGCCAAGTTCTCCAATGTGATCGGCGTGCCCCTGGTGGCCCTGGCCGTGGTGCACCTGGGCTGGCGCTGGGGCTTCGGCCTGGTGGCGGCCCTGAGCTTCGCCTACTGCCTGGCCTTCTTCCTGATCTACCGCGACCCCAGCCAGCATCCGGGTCTGAGCCCCGAGGAGCGCCACTACATCACCAGCCAGGGCGCCACGCCCGAAGGGCAGCAGTCGGCCAATCCGGCCGGCATGCTGGGCTACCTGCTCAAGAGCCGCAAGATCTGGGGCCTGTCGATCGGCTTTGCGGCCTACGGCTACTGCTTCTACCTGTTCCTGACCTGGCTGCCCGGCTACCTGGTGCAGACCATGCACATGAGCATCCTCAAATCGGCCGGCTTCGCGGCGATCCCCTGGATGTTCGCCACGCTGTCCGACCTGCTGGTGGGCGGCTGGCTGATCGATCACCTGATCGCCCGCGGACACGACGAGACCCGGGTGCGCAAGGGCGTGCTGCTGGCGGGCATGTGCGCCGGTCTGGCGGTTTTCGGTGCCACCACCACCACCGACCCGGTGACCGCCATCGTCTGGATCTCGATCGCCCTGAGCGGCCTGGCCGCTGCGGCACCGGTGGGCTGGTCGCTGCCCTCGCTGGTGGCCCCGAAGGGAGGCGTCGGCACCGTGGGCGGCATCATGAACTTCGCCAACAACATGATGGGCGCGATCGCCCCCATCGTGACCGGCTACATCGTGGGCAGCACGCAGTCCTTCAGCAATGCCTTCATGGTGGCGGGGGTGATGCTGCTGATCGGCATGGCCTCGTTCATCTTCCTGCTCGGCCGCATCGAACCGCTGCCCGAGCCGCCGGCGGCCTGATCGATCCTGCGCAGCGCACCGCAGGCCCTGCGAGGCACAGGGCCCTGCGCTCAGTGCGCGCCGGACGACGGGGCATCCGAGAGGCTGCGCGCGATCTCCTTGAAGTCTTCTTCGACCGCCAGGAAGGTGTCGAAGACCTCCGGGTCAAAGTGGCTGCCCCGGCCCTTGCGCAGGATCACCATGGCCTCGTCGTGGCTCATCGCGCCCTTGTAGACGCGCTGGCTGATCAACGCGTCGTACACGTCGGCCACCGCCATCAGCCGCGCCGACAGGGGAATGGCCTCGCCGATGAGGCCCTCTGGATAGCCCGAGCCGTCCCACTTCTCCTGGTGGTAGAGGGCGATCTCTTTGGCCGGCTTCAGGAATTCCAGATGGGTCCCCAGGGCGCGTTCGGCGCGTTCGATGGCCTTGTAGCCGATGACCGTGTGGGTCTTCATGACCTCGAACTCTTCCGGCGTGAGCTTGCCCGGCTTGAGCAGGATGTGGTCGGGAATGCCCACCTTGCCGATGTCGTGCAGTGGCGCGGACTTGTAGAGTTGCTCGATGTAGGCATCGGTGAGCAGCTCGGGGTGGCGGCCTCGCGCCTGCAGCTCCTTGGCCAGGCAGCGCACATAACGCTGGGTGCGCAGGATGTGGTTGCCCGTCTCGTTGTCGCGGGTTTCAGCCATCGAGGACATCGCCAGGATGGTGACGTCCTGCAGCCCGGACAGTTCGCGGGTGCGAAGCTGGACCTCGTTTTCAAGAAAGTCGTTCTGGTTGCGCAGGAAATCGGCCATGCGCTTGAGCTGCAATTGGGCCTGCACCCGCGCCAGCACCACCGGCGGGCTGATGGGCTTGGGGATGTAGTCCACCGCCCCGCACTCGAAGCCGATGGCCTCCGATTCGGCATCGGTCTTGGCTGTCAGGAACAGCACCGGGATGGCCTCGGTGCGCGGATCGGCCTTGAGCCGGCGGCAGACCTCGTAGCCATCCATCTCGGGCATCATGACATCGAGCAGGATGATGTCGGGCAGGGGCAGGGTCTGGGCGATCTGCAACGCGCGCTGCCCTTTGTTGGCCACCTTGATCTTGTAGTGGTCCTTGAGCACCGCGTTCATCAGCGACAGGTTCTCGGGCGTGTCGTCCACCACCAGCACCAGGGCCTTCTCGCCCGCTCCGTCGGGGGCGGCCTCCGCGCCCCTGCCGGCCGGTGCCACGACCGCCGCCGATGCGGGGGCCGGTTCTGGGCCCGGTGGATTCGGTGCAGCGCCGACGGCCTGGGGCGACAACTGGCCTTCGATGGAATGGATCAGGGCCTGCAGATGCGAAGAAAGCGGCGACAGCATGGCGCGGGCGGTCGGGTGCTGGGCCGACTCGCCCAGGGCCGCCTCGAGCCGGGAGGCGGCCAGTTGCACTTCATGGGCCCCGATGTTGCCGGCCACGCCCTTGAGGGTATGCGCCAGCAGCTCGGCCCGCGGCCAGTCCTGCACCTCCATGGCCTCCTCGATGAGGGCCGGGATCTCTCTTTGCTCCTGCATGAACTTGCGCAGCAGGGACAGGTACAGGGGAATGTTGCCGATGGCGCGCCGCAGCCCCTGGCCGATGTCCAGGCCAGGAATCTGCAGGACAGCCGCATCCAGGCTGAGCTGTGCCACGACGGCCCCGGCATCGTCCTGGCCTGCCGCAGCGCCGCGGCGCGGCGACAGCCATCGGGTGAGGACCTGCCACAGCTCTTCGGGCTCGATCGGCTTGGCGATGAAATCGACCATGCCGGCGGCCAGGCATTGCTCGCGGTCGCTGGTCCTGGCATTGGCCGTCATGGCCACCACCGGCAGTTGGCGCCATGCGTCCACCTTGCGGATCTCCCGGGTGCAGCTCAGGCCGTCCATGACGGGCATCTGCATGTCCATCAGGACGATGTCGTAGGGGTTGTCGCGCAGCCGGTTCAGCGCGATCTCGCCGTTGTCCGCCAGATCGACCAGCAGGCCGGCATGGCGCAGCAGGCCGGCGGCCACTTCCTGGTTCAGGTCGTTGTCCTCGACCACCAACACCCGCGCACCCCGCAGGCCGGCCAGGGAGCCGCCCTGGTCGGGGGCTTCGGCCACCATGGGGGGCGAGGCGCTCTCCAGCGCCAGGCGCCGCCGACGTTTGGAGGGATCGCCGAGCGCCAGCATCACGCAATCGAAGAGCACCGACGGATTGGCCGGCTTGGGCAGCAGACCGGCCATGCCGGCCTGCTGGGCCTCGGCCCGCAGTTCGGCACGCGTGTCGGCGCTGACCAGCAGGCTGCGCGGCGGCTCGCGCAGCACCCGCTGCGCCAGTTGCCCGGCCACCGCCAGGCCGTCGAGGCCGGGCATGCGCCAATCCAGGAACACGAGGGCATAGGGCCGTCGCGCATCGTCGGCCTGCTGGATCTGATGCAGGGCCTCTTCGCCCGAGGCGCAGACCTCGACCTCGAAACTCAGTTGCCGCAGCAACTGGGCCAGGATCTCGCGGGCCCGCTGGTTGTCGTCGACCACCAGCATCCGCCGCCCGCGCAGGTCGGGGTCGGGGCGCAGCACCATGCGCTGGTGCGCCGCCTTGCCCAGCCGCGTGGTGAACCAGAAGAACGAGCCCTGGCCCGGGTGGCTTTCCAGGCCCACCTCGCCGCCCATCAACGCCGCCAGGCGCTTGCTGATGGCCAGCCCGAGTCCGGTGCCGCCGTATTTGCGGGTGGTGGAGCTGTCGGCCTGCTGGAAGCTCTGGAACAGCTTGCGCGACTGCTCCTCGCTCAAGCCGATGCCTGTGTCCCTCACCCCCAGGCGCAACGCGACCTCGTTGGCACTCTCGGACTCCTTGCGCACCTGGATGACGACCTCGCCGCTGTCGGTGAACTTGACCGCATTGTTGGCGTAGTTGATCAGGATCTGCCCCAGGCGCAGCGGATCGCCGACGAGTTGGGTGGGCACGTCCGGCGCCACGTCGAACAGCAGGTCCAGGTTCTTGGCACGCGCCTTCTCGCCCACCAGATTGGCCACGTTCTCCAGCACCTTCTCGAGGTCCATCTCGATGCGCTCGACGTCGAGCTTGCCGGCCTCGACCTTGGAGAAGTCCAGGATGTCGTTGATGATGCCCAGCAGGTGCTGGCCCGAATGCTGGATCTTGTCGACGAACTCGAGCTGCTTGCGGTCCAGCGGGGTCTGCTTGAGCAGGTACGACAGCCCGAGCATGGCGTTCATGGGCGTGCGGATCTCGTGGCTCATGTTGGCCAGGAACTCGCTCTTGGAACGGTTGGCCTCCTCGGCCTCGAGCCGGGCCTGGATCAGGGCCTGCTCATCGGCCTTGCGGTCGGTGACGTCGGTCTCGATGGCCATGAAGCCCTGCAGCACCCCTTCGGCATTGCGCATCTCGTTGCAGCTGACGTTGACCCAATAGGGGCGCCCCGACTTGGCGTAGTTCAGCACGTCGACCCGGAAGGCGCCCTCCCTGGCCAGGGCCTCGCGCATGTCCTGGATGGTCCGCGCATCGGTGGCCGGCCCCTGCAGCAGACCGCCCGGCCGCAACCCACGCACCTCGTCGAGCTCATAGCCGGTGATGCGGGTGAAGCCCGGGTTGACCCAGTCGACCTCGCCCCGGGCATTGGTGATGATGACCGCGTTCGTGGTTTCGCTGGCCACCCGGGACAGGCGACTCAGTTCGGCCTGGATGCGCCGGTTCTCACTTTGCACATGGGTGGCCTCGATCAGTTGGCCGATGGTCACCAGCAAGGGGCGCAGGAAGTCCACATCCGGCTCGCTGTAGGTACTGTGGCGCCTGCCGACGCCCAGCAGGGCCACCAGGCGGCCGCGATGGTGGATGGGCAGGCTCAGGAAGGCGCTCAGGTCCGTCCCGCCCCAGCTCAGGGCCGTTGCTGCCGGCTGCGGCTGGCGGGCATCGTAGAAGACCGGTTGGCCGCTTTCCAATGCGGCCTCGAACAGACGCTGCAGATTTTTCAGGTCGGCCGGCTGCGCCTCGACGGCGGCGCCGTCTCCCACCTGCTGGATGGCCTCGATCTGCAGGCTCGGCATGTCGTCACCCAGATGCAGCACCTCGCCCAGAAAGCCGACCTCGCTGTCGGTGAGGTGCAGCAGTTCGGAAAGCAGGCCCTCGAAGATGCGGGTCCGGTCGCCATACTCGATGAACAGCGACTGCGTCTCCAGCAGCACCTGGCTCAAACGACGCGCGGCCAGCAATTTGGCGGTCTGGTCTTCCTGCGCCTCGCGGTTGATCTCCTGCTCCACGCAGTCGGCCAGATCCCGCAAGGCCTGGCGCTGCGCGGGTTCGAGGCGGCGGGGTTGCCGGTCCATGATGCACAGGGTGCCCAGGCGCAAGCCCTCGGGCGTGCTCAGGGGCGCACCGGCATAGAAACGCACACCGCCTTCGACATCCACCACGGCACTGCGGGCAAAGCGCTCATCCGCCAGGGCATCCTCGACCTCGAACAGGCCAGGCCCCTGGATGGCTTCGAGGCAGAACGAATCCTCGCCGCAGCGCAGGCCCTCGGGCAGGCCCTGACTCGATTTGAACCAGGGACGCAGGCCGTCGAACAGCACCACGCCGGCCATGGGCGTCTGCAGGAGCTGGCAGGCCAAGCGGGTCAGACGATCGAAGCGCTCCTCGGCCGGCGAATTCAGCAGGCCCGACTTGCGCAGCGCCTCCTGGCGCGCACCCGGGTCATTGGATGGGACGGAGCTTTGCATGGACATACAAGCAGTGGGTTTCTCTCAGATCGGAATCGGAATCGGAATCGGAACCGGGCCACGGGAACCTGAACAGGCGCCAGGAAGATGATCGGACGCCATCATGCACCTTCGGCCAGCACACGGCGCAAGACCTCCAGGGCCTGCGGGAAATCGAAGCCCTGGACTGCACCCTCCACCGCCCGGTAGTCACCCCCCAGGGCGGTCTTGAGTGCCGTCGCATGGGCGGCCAGCCATTCGCTGGCTTCAGGGTCGTCGTCGGCCAGCAAGGCCTGCAACTGCCGCAGCAGCGACTGGACGGCCTCGTCGCGCACCGGCGCCGGAGGCGCCACCGGCACCGCTGCGGCCGGTCCCGGCGCCAGCGCGGCCGCCAGGGCCTGCGCCATCGTCGCCAGGGCCGCTTCCAGCGCCTGCGCCTGGGACACCAGCACGTCCATGCCGGCAGATCCCAGCAGCGCCTCTTCGAGTTCGGCCGCCCTGCGCTGCAGTTCGCCGGCGCCGACCTGCCCCGCAACCCCCTTGAGGCTGTGGGCCAGCAGGCGGGCCTGCGGCAGGTCCTGCCGCTGCAGGGCCTCGATGAGCAGGGGGCCACACCCCAGCTGTCCCGCCAGGAACTTGTGCAGCAGGGAGCGGTACAGCTCCATGTTGCCCAGCGTCCGGCGCAGCCCCTGGGCGACATCGAGACCCGGCACCTGCCAGACGGCCGTCGGCGGCGCAGTGGGCCGGGGCCCCGGGTCCGGAACCGGCAGCGGAGCAATCCGGCGCGCCGGGATCCAGCGCAGCAGAAGCTGCCGCAGGGCTTCCGGATCGATGGGCTTGGAGAGGTAGTCGACCATGCCGGCCCGCATGCAGGCCTCTCGATCCGAGGTCCGTGCATTGGCGGTCATGGCCACCACGGGCGTGGGGCGACGCTCCAGCAGGGGAGCCATGGCCCGGGTGGCCGTGATGCCGTCCATGACAGGCATCTGCATGTCCATCAGGATCAGGTCGTACTCGGCCTTCGCCACCCGGTCCAGCGCCACCCGGCCGTTCTCGGCCAGATCCACCTGCACGCCGATCAGGCTCAGCAGGCCGACCGCCACGTCCTGGTTCAGTTCGTTGTCCTCCACCAGCAACACCCGGGCGCCCTGCAAGCGCTCATGGCCCCCGGCCGACGCCTGCGTGTCGATGGGCGCGCTGCCCTCGCCCACATGCGGCACTGCGTCGCCGGGGCGCCGCCGGCTCTTGCCCAGGCGGGCGGTGAACCAGAACCGGGACCCCTTGCCCACCTCGCTGTGCACCCCGACCTCGCCGCCCATCAGGGCGGCCAGGCGCTTGCTGATGGCCAGTCCGAGGCCGGTGCCGCCGTATTTGCGGGTGGTGGAGTTGTCGGCCTGCTGGAAGCTCTGGAAGAGCTTCTGCGCCTGCTCGTCGCTGAGACCGATGCCGGTGTCGTGCACCTCCAGCCGCAGATCGACCTCGGTCGGTGTCTCCGACGCCTTGCGCACCTGGATGACGACTTCGCCACGCTCGGTGAACTTGACCGCGTTGTTGGCGTAGTTGATCAGGATCTGCCCCAGGCGCAGGGGGTCGCCGATGAGCTGCATGGGCACGTCCGGCGCCACGTCGAACAGCAGTTGCAGGTTCTTGGAACGCGCTTTCTCGCCCACCAGATTGGCCACGTTCTCCAACACCTTCTGGAGGTCCATCTCGATGTGCTCGATGTCGAGCTTGCCGGCCTCGACCTTGGAGAAGTCCAGGATGTCATTGATGATGCCCAGCAGATGCTGACCCGAGCGCTGGATCTTCTCGACAAAGTCCTGCTGGCGACGGTCCAGCGGCGTCTGCCTGAGCAGATGCGACAGGCCCAGCATGGCGTTCATGGGGGTGCGGATCTCATGGCTCATGTTGGCCAGGAATTCGCTCTTCGAGCGGCTCGCCTCCTCGGCCGCCTCCTTGGCCTCGCGCATGCGGGTCTCGACCTCACGCAGCTTGGTGATGTCAAAACCCACACCGACCATCTGGATCGGCTCGCCCTCGGCATTGCGCATCACGGCCGCAGAACAGTGCAGGTAACGCACCTCGCCGGACGGCCAGACGACACGGTGCTCGATGTGCAGCGGCGCGTTGCCCGCCACGGCAGCCTCAAAGGCCTGCAACACATGCGAGCGGTCATCGGGATGCAGGCACATGAACAACTCGCGGGCCTCGCCCGAGAAGTTGTCGGCATCGAGATGCAGCAGCCGGCCGGTCTGCTCGTCCATGCTGAAGCGCCCGCTCACCATGTCCCGGCCCCAGACCCCGATGCCTGCGGACCCGGTGGCCAGGGCCAGGCGGCTGGCGGTCTGCGCCAACGACTGCTCGACCTGCTTGCGGTGGGTGATGTCGGTGCGGATCGAGATGAAGCGGAACGGCCGGCCCTGGGCATCGAGGGTGGGCACGATGGTCTGGTCCAGCCAATGCAGCGAACCATCGCGGGAGCGGTTGCAGATCTCACCCTTCCAGACCTCGCCCGCCAGCACGGTGCGCCAGAGCTTCTCGAAGAAGGCCTTGGGATGGACGCCTGCATTCAGCAGGCGATGGTTGCTGCCCAGCAGCTCCTCGCGGGTGTAGCCGGTGATGTCGCAGAACTTGTCGTTGGCATAGGTGATGCGCCCCTCGGCATCGGTCACACTGACGATGGCATGCTGGTCCACGGCAAACTGATGCTCATCGAGCTCACGGCGGCTGCGCTCGCGTTCGGCCACCAGGCCCGACAGCAGCCCCGACAGCGCCTCCAGGCCGTAGGCGCCCTGGACCGCCGACGCCTCACCCGTCGGCAGCAGGTTGCGGACCGTCTCCTTCAAAGAGGCCATGGCACGGTCCTGCGCCTGCAGCTCGCCGCGCAGGCGGTCATTGACCTCGCGCATCTCCTCCGAACTCAGCATCAGGCTGCGCATGCGCAGCTCCAGGTCGCGCTCATATTGGCCGTAGGACGCCTCGACCTGGGTCAGCAAGGCCGGCAGTCCTGCCAGGACCGCCGAGGCCTGCGGGGAGATGCCGGCGACCTCCTGGGCCAGCCGGTCGAGCGCCGAGGTCAACCCATCGGGATCGTCCAGCCCCAGGCAACGCTTGAGCTGGCGCTTCAGTCCCCGGTGCATGCCGGCTCCTGGGATTCCTCGAGCACCGTGATGGTCATGGTCTGGTTGTGCAGTTGGCAGGCGCCCTCACGCCCGAGCGGGCTGATCTCACCGTTCGAATAGAAACCACAGAGGACCGCACGCGGCCCCAGCAAGCCGGACACCGCCTCGACCTCTTCATCGACCTGGTTGCCCATGATCATCTTGCGCCCGACACAACTCACCAGGATCGCCAGTTCGGCCGACTCCGGCGCCCAGGAGGCCCGGGCCAGTTCGGCCGCCCGCTCGGCACCATCGATGAGGCGGTCGGTGCTGGCCTGCATGAGCTTGAGAAAGCTGTCCTGCCGTACCTCGCCAGCCAGGGTCAGGCTGCCGTCGGCCTCATTGATCGCCAGGATCGTGCGGATCAGGCCCTCGCCCTCCTGGGCCGGATCTTCCATCAGGAACGGGAACAGCAGGCCGGAGCCTGGAAGACCCCGCGCATGCTCGCCCAGATAGCGCTTGTAGATGGTCAAGGCCGCCTCGCCATCGAGTTCGAACAGCACATTGCCCTGCGCGCGGGTGACGCGGCGGGCCGGCCCGAAGGGCACCCAACCGCCTGCGGACCCATGGCCCAGCCGAAGGTGCCGACCGTAGAGCCCCAGGGCCACCACCGCGTGGTCGGAGACCGCATCCCGATGCATGACCCAGGTTCTGGCGAAGGCACCGCCGTCGCCCGCCAGCCCGCCGGTGATCGGCCGTCGATGGTCCAGGGCGGCCTCCAGCCCGCCGACCAGCGCACTGCCGTTGACGGCCACGCCCGGTCCGTAGACCAGGACCGCCTGCAGTTCTGCGCCGGCGAGTGCCTCACCCAGCCGCCGACCGGCCGCGCGGGAGTCCTCCATGCCCGCCAAGCCGGTGCTCGCCAGACGCAGGGCGGTGTGTTCGAAATGCACCGCGGTCAGCACGCAGCTGCCATCGGTCACCCCCTGTGCCGAGATCTCGCCCGCCGTGGAGCAGCCCAGGATCGTCGCCCCCGGGAAACGCCTGCACAGCTCTTCATGCAAGGCCGGGGTCTCGAAGAAGACCTTGTCACCGAACACCAGCAGCAGTTGATGTGGGAAATCCCGCAGGGCTTCCAGCGCCTGCCAGTCCCCCACGGTGCTCAGATTCACTTGTCGGATACGCATGGATTCCCTCCAGAACCGAGGACCGGCCCACCCGGTGAACAGGTTTCAGCATACCGGCCAATCGAAACAATTTGAAGCATCAGAGGCCTGTGGACGCTCCGATGGATATCATTTTATCCAATATAAATGATATCCAATCCAGAAAAACGCGCAGCTTATTTGTCATTTCTCAAGCGGACCGGGGATCCAGGCAGGCCATCGCGGACATGGCGCTTTACCGGCCTGGAACCCGGACTCCATCCTCAGTCCACAGTTGACGGGCATGCTGCCCCCAGCATCACCCCAGGAGATCCTTTTGAAGCCCCTCCCATCCGCATCCATCCTCGCCGCCGCCCTGGTCCTGGGCCTGGCCTCCTGGGCCCAGGCCCAGCCAGCCCCGGGCAACGGCGCCGGCAACGCACCCGCCAACGCACCAGGCAGCTCCGAGCCGCCGCGCCACGGCCCGCCCCCCGAAGCCATGGCCGCCTGCAAGGGCAAGGCGGTCGGCGACAGCTGCAGCTTTGTCGGGCGCCGCGGAGAAACCCTGACGGGCAGCTGCTTCACGCCTCCGGCCATGCCCCAGGCGGCAGGCAACGGCAACGGGCAGAACCGTCCCGTGGCCTGCCGACCGCCCCACCCGCCGGGCGAACATGGCGGCCCCGGCGACATGCCGCCCCAGCGCTGACGACGGCGGCGCAGAAAAAACAAAAGCCACCCGCAGGTGGCTTTCCAGACAGGCCGCCGGCCCAGGCAGGCCGGCGTTCATCCGACGACTCAGTTCAGAGGCGTCTTCTTGCCGTCCTTGTAGGTGTACAGCGTGATGGCCGGGTTCTTCAGCTCGCCATTGGCCTCG
>JAFAMV010000011.1 GCA_019233055.1 Curvibacter sp.
GTCGGCATTCATCGGGATTTCGATGACCACGTTGAAAGCATCGGGTGCATTCTTGCCAGGAGTGACTTTGTCGAGAGCCATGTTGATTTTGATGTCGGTTGAGAAGTTTTCTGCGGGATCAGGCTGTTCCCAGCCGGATTAGCTCAGATTTTACTTTCGTGAGCCTTGCTTGATGCGGTGCAGCAGTGCAAACAGGCGATCCATCGTATATTGCGTGCGTTGGCCAATCGCTGCCCCTTCGGCGCCGCGAGGAAGCAACGCAGCGGAGACACGGCCGGTGCGTTGTGTCTCTTCCAAGCGTATTCACCGAGGAGAAACAGTATGACGAACAACCCCGCGCTGTTGCTGGCGCTGGTCTGTGGCTTCGCAGCCGTGGTCTACGGATTCTGGGCGCGAAGCTGGATATTGGCCAAGGATGCGGGAAATGCCCGCATGCAGGAGATCGCCCAGGCGATCCAGTCGGGAGCGGCGGCCTACCTGGCCCGCCAATACAAAACCATCGGCATCGTCGGCGTGGTCCTGGCGATCCTGATCGCCCTGTTCCTGGACTTTTCCACCGCACTGGGCTTTGTGGTGGGCGCCGTGCTGTCGGGCGCCTGCGGCTTCATCGGCATGAACGTGTCGGTCCGGGCCAATGTGCGCACCGCGCAGGCCGCCACCCACGGCATCGGCCCGGCGCTGGACGTGGCCTTCCGCGGCGGCGCCATCACCGGCATGCTGGTGGTCGGGCTGGGCTTGCTCGGTGTCACCGGCTTCTATCTCTTTCTCACCCAGGGCGCGGGCAGCCAACCCTTGGCAGAGCAACTCAACCCGCTGATCGGTTTTGCCTTCGGCTCCTCGCTGATCTCGATCTTTGCCCGCCTGGGCGGCGGCATCTTCACCAAGGGCGCCGATGTCGGCGCCGACCTGGTGGGCAAGGTGGAGGCCGGCATCCCCGAGGACGACCCGCGCAACCCGGCCGTCATCGCCGACAACGTCGGTGACAACGTCGGCGACTGTGCCGGCATGGCCGCCGACCTGTTCGAGACCTATGCAGTGACGCTGATCGCGACCATGGTGCTGGGGGCTCTGACGGTGAGCGCGGCGCCAACGAATGCCGTGCTCTACCCGCTGGCCTTGGGCGCGGTGTCCATCCTGGCGTCCATCGTCGGCTGTTTCTTCGTCAAGGCCTCGCCCGGCATGAAGAACGTCATGCCGGCGCTTTACAAAGGTCTGGCCGTGGCCGGCGTGCTGTCGCTGATCGCCTTCTACTTCGTGACCCTCTGGCTGCTGCCGGACAACGCCATCAGCGCCAGCGGCAGCCAGATGCGTCTTTTCGGGGCCTGCACGGTCGGCCTGGTCCTGACGGCCGCCCTGGTGTGGATCACCGAGTTCTACACCGGCACCCAGTACAGCCCCGTACAACATGTGGCCCAGGCATCGACCACCGGCCACGCCACCAACATCATTGCCGGCATCGGCGTTTCCATGCGTTCCACCGCCTGGCCGGTGCTGTTCGTCTGTGCGGCCATCGTCGCGGCCTATGCGCTGGGCGGCCTGTATGGCATTGCGGTCGCCGCCACCGCCATGCTCAGCATGGCCGGCATCGTGGTCGCGCTGGATGCCTACGGCCCGGTCACCGACAACGCCGGCGGCATCGCCGAAATGGCCGAATTGCCTCCCAGCGTGCGCGACATCACCGACCCGCTGGATGCCGTGGGCAACACCACCAAGGCCGTGACCAAGGGCTACGCCATCGGATCGGCCGGACTGGCCGCCCTGGTGCTGTTTGCCGACTACACCCACAAGCTGCAGAGTTTCGGTCAGAGCGTCAGTTTCGACCTGTCCGATCCGCTGGTGATCGTCGGCCTTTTCATCGGCGGCATGATCCCCTACCTGTTCGGGGCCATGGCCATGGAAGCCGTGGGCCGCGCTGCCGGCGCCGTGGTCGAGGAAGTGCGACGCCAGTTCCGTGACATCAAGGGCATCATGGACGGATCGGGCAAACCCGAGTACGGGCGCGCGGTCGACATGCTGACCAGTGCGGCCATCAAGGAAATGATGGTGCCCTCGCTGTTGCCCGTCATCACCCCGGTCCTCGTCGGATTGATCCTCGGCCCCAAGGCGCTGGGCGGCCTGCTGATGGGCACCATCGTGACCGGGCTGTTCGTCGCCATCTCGATGTGCACCGGGGGCGGCGCCTGGGACAACGCCAAGAAATACATCGAGGACGGGCACCATGGTGGCAAAGGGTCTGACGCCCACAAGGCCGCTGTGACCGGCGATACCGTGGGTGACCCCTACAAGGACACCGCCGGACCCGCAGTGAACCCGTTGATCAAGATCATCAATATCGTGGCCTTGCTCATCGTGCCCCTGGTGGTGCGCTTCCACGGCTGAGGCGGCCGGTCACGGCCATCGGCCTGCGGAACCAGCCGCAGGCAGGGCCAGCCCTGGCGCAGCAGGTGATTTGAAGCAGAGAGGGGTCCTGACCGCCCGCCCATGGCACACTTTGGCTCCATTCGGGCACATCGACACTGTCAATGCAAGGACTCCGCAAGACTTCCCTCCCCCTGCTCGCCAGCCTGCTGATCGGCTGGTCCGCGGGCCCGGCCCGGGCCCAGACGCCGCCTCTGGACGAAAGTGATGTCCATGTGGTCCGCGCAGGAGACGCCTTCACCGTCGATGTGGAAATGCACCCGCCGGTCCCGCCGCGTCAGGCCTGGGCGGTGCTGACCGACTTCGAGCACATGGCCCGCTTTGTCCCCAACCTGAGCGCCAGCGAAGTGCTGGAGCGCGACGGCAACCACCTGAAGATCAAGCAGACCGGGGCCGCGCACTACGCCGTGTTCTCCTTGAATTTCGATTCCATCCGCGAAGTCCAGCTCGACCCCTTCCGCCAGATCCTGGTGCACGGGATTGGCGGCAATGTGAAGAAGATGGAAAGCGCCACGGTGCTCGAACCCGAGTCAGGCGGCACCCATCTGCACTACCACGCCGAGGTGACACCCCAGACCCCGCTGCCGCCGCTGGTGGGACCCGCCGCCGTGCGCCAGCAGACCGCCGCCCAGTTCAACGCCATGATCGAAGAAATGCTTCGCAGACAGCAGGGCAGCAACTGACGGGCTCTCAGATCTTGTAGGTCGACAGCAGGATGCTGGTTTCGGTGGCCACGATGCCGTCGATGCGGCGGATGGCATTGAGCACGCCGTCAAAGGCTTCCAAGGTGTCGGTGCTGAGTTCGGCGATCAGGTCCCAGCGCCCATTGGTGGTGTGCAGGGCCACCACATTGGGATGCCCGGCCAGGACCCGCCGCACCTCTTCTTCGCGGTTGCCACCGACCTCGACACTCATCATCGCCCGGATGCGAGGCCCTTCGGAATTCGGTTTGAGCCGGAGGGTGTAGCCCACGATGACCCCATCGGCCTCCAGGCGGGCGATGCGGTTCTGCACCGTGGCACGGGCCACACGCAGCTTGCGGGCCAAGGCCACGACAGGCATGCGGGCGTTATGCCGCAACAGGCTCAAGAGTTCCCGGTCTGTGTCATCCATCTGAGAATCTTACATTTCTTCCTGAATAAATAGCAAACTGCGCCATTGATTTTGCTTTTTGACCACTATGGTCTATTCACTTTGGCAGCACGGGTCAGGACACTTCTTCCATGCCCGGATCCTTCAGGGCATGCAGCGAGAAAGACTCCCATGACCAAATTCATCGACGTTCCCACCATGTCCGCACTGATCCAGGAGATCGGTGTCACCCGCTTCATCGGCGAACTGGCCGACGCCATCGAAGCCGACTTCATCCGCTGGCCGGAGTTCGACAAATCCCCCCGGGTCGCCAACCACTCGGCCATCGGCGTGATCGAACTCATGCCCGTCTCCGATGCGCACCGCTACGCCTTCAAGTATGTCAACGGCCATCCGCGCAACACCGCCCATGGGCTCTACACCGTCATGGCCTTCGGTGTGCTGGCCCAGGTCGACACGGGCTTTCCGGTCCTGCTGTCCGAACTCACCGTGGCCACGGCCCTGCGCACGGCGGCCACTTCATTGATGGCCGCGCGCGTCCTGGCCCGCCCCGGAGCGCAGCGCATGGCCCTGATCGGCAATGGCGCGCAAAGCGAGTTCCAGGCGCTGGCCTTCCACACCCACCTGGGCATCCGCGAGATCGCGCTCTACGACGTCGATCCACGGGCCACCGACAAACTGATCCGTAACCTCGCGCCCTATCCCGACCTGCGCCTGGTCCGCTGCGAGTCGGCTGCGAAGGCCGTGCGCGGGGCCGATATCGTCACCACCATCACCGCCGACAAGACATTGGCCACCATCATCACCCCCGACATGGTCGAACCCGGCATGCATTTCAATGCGGTGGGCGGCGACTGCCCCGGCAAGACCGAGCTCCATGCCGATGTGCTTCGCGCCGCACGGGTGTTCGTCGAATATGAGCCACAGACACGCATCGAAGGAGATATCCAGCAGCTCCCGGCCGACTTTCCGGTCGTCGACCTGTGGCGTGTGCTGCAGGGCAGCGTGGCTGGCCGCCAGCAGCCGGAGCAGGTGACCGTTTTCGATTCGGTCGGATTTGCGCTCGAGGACTATTCCACCCTGCGCTACGTGCTCAAGCAGGCTGAAGAGCGCCGACTGGGTGTCGAGGTCGAACTGGTGCCCGGCACGGACGACCCCAAGGATCTCTTCCGCCATACCTGCCCGGCACCCCTGCGTGCGCAGATCCGGCGTGTCGCCTGAGGCCCCGACGATGCCCCGTGTCACACACCGATCCGTCCAGGCGCCAGGCGCCGTGGTCATGATCCGCCCCCACCGCTTCTGCCCCAACCCGCAGACCGCTGGCGACAACCATTTTCAAAGCGCTGCAACACCTGGGGCAGCACAAGCCGTGGCGGCCCAAGCCCGAGACGAGGCCGGAGCGGCTGCCCGCCAGTTGCAGGCGCAAGGCGTACGGGTCCATCTGTTCGAAGACGAAGGAGAACATGACACGCCGGACTCGGTCTTTCCCAACAACTGGTTCTCCACCCACGCCGGCGGGCATGTGGCGATTTACCCGATGTACTCGCCCAACCGACGCCGAGAGCGCCGCGCCGATGTCATCGAGCTGCTCAAGACCCACTACCGGGTCCAGGACGTCATCGACTATTCGGGTCTGGAGCAGGACCGGCTGTACCTCGAGGGGACGGGGGCCATGGTGCTCGACCACATCGAACGGGTCGCCTACACCGCCCGCTCCAACCGGGCCCATCCGGTGGCACTGGAACGGTTCAGCACCCATTTCAATTTCGAACCCATGGAATTCAGCACCGCCGACGAACAGGGCCGCCCGGTCTACCACACCAACGTCCTGATGTCGGTCGGAACCGAGTTTGCAATGGTCGGCTTCGATCTGTTCGATGACCCTGGCCGGGCGGACCAGGTGGCCCAGCGATTGCATCAGTCCGGGCGCGAGGTCATTGCACTGGACAAGACTCAAATCGCCCAATTTGCCGGCAACACACTGGAATTGTCCGGCGACAACGGTCGTCTGCTCGCCCTCTCCGAACGGGCCGCCGACAGCCTGCGTCCGCAACAGATCGCGGTGATCGAGCGCAGCGCCCGGCTGCTGCCGCTGCACATTCCGACCATCGAAATGGCGGGCGGCTCGGTGCGCTGCATGCTGGCGGGCATTCATCTGTCTCCACGCTGAACCGGGCTCGATGCACAGGCACAATGCGGGATCCGGCGAAGACCACGGCCATCCGACCCAGACTGGGGGTGCAAGCATGAAGACCATACAGATCATCGGCGCCCCGACCGACATCGGCGCCTCGATGCGAGGCAGCTCGATGGGACCCGAAGCCCTGCGCATTGCCCAACTGCAGGCTTCGCTGGAGCGCCAGGGCCTCCAGGTCTTGGACAGCGGCAACCTCGCGGGACCGGCCAACCCCTGGCTTCCGCCTGAACAGGGCCTGCGCCACCTGGACCAGGCCGTGGCCTGGAACCGGCTGGTCCGCGACGCCGTGGGTGAGGCCTTGAAGCTGCAGCGCCTGCCCCTGCTCATGGGGGGAGATCATTGTCTGGCCATCGGGTCGATCAGTGCCGTGGCGAGCCACTGCGCCGACCGGGGCCGCAAACTGATCGTTCTCTGGCTGGACGCCCATGCAGATGCCAACACCAGCCGGACCACCCCCTCGGGCAATCTCCATGGCATGCCCGTGGCCTGCCTGCTGGGGCACGGACCGACAACGCTCGGGCGCATCGGCCCCGAGGACCGGCCTGCCCTCAGCCCACACATGCTTCGCCAGATCGGCATCCGCAGTGTGGATGCCGGCGAGCGTCGCCACCTCAAGGCCTTGAACCTCTGTGTCTACGACATGCGCCACATCGATGAGAACGGCATGCGCCTGACCATGGAGCAAGCGCTCAGAGACCTCGACGAAGACACCCACCTGCACGTCAGCTTCGACGTCGATTTTCTGGATCCCGCCATCGCGCCGGGCGTCGGCACGGCGGTGCGTGGAGGCCCCACCTACCGCGAGACCCAGTTGTGCATGGAAATGATCGCCGACACGGGCCGCCTGGGTTCACTCGATGTCATGGAACTCAATCCTGCCTGCGATGTACGCAACGGCACCGCCGAAGTCATGGTCGAATTCCTGGAGAGTCTGTTCGGCAAATCAACCTTGTTGCGTTGACCACGCCGTTGCCGCCGCCTGTGTGACAAAGTACACAATCATCCATCTCCCAAAACGAGGAGAATCCGCGCACAGATTCTTGGGAGCAGGCATGTGGACGGTGCTGGTACCAGGGGTGGAGCCCCTGCCT
Organism: Curvibacter sp.; assembly: GCA_019233055.1. Lineage (GTDB taxonomy): Bacteria > Pseudomonadota > Gammaproteobacteria > Burkholderiales > Burkholderiaceae_C > Curvibacter. The sequence goes on from JAFAMV010000011.1 coordinate 6,799, forward strand.
GACGATGCAGAAATCATCAAGCTCATCAATGAGGCACGAAAGAGGAAGGCAAGGCGCCATCTTCCTTACCGGATGGCCATCAGGAACCTGCATGGGGTGATCTATCGAAAGGTCACGGCCATGGGCGCCGACCAGTTCTTCTTCCTGTCCGACCGACTGGACGATCTCGGCCTGGTGGGGACACCCATGCTCAGCCAGCGCTGACAGCACACCTCGCCTTGCCCGGCCCCGTCGTCTGCGATCCATGCAGACCTTCATTGCAACCCTGAAAGACGCCAATCTCTAGATTGCCCCCCGCATTCAGCGCCTGATCCACCCGGAATGGTTCCGAAGTCAGGCTACAATAGCGGCTTGTCGGAGCGTAGCGCAGTCTGGTAGCGCATCTGCTTTGGGAGCAGAGGGTCGCGAGTTCGAATCCCGCCGCTCCGACCACCATCCATGCGGGTTCCAGCGGTTTTCGCTGGAACCCGTTTTTTCTGAAGTTCACCCAGAACTTCTCAAACGGCTGCCCCTGCCATCAGCTCACAGACCGTGGCAGGGCCCCTGCCCCTCAATCCATGGGCGAACCTCGGGTTCAATGACGATGGTCATCATCATGGCGACGATGGTCTTCGTCATGGCGATAGTGCTCTTCTTCATGCCGGTAATGGTCCTCGCCGCGCAGATGCTCGTTGTGATGATCCCACCACGGCTCGCGGGGGTCGACGCGGACAAAATGCACCGGGCGGCCGCAGGCGTTGTAGCGGCCACAGTAACGTGCCCAGTCATGCGACTGTTCCACAGGCACATTGAGATACATGATGGGCGCACCGATCACCGGCTGACCCACGATCACGGGCTGGGCATTGATCACCGGAGGCGGGGGATTGTTTCCGATGGAGATCTGTCCATAGACACCGGGAGCGAATGCGCCACCGGCAGTGAGGTTGATATAGGCCTGGGCATGGGCTGCACCACCTGCCATCAGGGCCAAGGCCACCAGAGGGGCGGCAAGTGCCCGGACCTTGCGGGCGCCGGACGAGAGCAGACGAAATTGGGAATCAGGCATTTGGATACTCCTTGTACTAACTGGCCTGTATATGTAACGCTCGACCCGCCTCGACGATGGCTTCGGTGATGTAAAGATTGATTACACAGTCACTGTGTTCGCAACATTGTGAACATCGTCACACGGATTTCAAGCGCCGCCGCCTGGCCAAGAATTCATCGACGGCCATCCAGGAATGGCATCCGCAGCGCCATCAGTCTGAACGTCGGCTTTCGTCATCAAGGCGACGGGCCCATGCGCAGTGCAGGCACAGCCAGCGGCGCAGGGGCTCGACGCCGTGGAAAAGAAACGGGTTCAAGGCAATCGAAAACAGGGCACCGGCCACCACCAGACTCTGCCCCTCCGCTGGCAGCAAGCCCAGGCTGCGCCCCAGGCCCACGAGAATGAAAGAGAACTCGCCGATCTGCGCGAGACTGGCCGCCAGGGTCAAGGCCAGCCCCAGTCGGTAGCGAAAACCCAACATGAGGACCGCCGCCGCCAAGGTCTTGCCCAGCATGATCACCATCACGACGGCAAGCACCTGCAGCGGCCGGGTCAACAGCACCTGGGGGTCGAACAGCATGCCGACCGACATGAAAAACAGCACCGCAAATGCGTCGCGCAAAGGCAGCGATTCTTCAGCCGCACGATGACTGAATTCGGATTCGCGCATCACCATGCCTGCAAAGAAGGCCCCCAGGGCGAAGGACACCCCGAACAGCGCGGCAGAAGCATAGGCGATGCTCAGCGCGCCTGCGACCACGCACAAGGTGAACAGCTCACGCGACCCGGTTCTGTGGACCTGCAGCAGCAGCCACGGAAACAGACGGCGCCCCAAGACCATCATCACCAGCACAAACAGTCCGACCTGCAGCAGGGTCTTGCCCAGGGACATCCACAGCGACTGGCCGGCCAGGCCGGCATCCAGATGCCCCCCCAATGCGCCCGCCAGGGGCGGGAGCATGACCAACACCAGCACCATGGAAATGTCTTCCACCACCAACCAGCCGACCGCAGCCTGTCCGGCAAATGATTGCATCAGGCCGAGCGATTCCAAGGCGCGCAACAGCACCACCGTGCTGGCCACCGACAAGGCCAATCCCAGCATCAGGGACGGTCCTGGTGCCCAACCCCAGGACCAGGCCAAACCCATGCCCAGCAGGGTCGCCACCGCCATCTGCACCAAGGCGCCGGGCACAGCCACACGACGGACCGCCAACAGATCCTTGAACGAGAAATGCAGACCGACGCCAAACATCAAGAGCATGATGCCGATCTCTGCCAGTTGCGAGGCGATCTCGGCATCGGCGACAAAGCCGGGGGTGAACGGCCCGCAGATCATTCCGGTGACCAGGTAGCCCACCAGCGCCGGCAGGCGCAGGCGGGTGGCGATGAAGCCGAGGATCAGCGAGAGTCCCAACCCGACGGCGATGGTGCTGATCAATGAAACGCTGTGCGGCATGGAATCGGGTCCTCCTGGTGGTTTTGGATGCAAGCCCTTCGACCATCGCCAGGGCCGCCATCCAGCAGGCTCCGGCTTCAGCCCACAGGAAAGACGCGTCGTCGACGTGTCAGCTTTGCAAGATGATGTATCCGCTTTGTGAATCAGACGATGCGCCACAGTTCCGCCGGTCAGGGCCATCGCATACGTGGAAGCAAAAAAAACCCCGCCGAGGCGGGGTTCTGTTCAGTCTGCTGACAAATCAGCCCATGTGCAAGCCACCATTCACCGAGAAATCGGCGCCGGTGGAATAGCCACCTTCGTCCGACGCGAGCCAGGCGATGATGGAGGCGATTTCGCTGGGCTCACCGAGGCGCTTGACCGGAATCGTGCCCACGATCTTGTCCAGCACATCCGGGCGGATGGCCTTGACCATGTCGGTCCCGATGTAGCCGGGGCTCACGGTATTGACGGTCACGCCCTTGGTCGCCAGCTCCTGGGCCAACGCCATCGTGAAGCCATGCATGCCGGCCTTGGCAGCCGAATAATTGGTCTGTCCGGCCTGACCCTTTTCGCCGTTCACCGACGAGATGTTGACGATCCGGCCCCAACCTTTTTCAACCATGTCACCGACCACCTGCTTGGTCACGTTGAACATGCTGTTGAGATTGGTCTCGATGACCGCATCCCAATCCTCGCGGGTCATCTTGAGGAACATGCGGTCACGGGTGATGCCGGCATTGTTGACCAGCACATCGATGCTGCCATGCTCGGCCTTGGCCTTGCCGAAGGCCTCGACGGTGGAGTCCCAGTCACCCACGTTGCCGACGGAGGCATAGAAGGTGTAGCCCAGAGCAGACTGCTCGGCCAGCCATTTGTTGAAGTCCCGGGTGGGGCCACAGCCGGCCACGACCTTGAAACCTTCTTTGTGCAGGCGTTGGCAGATGGCGGTTCCGATGCCGCCCATGCCGCCGGTGACGTACGCTACTTTTTGACTCATGAAATGCTCCTGATTATGTTTTCGCTATTCATTCAATAGCAGTTACGCCTGATTTCGAGCCCCTGTCAGACAGGGGCTTCAGGATCCTTCGGACCAGAAAAGCATTCCGGACCCTCAGGTCCCCATGCCATTCTCAATGGCAATTCAACGCTCGATGGTTAGGGCAACTCCCATGCCGCCACCGATGCACAGCGACGCGATGCCCTTCTTGGCATCACGGCGCTGCATTTCATGCAACAGGGTCACCAGGATCCGGCAACCGGACGCGCCGATCGGATGGCCCAGCGCGATCGCACCGCCGTTGACGTTGACCTTGCTGGTGTCCCAACCCATTTCCTGGTTGACCGCGCAGGCCTGGGCGGCGAACGCCTCATTGATTTCGAGCAGGTCGAGATCGGCCGAGGTCCAGCCTGCACGGCGCAGGGCCTTGGTGGATGCGGGAACCGGGCCCATGCCCATGTAGGCCGGATCCAGGCCTGAGGTGGCATAGCTCGCAATGCGCCCCAGGGGCTTCAGGCCCAGGCTGGCCGCACGCGATGCCGACATCACCATGACGGCCGCAGCGCCATCATTGATGCCGGAGGCATTGCCCGCCGTCACGCTGCCGGCCTTGTCGAAGGCGGGACGAAGACCTGCCAATGCATCGGCGTTGGTCTTGCGGTTGATGAACTCGTCGGTGTCAAAGACCAGGGGATCGCCCTTCTTCTGGGGAATCGTGACCGGAACGATCTCGTCCTTGAAGCGACCGGCCTCCTGGGCAGCGGCCGCCTTGGTCTGCGAAGCCAGAGCCAGGGCATCCTGCTGCTCACGGGTGATGCCGTACTTCTTGGCCACGTTCTCGGCGGTGATGCCCATGTGGTATTGGTTGTAGACATCCCACAGGCCGTCGACGATCATGGTGTCGACCAGCTTCCAGTCGCCCATGCGCTGGCCGTCGCGCGAACCCGGCAGCACGTGCGGCGAGGCGCTCATGTTCTCCTGGCCGCCGGCGATCACGATGTCGCTGTCGCCCGTGGCCACAGCCTGGGCCGCCAGCATCACGGCCTTCAGGCCCGAGCCACACACCGCATTGATCGTCAGACCCGGGGTCTGCTTGTCGAAGCCGCTCTTGATGACGGCCTGGCGGGCCGGGTTCTGACCCGCACCGGCCGCCAGCACCTGGCCCAGGATCACTTCGCCGATCTGGTCGGCGGCCAGGCCGGTCCGGGCCAGCACTTCGCGAATCACGATCGCGCCCAATTCGGGCGCCGCCACTTTGGACAGGCTGCCGCCAAATTTGCCGATGGCCGTGCGTGCGGCGGAAACGATGACGATATCTTCCATAGGTGCTCCAGAGGTTGTATTTCGATCTGCTCTATCGGCGCAGACGGTTTGCAAGGCATTCCTGCCCACACTCTACCGCCTGGATTCGCCTCAATTTGTAAAAGCTTGTCTGTCAGGCTTTCTGTTTGACGTACCGACCCGGTGCCGGCTCGATGGCCTTGTAGCGGCCCTTGCCATAGGTCTTGGGCGCGGCCACCAGCTTGCCCGCCTGGGAGGCCAGCCAGTTCGACCAATCGGTCCACCAACTGCCCGGGTGTTCCTGGGCGCCCGACAGCCATTCGGCATGGGTGGCGGGCAGCTTGCCATCGCTGCGGATCCAATGGCTGCGCTTGTTCTTCGCCGGGGCATTGATCACGCCGGCGATGTGGCCCGAGGCCCCCATCACAAAGCGCTTCTTGCCCGGCAGGTGACGAGTGGAGGCATAGGCGCCGCCGATGGGAACGATGTGGTCCTCGCGGGAGCCATAGAGGTAGACCGGGATCTTCACCTTGCCCAGATCCACCGGCTGACCGCACACGATCGCCTTGCCCGGCTTGACGAGGTTGTTCTCGAAATAGGTGTTGCGCAGATACCAGGCATAGAAGGGCCCCGGCAGGTTGGTCGAGTCGCTGTTCCAGTAGAGCAGGTCGAAGGCCGGCGGGGTCTCGCCCTTGAGGTAGTTGCCCACCACATAGTTCCAGACCAGGTCGTTGGGCCGCAGGAAGCTGAAGGTGGAGGCCAGTTCCTGGCCCTTGAGCAGACCGCCCTGCCCCATCTGCATCTCGCGGAAGCGCACAAAGGCGTCGTCGATGAACAGATCGAGCACCCCGGTGTCGGAGAAATCGAGGAAGGTCGTCAGGAAGGTGGCCGATGCCACGGGCTCTTCACCACGGGCCGCCAGCACGGCGAGCGCAGTGCCCAGGATGGTGCCGCCGACACAGAAGCCGAGCGCATTGATGGTCTCGGCGCCGGTGATGGCCTGCACGGTGTGGATGGCCAGGATGGCGGCATCCTCGATGTAGTCGTCCCAGGTCTTGTGCGAGAGCGACTCGTCGGGGTTGCGCCAGCTCACCACGAAGGTATGGTGCCCCTGCTCGACGGCATAGCGGATCAGCGAGTTGTCGGGCTGCAGATCCAGGATGTAGTACTTGTTGATGCAGGGCGGGATCAGCAGGAAGGGCCGTTCATAGACCTTGGCCGTCAGGGGCTTGTATTCGATCAGTTGGAACAGTTCGTTCTCGAACACCACCGCGCCTTCGGTGGTGGCCACATTGCGGCCGACCTCGAACAGGCTTTCGTCGGTCTGGCTCATGTGACCCTGGCGCAGGTCGCCCAGCAGGTTCTGCAGGCCCTTGGCGATGCTCTCGCCTTTCGAGTCGATGGCCTTCTTCTGGGCATCGACATTGAGGGCCATGTAATTGCTCGGCGAGGCGGCCGCCGCCCATTGCTCGACGGCGAAACGGATCCGCGCCCGGGTCTTGTCGTCTGCCTGCACGGCTTCGGCCAGGCCCATCAGGGTCTTGCTGTTGAGCAGATAGATGGCCGCCGTGAAGCTTGCCAGAGGATTGTGGTTCCACGCTTCGGCTGCGAATCGCTTGTCGCGGACCGGCGCCTGCCCCTGCAGGCCGGCGTTCCAGAGTTCGGAGGCTTCCTGCAGGTAGCGCTGCTGCACTTCCTTGATCCGGTCCTGGTCGAAGGCCAGGGGCTGCGGGCTGGCGCCGACAGAGCCGGCCTGCCCCAGATCCAGTTGCTGGAAGGACTGCAGGGCCTTGGTCCAGCCCTCACCAAAGATCTGTTGGAATGCCTGGGACGCGGGGCCCCAAGGTGCTTCAGAATTCATGTTGTCTCCTCATGGACGGTCCGGTTCATCAATCTAGGGTTATCCCTTATTCTCGTGGGATCCCCCCGGCAAAGCAACGAAGCTGCTTCTTCAAAAAAACAACATGGTTCTTGTCTTTATCGCATGGATGTATGTCGCCCTCATGATGGCGGTTGCGGAAGCCACCAACAGCAATGGCACGTTGTTGGGAGCGCTCGTCACCTTTGTACTCTATGGATTGCTGCCCATGTCAGTAGTGCTTTACCTGATGGGGGCCCCGGCGCGACGAAGATCACGCAAGGCCCGAGAAGCGGAGGAATGGCGCTGCATCCAGCAGCAGACGCAAGACTCAGGCCAGCCAGATGCTGGCCGCCATGCGTCCGGTGCTGCCGAGCCGGGCGGCGTCGCGCCGATGGGAAAAGAATAGGTCGGGATTGCCATGGGTGCACCACGGCTTTGTGCCATCGTTGCCATACAGCCCGCTGACACCCAGCCGCGCCAACCGATGCCGCGCCAGACCCGACAGATGGGCCAGCCATTTGCCGCCGGCCAAGGGACTGAAGTGCGTTGCAGCCTGCGTATCGCCGTCCACAAAGGCCAGCCGCACCTCCTCGCCGACCTCGAAGGCCTCGGGTCCGATGCAGGGCCCCAGCCAGGCCAGCACCTGCGAGGCGGGGATTCCGGCCTGCACAAAGCCTGACAGCGCCGATTCGAGCACGCCCCGGCCGCCCCGGCCCGCCAGGCCCCGCCAGCCTGCGTGGGCAGCAGCCACCCGCCGGCCGCCGGTGTCGCAGAACAACACCGGCAGGCAATCGGCCACCATCATGACCAGCGCCAGCCGGCGCAGCGTGGTGCTGGCGCCGTCCGCCTCGGCCCCCTGGGGCAGGCTGTCGGCCCGGTCGACGGCCAGGATGTCGGTGCCATGGACCTGGTTCAGGAACAGCAGATCACCGCCGCCCCGACGCCGCACCTCGGCCTGCAGGGTGGCCCGGTTGCAGGCCACATCGGCCGGCTGGTCGCCCACATGGGCTCCGAGGTTCAGCGAATCCCAGGGGGGCTGACTGACGCCGCCCAGGCGCCGGGTGAACAGGGCGCCGACGCCCTTGGGCGCCGGCCAGTCGGGCTCCAGCCATGCCGAACCCTTGCGTGGATCAGGCATCGCAGTCCGGGCATGCAGAGGGTTGGGCCTGCTGGAAGGCTGGCAGGGCCATGCAGGACTCGAACACCGCCATGGTCCGGTCCAGTCCCGCCAGATCGACCTTGAAACGCTGGGCATTGAAGATCTGGGGCACCAGGCAGCAATCGGCCAGGGTGGGCTGCTCGCCATGGCAGAAGCGGCTCGGCGTCTGCGCCTGTGCCTGCAGTTGCAGCTCGAAGCTTTCCAGGCCTTGACGGACCCAGTGGGCATACCAGGCATTCTTGGCCTCGTCGCTGACCTTGAGCTCGCGGCTGAGGTACTGCAGCACCCGCAGGTTGTTGATCGGGTGGATCTCGCAGGCGATCGACTGCGCCAGCGCCCGCACCCGGGCGCGCCCCAGCGCATCGGCCGGCAGCAGGGGCGGTTGCGGATGGCATTCGTCCAGGTACTCGATGATCGCCATCGACTGCGTCAGATGGGCCCCGTCGACCTCCAGCATCGGCACCAGCCCATCGGGCACCAGACGGGTGTAGTCGGGCGCGCGCTGCTCACCCTTGACCAGATGGACCGGCTGGTAGTCGTAAGACAGCCCCTTGAGGTTCAGGGCGATGCGCACCCGGAAGGAAGCCGACGATCGGAAGTAGTTGAAAAGTTTCATGGCTGCAGAGGATATGGGCTGACGGTAGACTGTCGCCGCAACATTTTGCAACCAGCACAGCCGACCTCCCACGAAAGAACCCCATGATTCTTGAGCTTGCCGACATCCGCATCCAGCCCGGCCAACAGGCCGCCTTCGACGAAGCCATCGAGCGCGGTGTGCGCACGGTCGTCTCGCAGGCCAAGGGCTTTCTCGGCTACAGCGTGAACCGGGGCATCGAGTCGCCAGAACGCTATGTGCTGCAGATCTCCTGGGCGACGCTGGAAGACCACACGGTCGGCTTTCGCGAGTCGCCGCTGTTTGCCCAATGGCGCGCCATCGTCGGCCCGTTCTTCGCCGGGCCGCCGAACGTCGAACACTTCAATCTGGTGAGCGCCTCCGCACTCGCCTGAGCCTGCCCGACCACCCCCACACCATCGAAAGGTCTCCATGAGCTACGTCATTCCCGCCGTCCCGGCGGTCAGCGTCCCGGTGCTGGGCACCAGCGACCGCTTTCCGGTGCGCCGCATCTACTGTGTCGGCCGCAACTATGAAGAGCACGCCAAGGAAATGGGCTTCACCGGTCGCGAGCCGCCCTTCTTCTTCCTCAAGCCTGCAGACGCGATCGTGGTGGTGGAGGCCGGCAGCACCGGCCGCCTGCCCTACCCCAGTCTGACCGAGAACTTCCACCATGAGATCGAGCTGGTGGTGGCCATCGGCCAGGGCGGACGCGACATCGCAGCGGCCGATGCCGCCCGGCACATCTACGGCTACGCCGTCGGCCTCGACATGACCCGGCGCGACCTGCAAAACGAGATGAAGAAGCAGGGCCGCCCCTGGTGCATCGGCAAGGGCTTCGACCACGCGGCCCCGATCGGCCCCATCGTCCCGGCGGCGCAGGCCGGCGAGGTGGCCCAGGCCGACATCTGGTTGAAGGTCAATGGCCAGACCCGCCAGTCCAGCAATGTGTCCAAGCTGATCTGGAACATCGGCGAGACCATTGAACACCTGTCTCGCGCCTGGGAGCTCGCACCCGGCGACCTCATCTACACCGGCACCCCCGAAGGTGTGGCGGCTGTGGTGCGCGGCGACCTGCTCGAAGGCGGGGTCGGCGGCCTGCCGGCGCTGAGCATCCGCGTCGAATGAGGTCCGGCGCAGGGCGGCCGGCATCCCCGACCGCCCGTGCCGGGGCCTTGGCAACGGCTTCCTGACCTGAACTTGACTTGGCTTAAATCCGGCTGCAGGCAGGCCTTCTAGGATGAAGTCTCCACCCACCCTTGCGGAGAACTTCATGACCAGCGCGACAATCCCCGTCGATTTCGAGGCTCTGGATGCCTGTCACCAGCAGATCGCCAGTCAGCTCAATGCCCTGGCACGGCTGATCCGGCACATCGAAGCGGCGGGGGTCGATGAGGAGGCCCGGCAACAGGCAGGCGCCATCGAGGCATTCTTCTCAAGCACCTCGAGGGAACACCATGCCGAAGAAGAGCGCAGCGTCTTCCCCCCGCTGCTGGCCAGCCCCAACGCCGAGCTGGTCGACACCGTCAGGACCCTGCAGCAGGACCACGGCTGGATCGAGGAGAACTGGCTCGAACTGGCCCCCCAGTTGCGCGCCATCGCCTCGGGCAACCTCTGGCAGGACCAGGCCGAATTCCAGCACTATGCCGATGTGTTCCTGCAGTTGTGCAAGGACCACATCGCGCTCGAAGAATCCCTGATCTACCCCGAGTCGAAGGCCCGCTGGGCCGCCGCGCTGCAGGCACGGCGCCAGCGACGGGGCGAACCGCAGCAAGCCTGAGAAGCCTGATCCAGGCAAGGCCCGCCCCCTGCAGCGGGCCCCCGCTTGCCCGTACACTGAGGCCATGACGTTTCGCAGCCCCATCCGACATTGCCGCAACTGCGGCAGCGCCGTCGTCTACCGCATCCCCGACGATGGCGACACCAAGCAGCGTGCAGTCTGTCCGAGCTGCCACACCATCCACTACGAGAACCCCTTGAACGTGGTGGGCACGGTGCCCTATCTTGGTGATCGGGTCCTGCTGTGCAAGCGCAACATCGAACCCCGCTGGGGCAAATGGACCCTGCCCGCCGGCTTCATGGAACTCGAGGAATCCCTGGCCGAGGGCGCAGCGCGCGAGACCACCGAAGAGGCCGGCGCCCTGTTCGAACTCGAAGGCCTGTTCAGCCTGCTCAACGTGGTGCGGGTCGGGCAGGTGCATGTGTTCTACCGCGCCCGACTGCTGAGCGACAGCTTCGCGCCCGGGCACGAGACGCTCGAGGCCCGGCTGTTCTCGGAGGACGAGGTGCCCTGGGACGAGATCGCCTTCCGCACCGTCAAGGAAACCCTGGAGTGCTATTTCGCCGACCGCCGCCGGGGTCGCTTCGACATCCACCAGATCGACATCCGCTGACCCCCTCGGGGCGCCCGCCGTGGGGTCGGCGGCTGGTTGGGCCGCCATATGACTGCGGCCCATATGCATCTGAAAAATCAATGGTTGGGCTGAAGGTCGGGCAGGCCCACAATCGCGGCCTGCTTCCCTCCCTGCGATCCCCTGCCTCTGCCATGAATGCCCTGTGGTCCCTGCTCGCCCTGATGGCCGGCCTGTTGTGCGCTGCGCCGGCATCGGCCCAGGCCTACCCCCATCGCCCGGTCCACCTGATCGTGCACAACAATCCCGGCAGCGCCCCGGACCTGCTGGCCCGCTACCTGGCCGGCCACGTCGGCGACGCCTGGAAGGCCGGCGCGGTGGTGGACAACCGCAGCGCGGCAGCCGGCATCGTGGCGGCCGAGACCGTGGCCCAGGCGCCAGCCGACGGCTACAACCTGCTGGTCGGCGGTGACGGCCCGATCACCATCCTGCCCCAGTTGCAGAAGCTGCCCTACGACGCCCAGCACAGCCTGATCCCGGTGGCAGCCCTGGGGCAGATCGATTTCGTGCTGGTCACCCACCCCGGCACCGGCTGGCGCAGCATCGGCGACTTCGTCCATGCCGCGCAGGCCCAACCCGGCCGCTTCAACTATGCGTCGGCCGGCAACGGCAGCCCGCTGCAGTTCGCCATGGAGCTGCTGAAACAGCGTGCCGGCTTCTTCGCCACCCACATTCCCTACCGCGGAGGGCCGTTGGCCCTGCAGGACGTGGCCGGTGGTCAGGTCGACGCCATGTTCATCGCCATCGGGCCGGCCCTGCCCCTGATCCGCAGCGGCCGTCTGGTGGCGCTGGCCACCTCCGGCGAGCAACGCAGCGCCCTGCTGCCCGGGGTCCCGACGGTGGCTGAAACCTTCAAGGGTTTCCGGGCCGGCGCCTGGTTCGGGCTGTTCGCGCCGGCAGGCACGCCGCCGGCGGTGCTCGACCGCATTGCCGGTGATGTGCGCCGGACGCTCCAGACGCCTGCGGCACAGCGGGAGCTGGCCAGTCAGGGCATCGAGGTGAGCCGCCAGAGCCCGACCGACTTCCAGCGCCAGGTCAGCAGCGAGTTCGTCCGCTATGCCCAATTGGTGAAGACCGCCGGCATCCATACCGACTGATGCGCCCTCGAGGTTCGCCAGGAATGGCACGGGCGTCGGCGCTGCGCCCGACGGCTGCTCAGTCGTCAGCGTCCGGCTGGGCGGCCAACTCGGGAAACAGCACCTCGGTGAAGCCGAACTGGCTGAAATCCCGCACCCGCATCGGGTAGAGCTTGCCGATGAGGTGATCACATTCGTGCTGCACCACGCGGGCGTGAAAACCTTCCACGCTGCGATCGATCGGATCGCCATAGGGATCGAAACCGGTGTAGCGCAGACGCCTCCAACGCGGCACCAGCCCGCGCAGGCCGGGCACCGAGAGACAGCCCTCCCAACCCGACTCATCCTCGTCCGACAGCGGCGTGAGCACCGGGTTGCAGAGCACGGTGCGCGGCACCGGCGGGGCCTCGGGGTAGCGCGGATTGGCCTGCCCGGTGCCGAAGACCACCAGTTGCAGGTCCACGCCGATCTGGGGTGCGGCCAGCCCCGCGCCATTCACCGCCAGCATGGTCTCGAAAAGGTCCCGCACCAGGAGGTGCAAGTCATCGGTGTCGAATCGGGCCACAGGTTGGGCGACGCGCAGCAGGCGCGGGTCGCCCATCTTGAGGATGGTGTGCACGGTCATGGGCTCTCTTCCTTCGTCGGGGCCGTGGCGGCCAGCAACGCCAGCATGGCCGCCTCGTCGAGCACGGCCACGCCCAGGGTCCTGGCCTTGTCCAGCTTGCTGCCGGCATCGGCGCCGGCCACCACATAGTCGGTCTTCTTGCTGACCGACCCGGTCACCTTGGCACCGGCGGCTTCGAGCAGTTCCTTGGCCTCATCGCGGCCGAGGCTGGGCAGGCTGCCCGTCAACACCACCGTCTTGCCGGCCAGGGCCGACTGCGGCCCCTGGACCGGCGCCGGCAGGGCCGCCAGCAACTCGGCACGGATTGCCTCCAGCGAGCGCAACACCTCCTGGTTCGGCGCTTCGGCCAGAAAGGCCAGCAGCGCGGCCAGCGTGTCGGCCGGCCATTCGAGGCCCTCGCGCCAGGGCATCGCCGGATCGAGCAGGCCTTCCAGCCCCTGCAGACGGGCAGCCAGTTGCTCGGCGCGCAGCGGGGTGAGCCTGGGCACGCGCAAGGCCTGCAGCAGCGCTGCCAGGCTCAATCGATCGGCCAGGGCCGGGTTGGGACGGCCCTCGTCGGGCGGCGCGACCCCGTCGCGGATCAAGGTGTCGATGACCTTGCGGTTGTGCTCTTCCTGGAGGAATTCGTAGATCGAACTGGCCACCACCTCGCCGACATCGGGCAGCACCCGCAGCAGCGGCAAGGGCGCCCGGCGCACCCAGTCCAGCCGCCCCAGCCAGTCGGCCAGGGTCTTGCCGGTGGTCTCGCCGACATGGCGGATGCCCAGGGCAAAGAGAAAGCGGCCCAGCGGGCGCTGCTTGCTGGCGGCAATGCCATCGAGGATGTTCTGCGCCCACTTCGTGGGCACCTCGTCGCGCCCCTGCAATTCCGCCGCCACCCCGTCACGCTCATCGACCCGGCGCTTGACCTCGATGAACTGGGGCAAGGTGAGCTGGTAGAGATCGGCCACGCTGGCGATCAGGTCGTATTCGACCAGGTTGTCGATGTGGCGTTCGCCCAGGCCCTCGATGTCCATGGCGCGGCGACTCGCAAAATGCCGGATCGACTCCTTGCGCTGCGCCTTGCAGAACAGGCCGCCGGTGCAGCGCGCCACCACCTCGCCCTCGTCACGCACCACATGCGAGCCGCAAACAGGGCACAGGATGGGCATCACAAAGCGCTTGTAAGGCTCAGGCAGCGGCTCCACACCCAGGTCAAGATCGGCCGGCCGCCGATCGGCCACCACCGCCACCACCTGCGGAATCACATCACCGGCCCGGCGAACGATCACCGTGTCGCCCACCAGCAGGCCCAGCCGGGCGATTTCGTCCTGGTTGTGCAGGGTCACGTTGGACACCATCACACCGCCCACAAACACCGGCTCCAATCGGGCCACCGGGGTGATCGCGCCGGTGCGGCCCACCTGCACATCCACGCCCAGCACGGTGGTCAACTGCTCCTGGGCCGGGTACTTGTGCGCCACCGCCCAGCGCGGCTCCCGCGTCACGAAGCCCAGGCGCCGTTGCAGGGCCAGGCTGTTGACCTTGTAGACCACGCCGTCGATGTCGTAGGGCAGTTGGTCGCGCAGCGCACCGATCCTGGCGTGGAAGGCCACCAATTCGTCCGCGCCACGGGCGATCTGGTCCAGCGCTTCGACCGGGAAGCCCCAGCCGCGCAGGGCCTGCAGGATCTCGAAATGGGTCTGCCAGGCCGGCCCGCCGGCCGCAGCCGGGGTGACCTCGCCCAGGCCGTAGGCGAAAAAGCTCAGCGGTCGTTGCGCCGCAATGCCCGAATCCAGCTGCCGCACCGCGCCGGCCGCCGCATTGCGCGGGTTGACGAAGGTCTTGTCGCCACGCTCGCGCTGCGCCTGGTTGAGGCGTTCGAAATCGTCGCGCCGCATATAGACCTCGCCGCGCACCTCGAGCACCGGTGGCGCGCCGGCCGGCAGGCGCAAGGGGATCTGGCCGATGGTGCGGATGTTCTGCGTCACCTCTTCGCCGCTTTCGCCGTCGCCGCGCGTGGCCGCCTGGACCAGCACACCGTCTTCGTAGCGCAGGTTCATGGCCAGGCCGTCGAACTTCAGTTCGGCCACGTAGTCGATGGCCTCGGCGTCGTCGCCCAGCCCCAGTTCGCGGCGGACCCGGGCGTCGAAGGCCAGGGCGCCGCTGGCCTCGGTGTCGGTCTCGGTGCGGATGCTCAGCATCGGCACCGCATGGCGCACGCTGGCAAAGGCCTCGAGCACCCGGCCGCCGACACGCTGGGTCGGCGAATCCGGCGTCAGCAGTTCGGGATGCGCCTCTTCAAGCGCCTGCAGTTCCCGGAACAGGCGGTCGTATTCGGCATCCGGGATCTCCGGCGCGTCGAGCACGTAGTAGCGATGGGCATGGTGGTGCAAGGTGGCCCGAAGGGCCTCGATGCGCTGCGCTGCGGCGCCCTCGGTGCCTCCCTGCGGGGCGCCGAACAGATCGGTCTGGTCCATGGCCGGTGCGCTCAGCTGAACAGGCGCCGGGCCTGGGGCGAGCCGGCGGCGAGGTCGCGGCTCTCGAGGGCGTCATAGAGCTGCTCGAGGTCGCTGCCGATGGCGTCCATGGCCTCGTCGCGGATCAGATGGCCGTTCTGGTCGGTGACCACGCCATCCATCGCCTCCGCCAGGGCCTGCGACACCAGGCGCAGGCGCGCAAAGGGCTGCTCGCTGCGCAGCACCTGGGGCACGTCGAGGTGCAGGGCGATGTCGCGCAGGGCCGACTGTTCGGGGTCTTCGGCCATGGCCGCCTGGGCGTCGTAGGTCAGGCCCAGCAGGGGCGGCAGCCCGGCGACCGGCGCCGGCAGCACCATGCGCCCCGGAATCACCCCCGGCACGAAACCAAGCCGCGCCGCGTTCTGCTGCACATAGCCAGGGCTCCAGGCCGCATGCCGCGCCCGCAGGCTGAAGCTGAGCTGGGCGTCGTGGTCGCTGGCGAACTGGTCGAGTTCGCGCCCCCGCGCCACCTCGTGCAGCATGTCTGGGAATTCCGGCGCGGCATTGACCGCATCGGCGAAAGCCTGCGTCTTCATGACGAATTCCGAGAACTCGATCTCATTGAGCGCCCCGGTGCGGTTGGCCAGCTGCACGCCGGCCTGGAAGGCGGTGTAGCGCTGACCACCCAGCGGCGTCTCCCAATGGCGGCTGCGCTCGTTCATGCCTTCGACGGCAAAGGGCTTGCTGCCGGCCCGCCGGGTGTGCGGCAGGGCCGCCAGGGCCGCATCGCCCGACACCACGCCGTCCAGGCCCAGCGAGGCGATCACATCGATCAGCGGATCGAGGCCCGGCTTGCGCTCGGGTGTCGGCAGCGCGGCATCGAGTTCAGCGCTCAGCGGATCGTTGCCGACAGACGCCACCAGGCCTTCATCGCCGTCCAGGGCCGGCTCGCGCCGCTCCTGGGCGGTGATGTCCACACCGCCGGACGGGGCGTCGGGTTCCGGCTCCGGCTTGCGGGGTTCGTTCTTGCGCGAGGTCCAGGTGTTGTAGGCCACCACCGTCGCCAACACGGCGCCGCCAGCGATGGCCAGACTGATTTGCAGGGTGCTCATGGTCGATATTGTTCCAAAGACGCTCGGTCGGCCTTTCAGCTCGATTCGGTCAGGGTCAGCGCGGACTCCATGTCCACCGCCACGATGCGCGACACGCCTTGTTCCTGCATGGTCACGCCGATCAGTTGCTCGGCCATCTCCATCGCGATCTTGTTGTGGCTGATGAACAGGAACTGGGTCCCCTTGCTCATGCTCGACACCAGCTTGGCATAGCGCTCGGTGTTGGCATCGTCCAGCGGTGCGTCGACCTCGTCGAGCAGGCAGAACGGCGCCGGGTTGAGCTGGAAGATCGCGAACACCAGGGCGATCGCGGTCAGCGCCTTCTCGCCGCCGGACAGCAGGTGGATGGTCTGGTTCTTCTTGCCCGGGGGTTGCGCCAGCACCTGCACGCCCGAGTCGAGGATCTCCTCGCCGGTGATGATGAGCTTGGCGGTGCCGCCACCGAACAGCTCGGGAAACATGCGCCCGAAATGCTCGTTCACGGTGTTGAAGGTGCCCGACAGCAGTTCGCGGGTCTCGCCGTCGATCTTGCGGATCGCATCCTCCAGGGTGTTCATCGCCTCGGTCAGGTCGGCCGACTGGGCGTCGAGGAAGGTCTTGCGTTCGCGCGCGCTGCTCAGCTCCTCGAGGGCGGCGAGGTTCACCGCGCCCAGGGCCGCGATCTCGCGGTTCAGGCGGTCGATCTCGGACTGCAGCCCGCCGAGCCGCACCGCCCCGCCCACCACCGAGGCGGCCAGTGCATCGAGGTCGGCGCCGGCGTCGATGAGCAGGTTGGCGTACTGCTCGAAGCCGAGCCGGGCGGCCTGCTCCTTGAGCTGGAACTCGGTGATGCGTTGGCGCAGCGGCTCGAGTTCACGTTCGAACTGCAGCCGGCGTTCATCGCTGGCGCGCAGCTTGGCCGTCAGGTCGTCGTATTCGCTGCGCCGCGCCCCGAGGCTCTTTTCGCGCTCGAGCTTCAAGGCCAGGGCATCCTGCAGCCCGCCCTGGGCGGCCGCATCCGAGAGTCGCCCGAGTTCGGCCTGGGCGCGCAACTCTTCGTCGGCCAGCGATTCGCCCTGCTGGGCGGCAGTGGCGATGGCGCGCGACAGCTCGCCACGGCGCGCTTCCAGCGAACGCCGGGCGAAGGTGGCCTCTTGGGCCTGGCGCTCCAGGCTGCGCAATTGCTCGCGGCTTTCGGCCAGCCGCCGTTCGCCCTCGATCACCTTCTCATCGAGCTGGGCATGGCGCTCCTGGGTGTCGGCCAGTTGCAGGTCGAGTTCCTCGAAACGGGCCTCGGCCGTGACGCGGCGCTCCTGCAGGTCTTCCAGCCCGGCATCGACCTCGCCAAGGTCGGCCTGCAACTGCGCACTGCGCTGCCGGGCCTGCTCGGCGAGCTGTCCCAGGCGCAGCACCTCGACCTCCAGTTCGTGGCGCCGGCCCTGGGCCTCCTGGGCCTCGCGGCGCACGCCGACCAGGCGCTGCGAGGCGTCTGCATAGGCGGCCTCGGCGCGCACCAGGGCGCTGCGGGCCTCCTCGGTCAGCAGTTGCTGGGCACGCCATTGGCGCTCGAGGCTCTCGATTTCCTGGGCCCGGGCCAGCAGGCCGGCCTGCTCGGAATCCGGCGCATAGAAACTCACGCCATGGGCCGACACAGCATGGCCGCCCGCCACATAGATGACCTCGCCCGCCTGCAGCCGTCCGCGCGCGGCCAGCGCCTCTTCGAGGCTCGGGGCGGTCAGGCAGCCGTGCAGCCAATCGCCCAGCAGGGCCTGCAGGCCGGCGTCGTGCAGCCGGAGCAGGTCGGCCAGTCGGGGCAAGGGGCCGGACGGCGCAGCGCCGGCCGCCGCCGGCGGGGTGTAGAAGGCCAGGCGCGCCGGCGGGGCTTCGGCCGGTCCCTGGCCCAGAAAGCCCCGGACCATCTCGAGGCGGGAGACCTCGAGGGCCCCCATGCGCTCACGCAGTGCCGCCTCCAGGGCGTTCTCCCAGCCAGGCTCGATGTGCAGCCGGCTCCAGAGCCCCTGCAGGCCGTCCAGCCCATGGCGGGCCAGCCAGGGCTTGAGCTTGCCGTCGGTCTTGACCTTTTCCTGCAGCGCCTTGAGGGCCTCCAGCCGCGCCGCCAGCTCGGCCTGACGCGCACCGTCTTCGTTGACCGCCTGCTGGCTGCGGCGCCGGGCCTCATCGAGCTGGGGCACGCTGTCCTGCAGTTCATGCAGCCGCGCCTCGGCCAGCTCAGCGGACTCGGTGGCGCTGTCCAGTTGCTCACGCAACTGCGCCAGCCGGGCCTCGTCGGGGGCGGCGACGCTGCCGCGCTCGGCCGTCAGGCGGTCGCGGCGCTGATTCAGGCTGCGACTCTGCTCGTCCAGGCTGCGCTGCTCGGCGGCCAGCACCTGGATCTGCTGCTGCACCTGCGCGACGCTGGCGCGCTGCGCATTGGCATGCTGCTGCGCCTGGCGCAGCGCGTCCTCCAGCTCCGGCAGCCGCATGGCCTGTTCCTCGACCTGGGCGGCCAGCATCTCGGCCTTCTCCTCGGCATCGACATCGTCCTCGGCCAGCTGTTCGAGCTGGACCTCGGCGTCCTCGCGGCGTGTGGCCCACTGGCCCATCTGCTCCTTCAGCGTGAGCAGGCGCTGCTGCACCCGCTGACGCCCTTCGATCACGAAACGGATCTCGGCCTCGAGCCGTCCGACCTCGGCACTGGCCTCATAGAGCTGGCCCTGCGCCTGGTTGACCTGGTCGCCTGCGGCGTAATGGGCCTGGCGGATGGTTTCGAGGTCGGCCTCGACATGGCGCAGATCGGCCAGTCGCGACTCCAGGTCGTTGACCGCCTTGCCGGCCTCGGCCTGCACCCGGGCCTGGTCGGCCTCGCTCTCGCCCCGCTTGAGAAACCACAGCTGGTGCTGCTTGAGCGTCACCTCGCCTTGCAGCTGCTGGTACTTGCGCGCCACCTCGGCCTGTTTTTCGAGCTTTTCGAGGTTGCTGTTGAGTTCGCGCAGGATGTCCTCGACCCGGGTCAGGTTCTCACGTGTGTCGGACAGGCGGTTCTCGGTCTCGCGGCGGCGCTCCTTGTACTTGGACACGCCAGCCGCCTCTTCGAGGAACAGCCGCAGCTCCTCGGGGCGCGACTCGATGATGCGGCTGATGGTGCCCTGGCCGATGATGGCGTAGGCCCGTGGCCCCAGGCCGGTGCCGAGGAACACGTCCTGCACGTCCTTGCGCCGCACCGCCTGGTTGTTGATGAAATAGCTGCTGGTGCCGTCGCGGGTCAGCACCCGCTTGACCGCGATCTCTTCATACTGGTTCCACTGGCCGCCGGCGCGGTGGTCCGAATTCTCGAACACCAGCTCGACGCTGGAGCGGCTGGCCGGCTTGCGGCTGGTGGTGCCGTTGAAGATCACATCCTGCATGGACTCGCCACGCAGCTCGCTGGCCTTGCTTTCGCCCAGCACCCAGCGCACGGCATCCATGATGTTGGACTTGCCGCAACCGTTCGGGCCGACGACCCCCACCAGCTGCCCCGGCAGCATGAAGTTGGTCGGTTCGGCGAAGGACTTGAACCCTGATAACTTGATTGAATTGAGACGCACGTCAAACCCTGGTCGGCCTGCGCCGGAAGAAGTCCGCGCGCAGGAGGAAGGCGTCGGACCGGCGGCAGCGCCGGGCGGCGATCCGGACGCTACGCGGGGCCTGATGTTACCCGAGCCAAACTGCCCCACACGCCGCCCCCGATGCGGGGCCCGCCTGCAGCGTCGGCCCCGCCGTATATCCAAATGCGTTTTTATTATTTAAATTCTGGATGATGAATGCCTCATGATCCGATTTAAGAATGACAAATTCCATCGATCCGAAACAGCTCGAAGCCTTTGCGGCCGTCATGTCCACCGGCAGCATCACCGGCGCGGCCCGCCTGCTGGCGCGCTCCCAACCGGCCGTCACGCGCCTGATCCAGGAGTTCGAAGCC
Organism: Curvibacter sp.; assembly: GCA_019233055.1. GTDB lineage: Bacteria > Pseudomonadota > Gammaproteobacteria > Burkholderiales > Burkholderiaceae_C > Curvibacter. The sequence continues at coordinate 26,780 of JAFAMV010000011.1, forward strand.
GAGATCGGTCAGCCGCTGTTCCTGCGCAACGGGCCCCGGGTGACGCCCACCGAACAGGGTTTCCTGCTGCGTGAGGATGTCGACCGCGCCCTCTCCGGTTTGCGCCAGGTCCGTGAGCGCGCCGGCCAGATCGCCCGCCGCGAGCCCGCACCGCTGGCCCTGGTGGCCACCTCGGCCCTGGCGCTGGGCCTGGTGCCCCAGGCCCTGAAGCGGCTCGAATCCCGGCACGGTCCCGGTCCGGTGTCGCTGCGCAGCGCCGCGCCGGAACAGGTGCTGCACGCCGTCCTGCAGGGTGCGGCGCCGCTGGGGCTCAGCAGCCTCCCGCTGGAACATCGCGGCCTGTGCGTGCACTGGATCGGCCAACTGCCCTGCCTGGCCGTGCTGCCCGAAGACGACCCGCTGGCCACCCTGCCGGCACTGCCGCCCGCAGCGCTCCACAGCCGGCGGCTGATCACCATGAGCAACCCCTATCGGCTGCGCCACCGCCTGGAGCAATCGCTGGGCGCCGCCCACCCGGCCTTGATCGAGACCAACTCCAGCGTGAACGCGCTGTCCCTGGTGCGCGCCGGCCTGGGCCTGGCCGTGCTGGAGCCGCTCAGCGCCCGCAGCCTGCCCCTGCCGGGCCTGGTGCTGCGTCCTCTTGAACAGCCGATTCCCTTTTTCTTCGGGGCCATCACCCGCTCCGACCGCAGCCCGGCCACGGCCCCCGAAGAACGCCTGCAGGCCCTGGTCCAGGCCCTGCTGGAAAGCGCCCAGGCTCTGCCGGATTTCGTACTGCATGCGCCGACAGACCACGCCCGCCTGCTCGGCGCCGAACAGGCCACCTGAACTCCTTTGAAAGACACTTCATCCATGACCGCCCTCGCCCACCCCACCGGCCTCGCCGGCCTCGAAGCCCGCCTGCAGCAGGACCTGCAATGGCTGGGCCTGCCCGCCAAACCCTGGGTGCCGCCGCGCCTGCATGAAGGCCGGCCGGTGCTGGACATCGCCATCATCGGCGGCGGCATGGCCGGCCTGACCCTGTCGGCAGCCCTGAAGCACCAGGGCATCCAGGCGCCGATGTTCGACCTCGCCCCGACGGGCTTCGAAGGACCGTGGGCCACCACCGCGCGCATGGAGACCCTGCGCTCGCCCAAGGAACTGACCGGTCCGGCGCTGGGTCTGCCGGCCCTGACCTTCCGCGCCTGGTACGAGGCCCAGTTCGGCCTGGCCGCCTGGGAAGACCTCGACAAGATCGAGCGCCTGCAATGGGCCGACTACCTGCGCTGGTACCGCCAGGTGTTGGCATTGGATCTGCGCAACCGGCACCGCCTGGTCGACCTGCAGCCGCAAGGAGACGGCCTGGTCCGGCTGGACTTCGTCAATGAATCCGGCCCCGCGCCACGCCCAGTGCGGCACTGGGCCCGTCGGGTGGTGCTGGCCACCGGGCGCGATGGCCTCGGCGGCGCCTGGGTGCCCGACTGGGCCCATGCATTGCCCCGCGAGCGCTGGGTCCATTCGGGTGAGGCCTGGGACGGGCAGCAACTGCGCGGCCTGCGTGTGGCCGTGATCGGCGGCGGCTCCTCGGCCATGGATGTGGCGGCCACCGCCCTCGAAGCCGGTGCCAGCCGCGTCGACCTGCTGATCCGCCGCCCGGACCTGCCCCGCATCAACAAGGGCAAGGGCATCGGCAACCCGGGGGTGGTGAACGGCTACCCCAGCCTGTCGGACGACTGGAAATGGCGCTTCCGTCACTACATCAATGAGCAGCAGGTGCCGCCGCCGCACGGCAGCACACTGCGCGTCTCGCGCCACGCCAACGCCCATTTCCACCTCGGCGCACCGGTGCTCGAGGCGCGCCAGCGCCCCGATGGCGCGCTGCAGCTGCAGACCCCCAAGGGCGCGCTGGCGGCCGACGTGCTGATCTTCAGCACCGGCTTTCGCATCGACTGGGCCCGCCGGCCCGAATTCGCCCGCCTGGCACCGCATGTGCGCAACTGGGGCGACCGCTACACGCCGCCGGCCGGGCTGGAAGACGCCGAACTCGACGGCTGCCCCGACCTGGGCCCGCTGTTCGAGTTCCAGCCCCGCCAGGCCGGCAGCCTGCCCGGCCTGGACCGGGTGCACTGCTTCAACTACGGCGCGGCCCTGTCCCAGGGGGCCGGTGCCGGCGACATCCCCCAGATCAGCGATGGCGCCCAGCGCCTGGCCCGGGGCCTGGTGGCCCAGTTGATGAACGAGGACGCCGCCCTGCATTTCGCCGCCATGGAGCGCTACGACGACCCTGAACTGCTGGGCGATGAATGGAAGCCGGCGGAATTCCCCGCCTACGACGAATCCCCCAGCCCGCGGCCGGTGACGCTGCGCGAAGCGGCATGATCGGCTGGCTGCTGCGCCGCATCGGCCAGGCGGCCCTGGTGGTGCTGTTGATGACCTTGGTGGTCTTCATCGGCCTGCATGCGATCGGCAACCCCGCCGACATCCTGATCGGTGAAGACCTCAATCAGCAGGAGCGCCTGGCCGCCATCGCCCGCCTCGGTCTCGACCAGCCGCTGTGGCGGCAGTACCTGGCCTTCCTGGACGGCGCGCTGCATGGCAGCCTCGGACGCAGCTTTGTCTACCAGGAAGACGCTTTCCACCTCATCCTGCAACGACTTCCGGCCACCCTGGAGCTGGCGGTGGCGGCGCTGCTGCTGGCCCTGGTGATCGGCGTGCCGCTCGGGCTGGCCGCCGGCATGTGGCCCGAGCACCCGCTGTCCAGGGCCGCGATGGCGGCCTCCATCGTCGGTTTTTCGCTGCCGGCCTTCTGGGTCGCGCTGATGCTGATCATGGTCTTCAGCGTCCACCTCGGCTGGCTGCCTGCGAGCGGCCGTGGCGCGACCCGCGAGTGGCTGGGCATCGCCTGGTCATGGCTGACGCTCGACGGCCTGCAGCACCTGGTGCTGCCGGCCTTCAATCTCGCGCTGTTCAAGATTTCCCTCGTCATGCGCCTGACCCGGGCCGGGGTGCGCGAGGTGCTGCCGCAGGATTTCGTGCGCTTTGCGCGGGCCAAGGGCCTGTCGCCCGCGCGGGTGCTCTGGGTGCACGTGCTGCGCAACACCCTCATCCCCCTGGTGACCGTGCTGGGGCTGGAACTGGGCTCCACCATCGCCTATGCAGTAGTCACCGAAAGCATCTTCGCCTGGCCGGGGGCCGGCAAGCTGATCCTGGACAGCATCAACAGCCTGGACCGCCCGGTGGTGGTGGCCTATCTGATGGTGGTGGTGCTGATCTTCGTGAGCCTGAATCTGCTGGTCGACCTGCTCTACAAGCTGCTCGACCCCCGGGTGCGTCTGGAGGGTGCGGCATGAACCACCGCCAACGCCCCGAGGACACCGCACAGGCCCTGCGCTGGCTGCAGGACTTTGCCCGCTCCAGGTTGGCCGTGGCCGGCCTGCTGGTGCTGCTGGGGGTGCTGCTGCTGGCCATCACGGCGCCCTGGGTCACGCCGCAGAACCCCTACGACCTGATGCAGCTGGACGTGCTCGACGCCCGCCTGCCCCCGGGAAGCCCGCAGGGCGGAGGCCTCTACACCTACTGGCTGGGCACCGACGGGCAGGGCCGGGATCTGTATTCCGCCATCGTCTATGGCCTGCGCATCAGCCTGCTGGTGGGCCTGGGCTCCGCGCTGATCGCCGCCTGCACCGGGACCCTGCTGGGCCTGGTCGCGGCCCAGGCGGGCGGCCCCATCGATGCACTGCTGATGCGGCTGGTGGACCTGCTGCTGTCCTTTCCGACCATCCTGATGGCCCTGATGATCCTGGCCTATGTGGGCAAGGGGGTGGGCAATGTGGTGCTGACCCTGGTGCTGCTCGAATGGGCCTATTACGCCCGCACCGCACGCGGCCAGGCGCTGGTGGAAAGCCAGCGTGGCTATGTGGACGCGGCCCGAGGCCTCGGGCTGGGCCGCTGGCGCATCCTGATCGGCCACATCCTGCCCAACTGCCTGCCGCCGCTGCTGGTGATCGCCGCCCTGCAGGTGGCCCGAGCCATCACGCTCGAGGCCACCCTGTCCTTTCTGGGACTGGGTGTGCCGATCACCGAACCCTCCTTGGGCCTGCTGATCGCCAATGGCTACCAGTACCTGCTGTCCAACGAATATTGGATCAGCCTCTTCCCCGGGCTGGCCCTGCTGATCACCATCGTGGCCATCAACCTGGTGGGCGACCAACTGCGCGAAGTCCTGAACCCGAGGGCGCAGCGATGAGCCTGCCTGAACGCCAGCCGCCCACGCTCGAGGTGCGCGATCTGCACACCCGCTTCCACACCCGCGACGGCGTGCTGCCTGTGGTCGACGGCCTGTCCTTCACCCTGGAGCGCGGCCAGGTGCTGGGCCTGGTCGGCGAATCCGGCTCCGGCAAGTCGGTCACCGGCTACTCCATCATGGGCCTGCTGGAGGCGCCCGGCCGCATCGAGCACGGCCAGGTGCTGTTCCAGGGCCAGGACCTGCTGACCCTGGCTCCGCGCGAGCGCCGCAAGCTGCAGGGCCACCGGCTGGCCATGATTTTCCAGGACCCCATGGGCACCCTGAATCCGGTGCTGCGCATCGAGACCCAGATGGTCGAGGCGGTGCGCGCACACCGCCGCTGCAGCACCGCCCAGGCGCGCCAGCAGGCCCTGGACAGCCTTGCCAGCATGGGCATCCCGAGTCCACAGGAGCGCCTGCGGGCCTACCCGCACCAGCTCTCGGGCGGCATGCGCCAGCGGGTGGCCATCGCCATCGCGCTGCTGCACGGCCCTGACCTGGTCATTGCCGACGAACCCACCACCGCCCTGGATGTCACCCTGCAGGCGCAGATCCTGTCCGAGGTACAGACCCTGGTGCGCGAGCGGGGCACCTCGCTGATCTGGATCACCCACGACCTCTCGGTGGTGGCCGGCCTGGCCGACCGGATTGCCGTGATGTATGCCGGCCGCATCGTCGAGCAGGGGACCGTCGACGAAGTGCTGGACCACCCGCAGCATCCCTATACGCAAGGGCTGATCGGCAGCCTGCCCAGCGCCAACCGACGCGGGCAACGCCTGCGGCAGATCATCGGCATGGCGCCCAATCTGCTGGACATGCCGGCCGGCTGCGCCTTCGCGCCACGCTGCCCCAGGGCCTCCGACAGCTGCGGCCAGCGACCCGATTTCAGCGCCCCCCGCCCTGCTGCCTCCGGGCATCAGGTGCGCTGCCACCACCCTGGCCCGCGCCAGGATTCACCCGAGGCCCACCCATGACCAAGCCCGCATCGCTGTGGCCGGCCCCGCCAGACACCGCCCTGCTCGAACTGGAACAGGTGTCGCGCCAGTTCGGAGTCGCGCCCGGCGCCACCGGCTTCGGGCAGCGGATGGCCCGGTGGCTCGGGCAGCCCCGCCCCCCGGTGACCCGCGCCGTCGACGGCGTGAGCCTGGCGGTCCGGCCCGGCGAAGTGGTCGGCCTGGTCGGCGAGTCCGGCTCCGGCAAATCGACCCTGGGCCGCATGGCGGCGGGCCTGCTCGCCCCCACCCGGGGCGAGGTCCGGGTGCGGGGCCGTGCCCTCGACACGCTGCCCCCGGCCGAGCGACTGGCTGCCCGGCTGGCGGTCCAGATGGTGTTCCAGGACCCGAATTCGAGCCTGAACCCACGGCTGCGCGTGTCGCGGATTGTCGGCGAGGCCCCGCTGGCGCACGGGCTGTGTGAGCCTTCGGCACTCGACGACTATGTCTGCGCCCAACTGCAGCGCGCCGGTCTCGACCCGGCGTTGCGCCACCGCTACCCGCACCAGTTCAGTGGCGGACAGCGCCAACGCATCGGCATCGCACGCGCCTTGGCCGTCGCTCCGGCCCTGCTGGTCTGCGACGAAGCGGTGGCGGCGCTCGATGTGTCCATCCAGGCGCAGATCCTCAACCTCTTCCAGGATCTGCGTGAGCAATTGGGTCTGGCCTATGTGTTCATCAGCCACGACCTCGGGGTCATCCGCCACCTGTGCGACCGGGTGCTGGTGATGTACCTCGGCCGGGTGATCGAAAGCGCACCGGCCACCGAACTGTTCACTCGCCCGGCCCATCCCTACACCCAGGCCCTGCTGGCAGAGATCCCCGACATCACGCAGCGCCGATCCCGCTTCAGCGCCCTCTCGGGCGAGGTTCCCAGCGCCTTGAACCCGCCCACGGGTTGCCATTTCCATCCACGCTGCCCCCAGGCCATGGCGCGCTGTCGGCAGGAGGCCCCCAGCCTGCGCGGCATCGCCATCCAGCACCAGGTGGCCTGTCACCTTCATCCGAGCTCCTGAGTTCAGTCGTCCGACCCTCCACCCACACCGAAAGCCACCCATGAAGAAGCAACTCCTGACCCTGGCCGTCTGCGCCGGCCTATGGCCCGCGCTGGGCGCCGCCCAGACCCTGTCGATCGGCTACGCCGACCCGGTGTCCTCGCTCGATCCGCAGCTCAACAACCATGCAGGCGACCGTTCGCTGGCCCTGCATTTCTGGGATTCCATCATCAACTCGCGCGATGGCGGCAAACTCGAACCGGCGCTGGCCAGCAGCTGGAAGAGCCTCGATGAACGCACCTGGGAGTTCAAGCTGCGCACCGACATCCGCTGGCAGGACGGCACCCCCTTCACTGCCGAGGACATCGTGTTCTCGTTCCAGCGCGCCCGCAGCGTGCCCGGCAGTGTGGCGTCCTACGCCGGGGCGCTGCGCACGGTCGAAACGGTCAGCGCGCGCGATGCCCACACGGTGCTCATCAAGACCAACACGCCAGACCCGATGCTGCCGCTCGAAATCGCGTCGGTCTACGTGGTCAGCAAGCACATCGGGGAAAAGACCAAGACCGAGGACTACAACAGCGGCCGGGCCATGGTCGGCACGGGCCCCTACCGCTGGGTGTCATTCGTGCCCGGCGACCGAACGGTGTTCGAGCGCGACCCGGGCTACCGGGGCCCCCAGGCCGACTGGGAGAAGGTCAACTACCGCTTCATCAACAACGGCGCGGCCCGCACGGCCGCCCTGTTGGCCGGCGATGTCGATGTGATCGACAAGGTGGCGGTGACCGATGTCGAGAAGCTGCGCAAGAACCCGGCGGTCAGCGTCTACACCTATCCGGGTCTGCGCGTGCTCCTGGTCCTGCCGAGTTTCCGGCCCGGTCCCAATGAATTCATCACCGACAACAGCGGCAAGCCACTGCCGCAGAATCCGCTGCTGGACCTGCGGGTGCGCCAGGCCCTGTCGCTGGCCATCAACCGCCAGGCCATCGCCTCGCGCATCCTGCAAGGCACCGTCACCGTGGCCAACCAGTGGATGCCCAAGGACAGTTTCGGCTACAACCCGGAGGTCCACGACATTCCCAACGACCCCGAGCAGGCGCGCCGGCTGCTCGCCGCAGCGGGCTTCCCGCAGGGCTTCCAGATCAGCATCCATGTGCCGGGCGACCGCTATCCGCAGGCGCCCGAGACGGCCCAGGCGGTGGCCCAGTTCTGGAGCCGCATCGGCGTGAAGACCAAGGTCGAGGTCGTGCCGTGGTCGGTCTACGCCAGCCGGGCCAACAAGAACGACTATGCCGTCAGCATGCTGGCCTGGGGCAATGGCACCGGCGAGGCCAGCTATGGGCTGCTCAATGTCTTTGCCAGCGCCGACCCGAAACGCGGTCAGGGTGCGTCGAACTGGGGCCACTACAGCAACGAGTCGGTGGACAAGTCCCTGGATGCGGCCACGGTCGAATTCGATGCCCGGCGCCGCGAGGCCATCCTGCGCCACGCCGCCCAGTTGGTCAGCGACGACGTCGGGGCGATTCCGCTGTTCCACTATCAGAACATCTGGGCCGCCAGAAAGGGCCTCAAGGTGGTGCCCCTGCTGAGCGACCGTACGAGCGCCATGCAGGTCACGCGCAGCGGCAAGTGACCATGGGTGCCCTCGTCCCCCGCATCGAGGTCAGCCCAGCCGATGCGTTGATCGATGTGCCACGGCGCATCCAGGTGCAGGGTCTCGCCCCCGGCGAAGTGGTCTGCCTTCAGAGCCGGACGCTGCGCGGACCCTCGGTGCCCTGGCAGGCCAGCGTCCGGTTCCAGGCCGACCCGGAGGGCCAACTCGACCTCGGCCGCCAGGCGCCCCTGGCCGGCGAGGCCTATGCCGGGGTGTCGCCGATGGGGCTGATCTGGGCACAAAGCCCGCTGCAGGCCGGTGCGTCCCGGGAGGTCTTTGCCAGCGAGCCTGGCGGCGCACTGCACACCGAGCTGAGCCTGTGGCGCGACGGCGAACCCTGCGCCAGTGCCACCCTGGTCCAGCGCCTGGCGGCCCCGGGTGTGCAGCGCCAGGAGATCCGTAGCCACGGCCTGGTCGGCAGCCTGTGGCTTCCACCCGGTCCCGGGCCTCACCCCGCCGTGCTGGTGCTCAACGGGTCCGGCGGCGGCATCAATGAATCACGGGCCGCCCTCTATGCCTCGCGCGGATATGCCGCACTGGCCCTCGCCTATTTCAAGGCGCCGGGCTTGTCGGACTACATCTCCAACACCCCGCTCGAGTATTTCGAGACGGCCCTGGAATGGATGCACCGCGAACTGCAGCCGCGGCAGGGTTTTGTCGCCGTCAGCGGCCAATCCCGGGGCGGCGAACTGGCCCTGCTGCTGGCGAGCCGGTTTGCGTCATGGATCTCGGCCGTGGTCGGCTATGTGCCCTCGGCGGTGGTGAACTGCGCGCAGAATGCCTGCGACCCGGCCCTGGGGCGCGAGGGCTGGGCCTGGCTGCACCACGGACAGCCGATTCCCCATGTCTGGCAAGGCAACCGATTTGCCACCTGGGCGCCTTGGGATCAGGGGCCCGAGCCGCGACGCCACAGCCTGGCCCTGCTGACCTCGCTGCAGGATGCCGAGGCGGTGGAGCGCGCCCGCATCCCGGTGGAGCGCATCCAGGCACCGGTGCTGCTGCTCACCGCCGGCGATGATGGCTCCTGGCCTTCGAGCCTCTATGGCCGCATGGTGGTCGAGAGGCTCGAACAGGCTGGCCATCCATGGCCGGTGGCGCAGATCGACTATCCGCAGGCGGGCCACAGCATCGTCCTTCCCTGCGTACCCACCACCCAACTGGTCTACGCCCACCCGGTGTCGGGCCGACTCAGCACCACCGGAGGCCGACCACAGGCCAATGCCGAGGCGGACCAGCACTCCTGGTCCTCCGTGCTGGAATTCCTGCAACAGGCGCAGGCGGCCAGATCCGCCCACCGCCGCCACTGAAACAGAATGCCCCCCATGACCACCGACCTCATCGACTCCCTGCTGTCCCTGGCACCGGCCAGTCCCCTGCACGCCACCCGCCACCAGCGCGACAAGGTGGTGAGCGCCACCCAGGGCAGCCACGCTGCCCTCTTCGACCCCGAGCTGCTCGGCCTGGCACTGGCCGATCGCCTGCACCTGGCCCTGAACACCTCGCAGACCCTGGGCCTGGATACCCTGAGCGCCCACTACGCACAGGCCCTGCGGCAGCAGGGTCCGGTGAGGGATTCGGATCGACTCGCAGCCGCCCGGGCCTTCGCACACACCCTGACCGTGGACCCCGTGGCGGCCGACCGGCACGCGCTGCTGAGCCTGCCGGCCGCCGGGTACTCGACCGCCGAGACGGTGGCCCTGGCCCAGTTGATCGCCTATCTGAGCTTTCAGGCACGTGTGGTGGCCGGATTGGCCGCCATGCAGGCACTGGGGGCCGCACCAGCCAGGCCCCTGAGCGCCGAGGCGGCAGCCCCCTTCGTCCACCCTGCCAACCTGCCGCCACCGGGAGAGCCCCTGAACATCCGGGGCTTCACCAGCGCCACGCTGGGCTGGAAAGCCTGGCTGCCGGTGCTGGACCCGGCCCAGGCCACGGCGGAGCAACTGGCCGTGCTCGACAGCAGCCACCCCAAGGCCCGCAGCTCGGACTACTACCTGCTGCTCGCCCATCAGCCACGCATCCTGCAGGAGCGCTCCACCGTCTTCAACGCCATCATGTATGCGCCCGGCGGCCTGTCGCGCGCCGAACGCGAGCTGGTCAGCGCCGCCGTGTCACGGGTGAACGGATGCGTCTATTGCGCTTCGGTGCATGCGCAACGGTTCGAGCAGCTGAGCAAGCGCAACGACGTGATCGCCCAGCTCTTCGAAGACCCCGACCGGGCCGGCACCCAGGCGCGGGAAAAGGGCTTGATCCAATTGGCCCTGGCGCTCACGCGCGACCCGGCCGGCTTCGGGGCCGCCCAGCTCCAGCCGCTGCGCGATGCCGGCCTGAGCGACCTGGAACTGCTCGACGCCATCCATGCGGCGGCCATTTTTGCCTGGGCCAATCGCCTGATGCTCAACCTCGGCGAGGCGGTCTACCCGGCCTGATCAGCCCGGCAGGCTGGGCGCCCGGCTGAGTTCGTTGTTGCCCTCGACCAGGGTGCGCAGCATCTCCATGAAAAGGCCGCGCTGGGCTTCGGGCAGCGGCTCGAGCATGCGCTGCTGGGCCCGCAGCATGCCGGGCTGGACCTGCTCCAGCAGGCCCTCGCCCGATCGCGTCAGGGTCAGCAGGCGCACCCGTCGGTCCGTCGGGGAGGCATTGCGCTGCACCAGGTCGCGGGCCTCCAGCCGGTCGATGACGCTGCCGATGGTCGAGGTGTCGAAACCGATGGTGCGGGCCAGGGTGCGCTGGTCCAGACCCGGTTGCCGCTGCACAGCGGCCATGGCCGCGTATTGCACCGGGGTCACCCCATAGGCCTCGGTCTCCTCCAGGAACACCGCCACCGCGATCTGCTGCAGCCGCCGGATGTGAAAACCCGGCAGGTCTTCGAGTTCAAAGGTCGTGTCGGACTTGGCAGGGCTCATCGGGATCATCGGCTCCAGGGCAGGGGCGAAGATTTTAAACACGCACATATTGTGAGCATACTTACAATAAGCACGCAAACAATGAGGCAGATCAGGTCCGCATCGGACGCGGCCCCAACCGCCCCACCCCGTCCACCAGGAGAACAGACGATGAAGCTCTACCACTTTTTCCGCAGCGGCACCTCGCACCGGCTGCGCATTGCCTTGGCGCTCAAGGGCCTGCGGCCCGACCTTGTGGCGGTGGACCTGCGCCGCGAAGAACATCTGGGTGCGGCGTTCAAGGCCCTGAACCCCCAGGGCCTGGTGCCGGCACTGGAGGTGGACGGCCAGGTGCTGATCCAGAGCCCGGCCATCATCGAATGGCTGGAAGAGCGCTACCCCACACCGCCGCTGTTGCCGGCCGATGCCGCCGGGCGGGCGCGGGTCCGGGCGCTGGCGGCCATCGTCGGCTGCGACATCCATCCGGTGAACAACCGCCGCATCCTCGAAGCCCTGCGCCACCGCTTCAGTGCCGATGAAGCCGCCATCGACAGCTGGTGCGGCACCTGGATTGCCGACGGCTTCGACGCCCTGGAAGCCCTGCTCGCCCAGGACACGCAACGCGGGGCCTTCTGCTTCGGCCAGACGCCCGGTCTGGCCGATGTATACCTGATCCCTCAGATCGAAAGCGCGCGCCGCTTCAAGGTGGATCTGGCGCGCTGGCCCCGGATCATGGCCGTCGACGCGGCCTGTGCGCAGTGGCCGGCCTTCGCCGACTCGGCGCCCGCCCGACAGGCCGACGCCGCCTGAAACCGCCCGGGGACGCGCCGGCTCAGGGCTTCGGCGCCTCGCCCACCTGGCTCAGGAACAGGCGCAGGAAGAAGCCTCCCATGCAGATCATGAAGGCGATCCCGGCCAGGCTCATCAGGCCATAGTCGGTGGAGATCAAATCGTGCAGCAGTTTCATGGTCGGTGCCTCTTGGTCATCAGGTTGATGTGCATTCACTTTGAGGCGGCGATGCGACCAGGGCCTTGAGAATTCGCAAGCCCCGCCGGCCATCCGACAGAGGCCTGATCCAGCGTAAAGGCCATCGCCAGCACTCAGGCCGCCGGACGTGGGCGGCGGCATGGGCCGATATCAGGCAGGCGGAAACCCTGCCAGAAGCACGGTGCTTCGATTTGTCACAATATTGAACAATCGGTACCCGACCACCGGTTGCCAAGTCCGCACTGCGCCCGGCCCCATGGCGCATCCAAGACCGCCCACCATGACCCTCAGCTCCTACCTGCTCTATCTGGCCGCCGTCGCCCTGCTGGTGCTCACACCCGGCCCGACCATGCTGATGTGCATGACCAACTCCTTGCAGCACGGCCCCCGCCACGCCCTGGCCTCGGTGGCAGGCAGCGTGACGGCGGTGCTGGGGGTGATGCTGCTGTCGGCCCTGGGCCTGGGTGCCCTGCTGGCGGCTTCCGAAACCGCCTTCCTGATCCTGAAAAGTGTCGGGGCGGCCTACCTGATCTGGCTGGGCATCCGGACCGTCCGCAGCCGTGCCACCGTCTTCGATGCCATGGAGGCGGGCCGCAGCGATCAGCCGCGCCCGGCGCTGGGACGGCTCTATGGCCGGGGCTTCATGGTGGGGGCCAGCAACCCCAAGGCGATTCTGTTCTTCACCGCCTTCTTCCCGCAGTTCCTGAACCCGGCGGCCGCCTGGGCCCCTCAGTTCGCGTTGCTGGCAAGCACCTTCATCGGCTGCGAATTCCTGGTCCTGAGTTTTGCTGCCGTCGGTGTGGCACGCCTGGCCCCGGCCCTGCGTTCGAGCAGCCGCATGCAGTGGTTCAACCGGGTGTCCGGCGGCCTGTTCACGGTCATGGGTGGGCTGCTGCTGATGTCGCGCCGGCACACCTGAAGACGGGCCAGCCGCCACCGCAGGAGCGTTTTCCAGCAAAAAGCCGGCGCAGCCACTGGGGCTGCGCCGGCTTTTTTTCGGAACACCGGGCCGATGTCCATCGACCCTGGTCGCTCAGTGGGCCGTGACCGTGATCGGCACCGAAGCGGTGGCGCTCAGACCGGCGTTGTCCTGCACCACGATCTTCAGCGTGTAGCTGCCGGTCACCGGACTGGCCCAGTTGGCGGTCAGGGTCAGGCCATTGGCCGAGAAGCTCATGCCCAGGGGCACGCCCGAGATCGAGACCGACAATGCCGAAGCACCCGGGTCGGCAATGGTGATGGTGCCCGTCATCGGCTTGCCGGCCACACCCGTCATGGCGGCGGCCGTGATCACCGGGCCCGCATTGGCGATCTGGATGGTGTAGACGGCCTGGCCGCTGAGACCGGTCTTGCTGTCCTTGGCGCTCACCGTCACCTTGTAGGTGCCCAGCACCGGGTTGGGCCAACTGACGGCGCCGGTGCTGCTGTTGATGGTCATGCCCGTGGGCGCACCCGACAGGCTGAAGGTCAGGGCGTCCGGCGAGCTGAAGGTGGCGGTGAAGTTCAGCGCGACGCCGGGTTTGCCGGTGAGGGTCTCGGCGGTCACGGTCGGGGCGGCGGGCGCGGCGATCGTGATGCTGTAGACCCCCTGCCCGCTCAGGCCGGTGGTGCCGTCCTTGGCGGTGACGGTCACCGAGTAGGTGCCCGCCACCGGTGTGGCCCAGCTCACCACCCCGGCGGTGCTGATGCTCATGCCAGAGGGGGCGCCGCTCAAGGCGTAGGTGACCGCGTCGGGCGCGGTGACCGAGACGGTGAAGGTCAGGGCCGTGCCCACGGTGCCGCTGATGCTGGCCGGCGTCACCACCGGGGCTGGCAGGGTCACGGCGGCGCCACTCAGTGTGCCCAGCAGGCTGGCGGCATTCGGGGTGCCCAGGCCCGTGACTTCGTCGTAACCGGTGTGTGCCGAGCAGATGGCGCAGCTGCCGTCCGAACCCTTGGTGATGTCCAGGAAATCAGCGGCATAGGTGCCCGCCACCGTGGCGACCTGACCGTAGAGCACCGACTGCGGTGCGCCGAGCACCGCCTTGGACGCCACGACGCGCATCGCGTTGGCCACCGCCGTCAGGCCGGCCCATTGCGGCGTGGCCAGGCTGGTGCCGCCGGCACTGAGCCATTGGGCGGTGGAGCTGCCCTGCGGGATGACCGCCAGATACTGCCCCGTGTTCGGATCGGCATTGAAGGACACGTCCGGCACCGAGCGGTGGCTGACCGTGCCCATGCCCGGCACGGCACTGCTCTGGTAGCTCGGCGTGGCGGTGTAGGCGCTGGTGCCGCCGCCACTGCCTGACCAGGCGACCTCGGAACGTGCACCGCTGCCGCTGTAGGTCAGCGAGGTGCCGCCCACGCCCAGCACATTGCTCGACACCGCAGGCCAGCTGACCCCGGAGCCGGAATCACCCGACGCCGCCACATAGCTCATCTTGGCGGTGGTGAAGGTCGAATCCACCGACGCGGTCCAGCTGCCTTCGGCCCCGCCGAAGCTCATCGACACCACGCCCGGCCCCATGGTGTTGGCCAGCTTGACGGCCGCCAGCAGGCTGTTGACGCTGCTGTCGGGGGCCTCGATCAGGACGATGCGGGCCAGCGGCGCGGTCGCATGGGCCCATTGCACATCGAGTGCGATCTCGCCCTGCCAGCCCGAGTCGTAGGCCGGCGCGGTGTTGGTCAGTGCACCGGCGGTGGTCGAATAGGCCACCGAGATCTGGCAGGCATTGGTCGGCGGGGCCGCCAGCGGCAGGCTGGTGCTGGTGCTGATGGGCACCGAGGTGCAGGCGGGCAGACCGAATTTCTGGTTGAAGGCGCTCAGCTCGGCCAGCACGTTCGGATCGTTCATCGCATCGACGATGTAGATCGTCTGGCCGGCACCGAGCTGGGCGGCCTGGGCCGCCGTCAGGTTGGTCAGAGAGGTCGGCAGTGCCGGCCAGCCATAGGCGGCGCGGATCTGTGCCGGCGTGTAGGTGACCACGGCGCTGGTGCTGGCCTGAGGCGACACGGCCCCGTCGGCGCCCAGGCCTGCGGCCTGCATGGCCTGCACGGTCAGGCGCCGGCTGGACAGGGTGCTGATCGGCAGCGCCTGGCTCTTTGGCGCCCGTGCGGCCGACAGGCTGGCGCCGCTGGCGTCTGCATCGTCCGGAGCAGCCAGGATCACCGGGGCCAGGTGGTAGGCCGGCAGCAGGACCTGCGCCGCCACCTCGGCAGGCAGTTCGTCGGAACTCAGCTGCAAGGTGGTGCTGCCGGTGGCGATCTGCGCCTGCACCGAGGAGGGGCTGTCCACACCGCCGCCACCGCAGGCCACCAGGCCTGCAGACAGAAGCCCTGTGCCCAGCCAGCATGCGGCCTGGACCACGGTTCGTGGGAATGGGGGAATGAACTGTGACATGCGCTTCTCCTGAACCAAAAATCGGCTGGCGGCACGCGCCATGGAGAGTGGGATCGCCCTGGTTCTGGACCAGTGCACCATCACAGGATGCCTGCCCCGGAAGAGACCCTCCCGGTGGATGCTTCAACGCACCCTGGCTCTGCAACCCCGCTGTCATGCCCAGGAAGGGGGTAGACCGGTGGCTTTGCGACCCCGCCTTTCGGACGGGTGTGCCTTTGCTTGTAAACATATGTTACCTGTGTTTTCACAGATTTCAACTAGCACAGAACCATATTTGATAAATATCCAAAAACATGGGGTTTTCCAGTTCATTTCAGGCATTTGATGTCAATTGATGAGCATCTTTTGATGTAGATGAAATCGAAGCGCCAAGATCCAGTTGCGGTCCTACCATCTGCTTTATCGGCACCAACGACCGACCGGCAAAGGCACCACAGCCTGTGGCTTCAGATCGATCCACCCCAGAAACGGCTGGTCAAGCTGCGATCGCCAGTGTCAAAATGCAAGCGCCCGACCGGGCCAATCGGGGGGAAACGGTGTTGTTAGGGTGGCGTTTCGAATCGAAGATTCTGGGAGCCTTCGCGGCGGCAGCCATGGTGGCGGCAGCGCTGACGGCCCTGACATGGGGGCTGGCCCGCAGCACCACCGAGGCCGAGCAGGCCTGGACGCAGACCCAGCAGGTGCTCAACGATCTGGCCCGGACCCGGGGCCGCACCCTGGAGATCGAGCTGGCGACACAGACCTTCCGGCTCGCAGGTGACCCGACCCAACTGGCGGTGCGCGATGAGGCGGTCGCGGCCCGTGAGGCCAGCCTGGCCCGCATCCACGAACTGATCCACGACGATGCCCAGCAAGCGCAGCGCTGGGAGGCCTTGCGCGCCCTGGTCAACCAGCGCCTGGCCATTTCGCACGAGGTGGAGACGCTCTACAACACCCAGGGCCCCAAGGCGGCCGCAGCCTACGCCGCCAGTGCGCCCCTGAAGGCCACGCGCGCACGGACCTATCAGCTGCTGGAGGACATGGATGAGGCGGCCCGTCGGATGTTGACCGAACGGGAGGCAAGGCAATCGGCCTTGCGCGAAAACTTCACATTGGCCGGCACGCTGCTGTCTTTGTTCCTCGCCTGCTTCCTGCTCGCCAGCCACGCGGTGATCCGTCAGCAGCTGAAGCAGAACCGGCGCACCCAGCAGGCCTTGAGCGACAGCGAGGAAGACCTGTCCACCACGCTGCAGTCCATCGGTGACGCCGTGCTGGCCACCGATACCGAAGGCCGCATCACCCGCATGAACCCGGTGGCCGAGAAGCTGACCGGCTGGCTGCTGGCCGACGCCTTGGGGCGTCAGGTGGATGAGGTCTTCCACATCATCAATGAGCGCACCCGGGCACGCGCCTTGATGCCCGTCACCCAGGTGCTGCAGACCGGTCGAATGCAGGCCCTGGCCAACCACACCGCGCTGATCGCGCGTGACGGCAGCGAGTGCCCGATTGCAGACAGCGCCGCCCCCATCCTCGACAACCGCGCGCAACTGCGCGGCGTGGTGCTGGTGTTTCGCGACGTCCGGGCCGAACACGAGGCCGAGCAGATCATCCGAGAACAGAACGCGATGCTGCAGCGCCATGTGCTTGAGCGGACCGCCCAGTTGCGCGAAAGCGATGCCTTTTTGCAGCATGTGCTCAGCTCCGTTCCAGCCCTCGTCGCCTATGTGAACGCCGAGCAGCGCTACGTCTATGTCAACGACCAATACCGGCGCTACTTCGCCCCGCAGCGCAGCGATATCCGGGGTTGCACGGTCCAGGAAGTGCTGGGCGGCGAACGCTATGCGGTGGCGGGCCCCCTGATCGCCAAAGCCCTGCTGGGCGAGCCCCAGGGATACGATTGGCAACCTTTTGCCGGCCAATGGCAGACCGTGCGCTATTTCCCGAGACGCGACGAGGAATCGGGTCCCGTCGTCGGCTACTACGTTCTGGGGCTCGACATCACCGAGCGCAAACAGACCGAGGACCACATCCAGTCGCTGAACTCGGAGCTCAACCAACGGGTGCACGACCTCGAACACGTGAGCCGGGCCCTGCGCACGCTCAGCGTCGGCAACCGGACCATGCTGCGGGCCCACGACGAGGCGACCTTGCTGGCCGACATGTGCGACGCCGTGGTTCACGTGGGCGGCTACAGCATGGCCGTCGTCTGGTACGGTCGGGACGGTTCGATCGACACCTTGCAGGCGGTGGCCCAATGCGGCTGTGACGACGGGCTCGAAGGCCTGAATGCCAGACCCGCGCCATGGACCCAGGGACTGCCCGGCCAAGGTTCGGTCGCAGAGGCCATGCGCCAGGGCCAGACCACCCTGCTCAAGGAGCCGCAAAGCGGCGCACTGCTCGGCCTGGCCTGCCCCCTGACCGTCAACGAACACATCCTCGGCGCCCTGGTCATCTACGGCACCGAGAACAACAGGCTCGACGACAGCGAAATCGAGCTGCTGACCGAATTCAGCGCCGACCTGGCCTTCGGCATCGGCAACCTCCACAACCGTGCGGAGCGGCAGAAGACGCGTGAGGCGATGGATCGCCTCAGCCTGTTCGATCCGCTCACCGCGCTGCCGAACGAAAATCTGTTCACGCAGACACTCAACGTCGCATTGCCTCCGTTGCAGCCCCAGCCCCGGCCGTTTGCCATGCTGCAGACCAACATCGAAAGGCTCAGCGAGATCAACGACGCACTCGGATTCAGCCGGGGCGATCAGATGCTGCTCGAGTTCGGGCAGCGGCTGCGCGATGTGGCGCCGCCCAATGCCACCGTGGCCCGCCTGCGCGGAGACGAATTCGCCGTCCTGCTGCCCGACGGCGACGCCGACAGCGCAGAAGAGCTCGTCCAGGCGCTGCAGGCCCGCTTGCGCCATCCGGTGCCCATGGGCGACATCCTGATCGACCTGAGCGCCAAGGTCGGCATCGTGCTGCATCCCCACCACGGCAGCAACCCACATGAACTGCTGCGTCAGATGGACAAGGCCCTGCATGAAGCCAAGAAGCACGGGCTGGGCCATTGCTTCTACACACCGAGCATGGACCATGACCCATCGGGGCGCCTGGCCATGGCCGGAGAGCTGCGCCGGGGCATCGAGAACGGGGAATTGCGCCTGTACCTGCAACCCAAGGTCGACATGCGCAGCGGCCGGGTCTGCAGCGCCGAAGGGCTGGTCCGCTGGCAGCATGCGCGGCTTGGCCTGGTCCCCCCCGGCGAATTCATCAGCCTGGCCGAACAGACCGGCCTGATCAAGCCCTTGACCGAATGGGTGATCGAGGAGGCCCTGAAGACGCTTCATGGCTGGGCGCAGCAGGGCCGGGCACTGCCGATCGCCATCAATCTCTCGGCACGCAATCTGCGCGATGCCGACCTGCCCGACAAGATCCGGGCCCTGCAATCGGCCTGGTCCGTCGCCACCGGCCTGCTGGAACTCGAAATCACCGAGAGCACCGTGATGGAAGATGCCGACGCGGCCCTTCGTGCACTGCATGAGCTGCGCGAACTCGGCATCCCCTTGCACATCGATGATTTCGGCACCGGCTATTCGTCGCTGAGCTATCTGCAACAGCTTCCGGTCGACACCATCAAGATCGACCAGTCCTTCGTGCGCGATCTCAATCGACACAAGGACTCGGCAACCATCGTGCGCTCCACGATCGACCTGGTCCACGACCTGGGGCGCAAGGCCATTGCCGAGGGAGTCGAGAGTGCCGCCGATTGGGATCTCCTGGCGCAATGGGGATGCGACATGGCACAGGGCTACCTCATTGCCCGCCCCATGCCGGCGGGACAATTCCTGGGCTGGCTCTCGGATTTCAGCCCCCCTGCGCAACAGCCTGGCGCCGGCGATTGAAGTGAACCGCAAGGCACTGCCGCACCACGATGCAGCGGGCCAGCCAGCACAGTTCGGAAAATCAACACAAACTCGCGGTAAACTACGAGGCTTGGGATGAAATCAAAACGAGACTGCTGACGCAAGGCGGTCCCTCGGTTTGAGCCCCCCGGAGTCTGCCGATCCCGGGCGGGTCCCGCCGCAGCAGCAGGCTTGCGGCACATCCCGAATGCCCATCCCCATGGATGCGCGGGCGTCGTTCAATGGCAGGACCTGAGCTTCCCAAGCTCAAGACGTGGGTTCGATTCCCATCGCCCGCTCCAGATCAAAATCTCACCTCGTGTCATGCCGCGTCAAGCCCCCTGAGAAATCAAGGGTCTGTGGTCTGTGTACCTCTGGCGCCTCACTTTGAGCTTCGGCCGACCGGCAGCTCCCGCTGGGTGACGGGGACGCCTGCAGTGCAGTGCTCGATCTGGCGGACCGCATCGGTATCGACATCCTGCCGGGAAAAAGACTGAATGGAATGCTTCAGGCAAGGCATGCGGGCAGCAGGCGGATGGAACATGTCGCCAAAAAGTCCACCGTTTGATCTCCATGACCGTGTGGTGCAGGGTTCAGCGAGGCCGGTCTCCGGCATTCAATGATCTGCGGGGTTTCGACCCGGGTGCGCCCTCCGATCATCTGCATGGCCGATGGCCGCCCTCGCCAAGGCCGACTTCTGGTCCCTGCCCTGCTGCACCACAATTTCCCCTGACTGCACTGCACCCAAGGAGAAAGACACGCATGTCCACGAGTGATTCCATCCAGAAATTCGACAGCTCGAGAGCGGACGAATACCGCCAGCAGAGCCGCATCGCCCTGGCCGGTTACGAGGCCTGCCACGAACTCGGTGCCTGCATGCTGGCTGCGGCCCTGGGCAGTGGCGGCCAGGCCCGGGTGCTGGTCGCAGGCGCGGGCGGCACCGCGCAGGAAATCCTCTGCGCCGGCCCGCTGGAGCCCGGCTGGCGCTTCACCGCAGTGGATCCGTCCGGTCCCATGCTGGAGTTGGCCCGCCGACACCTGGAGGCTGCCGGCCTGTCTTCTCGGGTCGACTGGATCCACGGCCAGGTCCAAGACGTTCCTGCGCAAGAGCCATTCGACGCCGCGACCCTCATCGGCGTGCTCCATCACCTGCCCACCGACGCGCAAAAGCGCCAGATCCTGCAGGATCTGGCGGCCCGACTCCGTCCCGGAGCCCCTTTGCTGCTGGCCTGCAACCAGATGGCCTACGATTCACAACCCTTGCTGCTTTCGGCCTGGGCCCAGCGCTGGCGCCAACAGGGCGCAGGCCCGCAGGAGGTGCAGGCCAAACTTGACCGGATCCGCCAGGGCGCCATCCCCCCGGCCTCCGAGGCCGCCGTGGCCGCGCTGCTGGCCGATGCCGGATTCGGCGCAGCGCAGCGCTTTTTCAGCAGCCTGTTCTGGGGTGCCTGGATCTGCTTCAAGACACCGGACTGAGGCCGCGCGGGCATCGGCGCAGTGCGGCGCCCTCCGCAGCGACCGACGCCCCGCCTTCAGATGCCCATCGCCCCAAAGAGGTCGCCGGCAAGGTCTTCCTCGGCAGTTCCGGACGGCTGCGCCAGCCAGGACTCGAACTCTTGCAGCGGTGCCGGCCTCGCGAACAGATAACCCTGAAAAGCGGTGCACTGCAGTCCTTGCAGCAGGCGGTGCTGATCCGAGGTCTCCACCCCTTCGGCCACCACGTCCAATTTCAGGCTGTGCGACAGCGCGATGATGGTCTTCACGATCGCCACGTCGTTGGGATCATTGAAGATGTCATGGATGAAGGTCCGATCGATCTTCAATTGGTCCAGCGGCAATTTCTTCAGATAGGCCAGTGATGAATAGCCGGTGCCGAAATCATCCAGCGAGATCTGCACCCCCAGTTTTTTGAGCTGCCTCATCCGGGCCGCCGTCTCGTCGACATTGCTCAGCAGCAGGCTTTCCGTCAACTCCAGCTTGAGCCGGTGGGGGTCTGTGCCCGTCCGCATCAGGGACTCGCGCACCTGCTCGACGAACTGGGGGCCATGGAACTGGCGCGCACTGACATTGACGGCCAGGCTCAGGGCCTGGGTCGCAGGCCTGGCCTGCCACTGGGCCAGCTGCGTGCAGGCCGCCTCGAGCACCCATTGGCCCAGCTTCAGGATCAAGCCGTTTTCCTCGGCCATGGCGATGAACTCGCCGGGCAGGATCAGGCCCCGATCCGGGTGCTGCCAGCGCAACAGCGCCTCCGAGCCGGTGACCGCGCCGACCGCATCCACCTGCGGCTGGAAATAGAGGGCGAACTGATCCAGGCGCAGCGCCAGCCGCAGCTCGTTTTCGAGCGTGGACCGGGCGGTCACCACCTCCTGCATCTTCGGGTCGAAGAAACGGACCCCGTTGCGCCCCCCTTCCTTGGCCTGGTACATCGCCATGTCGGCCCGCTTGAGCAATTCGTCGACCGGGTACTCCTGCCGATTGAACATGGCCACGCCGATGCTGGCGCTGGTCTGGCAGGGACCCGAGGCCAGCTCGAAGGGATTTCCGAGCGCTGCCAGGATCTTGTCGCTGATCTGCCGGGTCTGCATGAGGGCGGTGGCCGAGTGCAGGTCCAGCCCTTCGAGCAGGACCACGAACTCATCGCCGCCCAGTCGGGCCACGGTGTCGTTGTCGCGCACACAAGCAACCAGGCGTTGCGCCACCTGCTGCAGCAGCACGTCGCCGGCTTCATGTCCCAGGGTGTCGTTGATGGTCTTGAAGTTGTCCAGATCGAGGAACAGCACAGCGCACCAGCGGGCGTGCCGTTGCCGCGAAGCCAGCAGCACGGCCAGCCGGTCCTGCAGCAGGCGGCGGTTCGGCAGATTCGTCAATGCATCGTAGAAGGCCAGGTGCCGGACCTCTTCTTCACTGGCCTTGCGCGACGAGATGTCGGTCATGCTGCCGACGTAGTTGGTGATCTCGCCCAGCCGGTCCTTCACCGCGGTGATGAGCAGCCACTCCGGATAGATGTCGCCGTTCTTCTTCCGGTTCCAGATCTCGCCGGCCCAGGTGCCGTCGTGATGGATCGAATGCCACATCTGCGCATAGAACTCGGGCTCGTGGCGGCCCGATTGAAGCAGGCTGGGACGCCTGCCGATGACTTCGTGCGCGGCATAGCCCGTCATGTCGCAGAACGCCTTGTTGACACGCAGGATCTGATGCTCGGCATCGGTGATCACAATGCCCTCCACGGCCTCGAAGGCGGTGGCCGCGATGCGCAACTCATGCTCTGCCCGACGCCGCTCGGTCACGTCGCGTGCCGACGCATAGACATGGGTGACGCCGTCGATCTCATAGGGTTTGCTGACGATCTCCACGTCCAGCAGGGTCCCGTCCTTGCGCACATGCCTGGCATCGAAGCGGCTGGCGACACGCAGGAAGCGCTCCATGTTCTGGGCCATCCGCTGCGGCGTCCAGTCGGCATCCCAGTCGCACACGCGCAGGCCCCGCATCTCCTTATCGCTGTATCCCAGCATGGCGGCAAAGGACTGGCTGAACTCGAGCAGCCGGCCCTGGGCATCGAGCACATGGATGCCATCGGTCGCGGTGGCCAGCAATCCGGACAGACGCTGCGTTTCCGCCTTCAAGGCGTTTGCCCAGCGAAAGCGATCGGTGACGTCCTGCACGATCGAATACAGCAGCGACTCCTGGCCCAGGTTCAAGGGACCGGAACGGACCTCGACGTGCCTTTCCTCGCCATTGGCCAGACGATGGATGAAATTGAAGACGCCCTGCGCCGAGGACTCCGCCAGCCGCATCTCGGCCTGGATGTTCTTCAGGTCCTGGGTGTTGATCTGCGCGATGTTCATGCGCAGCATCCGCTCACGCGCATAGCCGTAGAAAGTCGCCGCCGCCTGATTCACGTCCATCAACTGCCCGTCTTCGGCCCGGATCAGGAGCATGGGCGCCAGACAGTCCTCGAACAGGGCCCGATGCCGGAGTTCACTCACGGCCAGCCTGAGGTTCTGCCGCTGCATGCGCCACATCAGCAGGCTGATGACGAAGACCAGCCCCAGTCCCAGGACCGTGACACCCAGGGCCCGCCGGTTCTCGAACAGATGCCGGGCACGGATCGCACCCAGGCCCTCCTCCTCGTCCAGCGCCGCCACCACGCTGACCGGCCAATTGCCAAGCCGCCGCCAGGAATACAGCATCGGCCGGCCCGGATCGGTTTGCGCATCCCGGAAGGTGCCGCGTGCGCCGGGGGCTGCATGCACATAGGGCCGCCCCACCAGCATGGTGTCGTCGGTCAACGGCCGCGCCCCGTCCGAGCGGACGATCTGGGCTCCATCGTCCCGGACGACGAGCAGCACATCATGGCTGGCCAGCTTGAGCGCCTGGATGTCCTCCGAGAAATGATCGGTCAGCAAGGGGATCGCGATCACCCCGACGAAACGATCCCGGTCGAAGATCGGCCGGGTCACCTGGATCAGGCTGACGCCAGCCAATCGCCCCATGATCGGCTGGCTGATGAAGATCCGATCCTCGCGGGTGTGCAGGTGCACCCGGAAGTGCGCACGGTCGCCAAAATAGACCTTGTCCCGGGTGGGATAGCTTGAATAGGCCAGATAGCCATCGGCGTCAAAGACGGTGATGAACTTGATCTCGCCCGCCGGGTAGACCCGCATCATGTCCCTGACCTCGGCGTCGAAATGGCCGCGATCGTTCACGTACACCGAGCGAAGGTATTTGAGCGCGGTATCGATCCCCCGCAAGGTGGCATCCGTCTGCAATGCCAGGGTCTCCGTCTCCTGCTGGACACGGAATTCGGCCTGCCCGGCCGCTTCGGCCATTTCACGCACCTGCCGGCCGGCCTGCGCCTGCCACAGCAACAGGCTTGCCAGGAGGGCCAGGACCGGCAGCACCACGGCAAAGGCCTTCACCCGCCGCCCCCGGTGCTGCCAACGGGATTCAAATCGGCGCCAGAACATCTGCAACCAAACGAAGAACGCGCAAGGGCAATTCCATCAAGAAACCAGCCCCCTGGCCACGGCGCTCCGGACTTCCACCTGACACGATCCGGCCTATCAGAGCATGGTGCCGTTGGAGATCGCTCAGGCAGTATTGTGCGGATCTGGACAATATTTCAGCTTGATGTGAGTCAAGCCAGAACAAATCGGAAACGGGGGGGCGCGGAGAGAGCGGCCATTCCTCCCGGGCAGCACCGACATGAAAAAAGGGCCGGGCGCCCGATTGGCGTCCGGCCCTTTTCAACCCTCTCGGTGGGCGGCTTGCTTAAGGCTTGCGTGCCGGCGGCAGGTCGGTGCAGCTGCCGTGGGCAGCCTCGGCGCACAGACCGATGCTTTCGCCCAGCGTGGGGTGCGGGTGGATGGTCTTGCCGATGTCGATCTCGTCGGCGCCCATCTCGATGGCCAGGGCCACCTCGCCGATCATGTCGCCCGCGTGCGTGCCCACCATGCCGCCACCCAGGATGCGGTGCGTCTCGGCATCGAACAGCAGCTTGGTGAAGCCTTCGTCGCGGCCGTTGGCAATGGCGCGGCCCGAGGCGCTCCAGGGGAACAGGCCCTTCTTGACCTTGATGCCCTGGGCCTTGGCCTGGTCTTCGGTCAGGCCCACCCAGGCCACCTCGGGGTCGGTGTAGGCGACGCTGGGGATCACGCGGGCGTTGAAGGCGGCGCTGGCCAGTTCCTTGTCGCCCTTGAGTTCGCCGGCGATCACCTCGGCCGCCACATGCGCCTCATGCACCGCCTTGTGCGCCAGCATGGGCTGGCCCACGATGTCGCCGATGGCGAAGATGTGCGGCACATTGGTGCGCATCTGGATGTCGACGTTGATGAAGCCCCGGTCGGTCACGGCCACACCGGCCTTGTCGGCGCCGATCTTCTTGCCGTTGGGCGTGCGGCCCACGGCCTGCAGCACCAGGTCGTAGGTCTGCGGGGCCGGTGCCGTGCCGCCCTCTTCGGCGGCGGCGAAGGTCACCTCGATGCCTTCGGGCGTGGCCTTGGCCGACACCGTCTTGGTCTTGAGCATGATGTTGTCGAAGCGGTGGGCGTTCATCTTCTGCCAGACCTTGACCAGGTCGCGGTCGGCGCCCTGCATCAGGCCGTCCATCATCTCGACCACATCGAGGCGTGCGCCCAGGGTGCTGTACACCGTGCCCATTTCGAGGCCGATGATGCCGCCGCCCAGGATCAGCATGCGCTTGGGCACTTCCTTGAGCGCCAGGGCGCCGGTGCTGTCGACCACGCGTGGATCGTCAGGCATGAAAGGCAGGCGCACGGCCTGCGAACCGGCCGCGATGATGGCGCGCTGGAAGCCGATGGTCTGGCTCTTGCCGGTGCGCACCTGGGCTTCGCCCGCCGTTTCTTCGACCTGCAGCTGATGGCTGCTGATGAAGTTGCCGTAACCGCGCACCACCGTCACCTTGCGCATCTTGGCCATGGCGGCCAGGCCGCCGGTCAGCTTGCCGATGACCTTTTCCTTGTGGCCGCGCAGCTTGTCGATGTTGACCGTGGGGGCACCGAAATCGACCCCCAGATCGGCCATGTGGCTGACCTCGTCCATCACCGCGGCCACATGCAGCAGGGCCTTGGAGGGGATGCAGCCCACGTTCAGGCAGACGCCGCCCAGGGTGGCGTAGCGCTCGACCAGCACCACCTTGAGGCCCAGGTCGGCCGCGCGGAAGGCGGCCGAGTAGCCGCCGGGCCCGCCGCCGATCACGAGCACATCGCAATCGAGGTCGTTGCTGCCCGTGGGTGCTGCGGCCACCGGAGCGGGTGCCGCGGCCACTGCGGCAGCAGGTGCAGGTGCAGGTGCAGGTGCGGCAGCGGGCGCCGGCGAGGCCGACGCAGCGCCGGCGGCCTCCAGCGACAGCACGACCGAGCCCTTGGAAACCTTGTCGCCAAGCTTGACCTTGAGTTCCTTGACCACGCCGGCATGCGACGAGGGGATCTCCATCGAAGCCTTGTCGGACTCGACGGTGATCAGCGATTGCTCGGCCTTCACCGTGTCGCCGGGCTTGACCAGCAGTTCGATGACGGCCACTTCGGAAAAGTCACCGATGTCGGGGACCTGGATGTCTATCAGGCTCATACGGAACCCTTCAATTTGATCGTGTGGATGTTGATCGGCGCGGCCGAGTTGCGGTCGAACTCGCAACTGGCGGCCAGGCCGGCCTCGGCCACCTCGCGGGCCGTCTTGGCCCGGGCATAGGTGGCGTGCATGGCGCCGAGGGCAAAGCTGCGTCCGGAGCCTATGCCCCAGAACTCCTTGAACTCGAACACCTCGCGGTAGCTGTACAGGCCATAGATGCCGCTCGCATTGGCGATCAGCACGCTGAACTGGCTCGACTCGTAGGGGTCGTTGTCGTCTTCCTTGGTCTGCAGAAAGAAGGTTTCCTTGAGCAGCGGATGTAGCCGCGTGAAGGTGTCGAACACCTCGTCGCGGCTGCCCAGACGCAGCTGGTCCTTGGGCAGCGCGTGCAGCGCCTTGCGCAACACCGGGAAGTGGGCGACCGTGCCCGCCATGCCGATGTAGCTCGGCCCGCTCTGGGCATCGACCTTGAAGACCTTGTCATTGGCTTCGAAGCGATGCGACAGGCGGGTATCGCCAAAGGTCACCAGCGAGTCCGCTCCGATGGCCAACTGGCCATTCTTGCGGACGACGACGATGGTGGTCACAGCAGGACGCGGCGGAAGTCGGCCAGGATCTGGCCCAGGAAGGCGTTGAAGCGCGCAGCGGCCGCGCCATCGATCACGCGGTGGTCCCAGGTCAGCGACAGCGGCAGCATCAGGCGCGGCTGGAAGGCCTTGCCATCCCACTTGGGTTCGATCTGGCTCTTGCACACGCCCAGGATCGCCACCTCGGGCGCATTGATGATGGGCGTGAAGTAACGCCCGCCGATGCCGCCCAGACTCGAGATGGTGAAGGTCGCGCCGCTCATGTCGGCCGGGCCCAGCTTGCCGTCGCGGGCCTTCTTGGCCAGTTCGCCCATTTCCTGGCTGATCTGCAGCACGCCCTTCTTGTCGGCGTCCTTGATCACCGGGACGACCAGGCCGTTCGGGGTGTCTGCGGCAAAGCCGATGTGGTAGTACTGCTTGTAGACCAGCGCGTCGCCGTCGAGGCTGCTGTTGAACTCGGGGAACTTCTTGAGCGCGGCCACCGAGGCCTTGATCAGGAAGGCCAGCATGGTCACCTTGACGCCGCTCTTCTCGTTTTCCTTGTTGGTGGAGACGCGGAAGGCTTCGAGGTCGGTGATGTCGGCATCGTCATGGTTGGTGACGGCCGGGATCATGACGGCGTTGCGCAGCAGGTTGGCACCGCTGATCTTCTTGATGCGACCCAGTTCCTTGCGCTCGATCGGGCCGAACTTGGCGAAATCGACCTTGGGCCAGGGGATCAGGCCCAGTTCGGAGCCACCGCCGCCGGTCGAAGCCGGTGCCTTGGCGGCCTGCGCCTTGGTCTGCACCGCGCCGGCCATCACGGCCTTGGTGAAGGCCTGCACGTCGGCCGGGGTGATGCGGCCCTTCAGCCCGGTGCCCTTGACCTCGTCGAGCGGCACGCCCAGCTCGCGGGCGAACTTGCGCACCGAGGGCGAGGCATGCGGCAGCGCGGCCGTGGGCGTGCCCGGCTGGTGGGCCGGCACGGCCAGGGCGGCCGGCGCGGCGGCCACGGCGGCCGCGGCCACCGGGGCGGCAGCAGCTGCAGGTGCGGCCACCGGCGCCGGGGCAGCGGCGGGGGCGGCAGCACCCGCAGCGCCTTCCAACACGGCGATCAGATCGCCGATGTTGACCTTGTCGCCGATCTTGACCTTGAGTTCCTTGAGCACGCCAGCCGACGACGACGGGATCTCCATCGAGGCCTTGTCGGACTCGACCGTGATCAGCGACTGCTCCACCTTCACGGTGTCGCCCACCTTGACCAGCAGCTCGATGACGGCCACGTCCTTGAAGTCGCCGATGTCGGGCACCAGCACATTGACCGGGCCGGCGGGCGCCTCAGCGGCGGCCGGGGCCGCCACCGGGGCCGGTGCGGCCGCAACGGGCGCCGCAGCAGGGGCTGCGGGCGCGGCGGCCGGGGCTTCGGCAGCGCCGGCCACCTCAAGGGCCACCACCACCGAACCCTCGGACACCTTGTCACCGAGCTTGACCTTGATCTCCTTGACCACGCCGGCATGCGACGAGGGGATCTCCATCGAGGCCTTGTCGGACTCGACCGTGATCAGCGACTGCTCCACCTTCACGGTGTCGCCTACCTTGACCAGCAGCTCGATGACGGCCACTTCGTCGAAATCCCCGATGTCGGGAACCTTGATATCTACCAATGCCATGTTGTGTCTCCTGGCCGTCTCAGGCGTACAGCGGGTTGATCTTGTCGGCCTGGATGCCGTACTTGGCAATCGCCTCGGCCACCTTGGCCACCGGCACCGTGCCTTCTTCGCTCAGCGCCTTGAGCGCGGCCACCACGATGTAGTGGCGGTTGATCTCGAAGTGCTCACGCAGCTTGCTGCGGAAGTCGCTGCGACCAAAGCCGTCGGTGCCCAGCACCTTGTAGGTGCGGCCCTTGGGCACGAAGGGGCGGATCTGCTCGGCATAGGCCTTCATGTAGTCGGTCGAAGCCACCACCGGGCCATTGTGGGCAGCCAGTTGCTGGGCCACGAAGGGCACGCGCGGGGTTTCCAGCGGGTGCAGCAGGTTGAAGCGCTCGGCTTCCTGGCCGTCGCGGGTCAGTTCGTTGAAGCTCGGGCAGCTCCAGACGTTGGCGGCCACGCCCCAGTCCTTCTCGAGCAGTTCCTGGGCGGCGATGCTCTCGCGCAGGATGGTGCCCGAACCCAGCAGCTGCACGCGCGGGGTCAGCTTGGCGCCTTCCTTGCACAGGTACATGCCCTTGATGATCTGCTCTTCGGTGCCTGCCGTGAGGCCGGGCATGGCGTAGTTCTCGTTGAGCAGGGTCAGGTAGTAGAAGACGTTGTCCTGCTTCTCGACCATGC
>JAFAMV010000047.1 GCA_019233055.1 Curvibacter sp.
TGGAGCCCCAGGCGATGATGAAGCCGCTGTTGTACCAGTCGGCCGATTCGGGCACGTCGGTCTGCTCACCCCAGATCTGCGGGCTGGCCGGCGGCAGGTCGCAGTACCAGTCGTAGAAGCTCATGCACACGCCCCCGATCAGGCTCAGGTAGCGGCTGCCGGCGGCATACGACACCATCGACATGGCCGGGATGGGCGAGAAGCCGATGATGCGGTCGGGCCCGTGCGCCTTGATGGTGTGCACATTGGCGGCGGCCACGATCTCGTTGACCTCGTCCCAGCTGCTGCGCACGAAGCCGCCCAGGCCGCGCTGGGCCTGCCAGCTGCGGCGGATCTCGTCATTGGCCATCAGCGCGGCCCAGGCGTCCACCGGGCTCTTGGCGACGGTGCGGGCGGCGCGCCAGTGCTTGAGCAGCTCGCCGCGCACCATGGGGTGCTTGACCCGGTTGGCGCTGTACAGGTACCAGGAGTAGCTGGCGCCCCGGGCGCAGCCGCGCGGCTCGTGGTTGGGCAGGTCGGGGCGGGTGCGCGGGTAGTCGGTCTGCTGGGTTTCCCAGGTGACGATGCCGCCCTTGACATAGATCTTCCACGAGCACGAGCCGGTGCAGTTCACGCCGTGGGTGGAGCGCACGATCTTGTCGTGCTGCCAGCGGTTGCGGTAGGCGTCTTCCCAGGTGCGGTCCTCGCCGGTGGTGACGCCGTGGCCGTCGGCAAAGGGTTCGCGCGCCTGCGCGAAGAAACTCAGTCGGTCCAGAAAATGACTCATGGGGGTGGCTCCGTTGGATGCGGTTCGGTGCGGTGCGGGCCCAGGTTCAGCAGGGCAGCTCGGCGTCGCGGCGGGCGTAGAACCACCAGGTGGCCACGATGCACAGCAGGTAGAAGACGATGAAGGTCAGCAGGGCCAGCTCGGGGCCGCCGGTGCCGGCGATCGACGAGCCATAGCTCTTGGGGATGAAGAAGCCGCCATAGGCCGCCACCGCGGCGCTGAAACCCAGCACGGCGGCCGACTCGGTGTTGCCTTCCTTGATGGCCTGGGCCTGGGCCAGTTCGTCGTTGCGCGGTGCGGCGCGGGTCTTGAGGTCGATGAAGATCACCGGGATCATGCGGAAGGTCGAGCCGTTGCCCACGCCGGTGGTGAAGAACAAGACCAGGAACATCAGGAAGAAGCCCGCGAAGTTGCCTTCGGCCGGCCCCCACGGCAGGGCCAGGCCGCTGCCCGTGCCCTTGGGCAGGAAGAACAGCACGCCGACCACGGCCAGGGCCATCACCACGAAGTTCCACAGCGTGACGCGGGCGCCGCCCAGCTTGTCGGCCAGCCAGCCGCCCACGGGGCGGATCAGCGCGCCCACCAGCGGGCCCATCCAGGCATAGGCCAGCGGGTTGACGTCCTTGAACTGCGATTTGATCAGCAGCGGAAAGCCCGCCGCATAGCCGATGAAGGAGCCGAAGGTGCCCAGGTACAGCAGGCACATCACCCAGTTGTGCTTGTTGCGGAAGATGGCGGCCTGCGCGGCGAACGAGGCCTTGGCGTCGGCGATGTCGTTCATGAAGAACCAGGCCGCGACGGCGGTCAGGGCGATCCAGGGCACCCACACGAAGGCGGCGTTCTGGGCCCACACCTCGCTCATCTGGCCGGCCTTGCTGATGTGCTGCGGCTCACCGCCCAACACGCCGAACACGCCCACCGAAATGATGATGGGGCTCAGAAACTGCACCACCGACACGCCCAGGTTGCCCAGGCCGGCATTCACGCCCAGGGCCGAGCCCTTGCGCTCCTTCGGGAAGAAGAAGCTGATGTTGGCCATCGACGACGAGAAGTTGCCGCCCCCCAGGCCGCACAGCAGGGCCAGCATCAGCATGGTGGGGTAGGGGGTGCCCGGGTCTTGCACCGCGATGCCGATGCCGATGGCCGGCAGCAGCAGCGAGGCGGTGGAGATCGCCGTCCAGCGCCGCCCGCCCACCAGGGGCACCATGAAGGAATAGAAGATGCGCAGGGTGGCGCCCGACAGGGCCGGCGCCGAGGCCAGCCAGAACAGCTGGTTGGTGGAGTATTTGAAGCCCATCAGGGGCAGGTTGACGGCCACCACGCTCCACAGCTGCCAGATGGCGAAGGCCAGGAACAGGGCCGGCACCGACAGCCACAGGTTGAGCTGGGCGATGGCCTGGCCCTGCGAGGACCAGAAGGCCTTGTCTTCCGGGGTCCAGACCGCCAGGGTCTTGCCGGGGCGGGCGCGCTGGGGCGCCACGGTCTTGCTTGACATGGGGATTCCTTTTGAATGGGTTGTCAGGGGCCGTTCAGGCGCCGGTCATGCGGCGTTGCCGCGCAGCACGTCGCGGGCGCGCACTTCGGTGAAATACATCCAGATCAGCGAGACCCAGACCACGCCGTACAGCAGCATGAAGGCGCTGGAGCGCACGCCCGTGAGGTCGAGCAGCACGCCGAACAGGATGGGCAGCACAAAGCCGCCCAGGCCGCCGGCCAGGCCCACCACGCCCGAGATGGCGCCGATGTTGCCGGGGTAGTCGTCGCTGACGTACTTGAAGACGCTGGCCTTGCCGAAGGCGAAGGCCAGCCCCAAGGTGAACAGCAGGGCGGTGAAGCCGTAGACATTGAGGCCGATGTGGAAGCTGCGCACGCCCTCGACGGTGTTGATGCTGAAATCGGTCTGCGGGTAGCTCAGC
>JAFAMV010000138.1 GCA_019233055.1 Curvibacter sp.
GATCGGGCAATACAACCCGCTGTACCCGGGCACCACCTTCAAGCTGGACCCGGGCGCCCAGCCCAGCCTGACGCTGTGCGGCCGCTACAACTCGGACGACGGCAAGACCGACGTGAACGCCTGCGCCAACGGCATCAACAACGGCGAATACGGCTACAACAACCTGCAGTGGTACGGCGTCACCTTCTACCATCAGTTCGACGAGCACTGGCACGTCTCGATGGAGCTCTACAACGAGCACCAGAACAATGTGCCGAACCAGAACAACAGCCTGGTCCAGACCATCTACGCCAACGGCGGCTCGCCGTTCTCGTCGGCCTTCATGCCCTACAACTCGCCCAACCTGGCCCAGTGCAGCAACTCGACCGTGCTGACCTGCAAGGCCCAGGCCACCGGCTTCGTCGCCTACCTGAACTACTCACCCGACCCCTTGAACAACTTCTCGATCCGGCCGGAAATGTTCTTCGACCCGCAAGGGCAGCGCACCGGGACGGCGGCCCACTACACCAATCTGGCCTTCGGCTGGCAGCACTGGTTCTCGCCCCAGGTGGAAGTGCGCCCTGAAATCGCCTTCTACCACTCGAACGTGCCGGCCTTCAATGGCAACTACAACGCGGGCATCGCGCCCGACAAGCGCAATGCCACCATCATCTCGGGAGACATCACCTACCACTTCTGAGCGATCGTGACCTCTTCGTGAGTGCCGTCCACCCGCCACAACCGGCGTGGCCGGCCTGGTGACGGACACCGGTCATCCCGGCGTCCGTCACACAGCGAAGGCGGTCGTGCCCCCCAAGGGTCATGACCGTCAGCACGGATCCCACCGGTCCCAACGTCCTCAAAGCACCGAAGAAATGCAAAGCCAGCCCTCGGCCCTGATTATCGATGATGAGAAGATCATCCGCCGTTTCATCGCCAACTCCCTGCGCGACAATGGCTGGAAGATATTCGAAGCCGCAACCGCAAGGCAAGCCATGACGAGTATTGCCGCAGATTGTCCGGACTTGGTGGTACTGGACCTGGGACTTCCCGATCAAGATGGCCAGAGCATTTTGAAAGACCTCCGGTCCTGGTCCATGATTCCCATCATCGTGGTATCCGGACGGACCAATGAATATGAAAAAATATCTGCACTGGAAGCCGGCGCCGACGACTATGTCATCAAACCTTTCAGCATTGGCGAGCTGATCGCCAGAATCAATGCCGCACACAAGCGCAAGTTGCGTTACACACAGAAGAGCGTGGCCCAGATCAGCCGCGTCCGATTCGGCGATGTCGAGGTGGACCTCATCGCGCGCAGGATCAAGCGGGCAGGCCAGTCGGTGCACCTCACTTCCACCGAGTACAAGTTGCTGTCCTACATGATCGCCAACGCCGGCAAGGTGCTGACCCATCGGCAGATCCTGAATGCGGTGTGGAGCGGCAAGAATCAGGATGACATCCAATACCTGCGTGTTTACATGCGGAGCCTGCGACAAAAACTGGAACGCGATCCGGCCGCACCTGAATTCATACTCACAGAATCTGCCGTCGGCTATATCCTGATATTGGACAACAACGAATGATGGGTGGAACCTGCCGCCTTTTTCAATAAAACAGGGGTAATTTGACGTTTTTGGCATTCGTCAAATTTTTGATGGCGCAAGGTATTTTCTCGGGTGGATCCAGAATTACCTTGCGTTTTTTTTGACATGAAAGCCCCTGGGCTCAGCGGAATTTTCGAGCCATCGAGGAACGCCCATGAAAAACAAAAGCTGCCTTCTTTCTCCCTTGGCCGGTCCGGTGACCGGCCGGTGGGATGCGCTGGTGCCGTCACTGGCAGGATTGGGCCTGCTGCTGTGCCTGGGCCTTTCGTGCTGGTATGCCTTCGGGCTGGACGCCCTGGACGCATCGATCGGACAGTCCCCCGGGGCGCTGCGCCAGCGGCCCAGGCTCGCGCCATGGACCGCGCCACCTGCCGCGAGCCCTCTGCCGGTGAGCGGCCCGCCCACACCTGTCCGGCCCGGCAGCAGGCCGCCCACGCTCACCTGAGACCCCTGAGGCACCTGAGACACAGCACCCGGTCATCGCGCTGGTTTGCCACAATGCAGCCATGACCTCCCCTGCACGCTTTTGGCTGATGAAATCCGAGCCCGACGAATGCTCGATCGACGACGCGCTGGCGTCGCCACAGGCCACCGTGGCCTGGACCGGTGTGCGCAACTACCAGGCGCGCAATTTCATGCGCGACCAGATGCGCCCGGGCGACGGCGTTCTGTTCTACCACTCGAGCTGCGCCGAACCCGGCATCGCCGGCATTGCCCGGGTCGCATCGGGCACCCGGGCCGATCCGACGCAGTTCGACCCCGCCTCGCCCTACCACGATCCACGCTCACCCGAAGACAGTCCCCGCTGGCTGCTGCTGGATGTGCAGGCCCTGCGCAAGACCCGTCTGATGCCCTTGGCCGAGCTGCGCCAGCACCCCGAACTCGCCGGGATGCGGCTGTTGCAGCGCGGCAATCGCCTGTCGGTCATGGAGGTCCAGCCTCCAGAATGGCAGTTCATCCTGGCCCGCCTGCTGGGGCCGGAGGACGCCCTGGCTCTGGGGATCGGCCCATGAGGCCGCACTGTAAAACCGGGTAAAGCCACTGTATTGCGAGCCCCGGCAGCCGAAGAATCCGACATGCAGATCAGCAGCTCATCCTCCACCTCCTCGACGTCCGCCACCACGGCGACGGGGGGCACCGGCTCCACCGACACCAGCAGCCAGCTGGCACGCCTCGAGGCGCGCCTGAAGTCCCTGACCCAGCAGCTCAAGGACCTCTCCAGCTCGAAGCTCGACGCCCAGTCCAAGCAGCAGATGGAGCAGTTGCTGCAGCAGCAGATCCAGGAAGTCGAGCAGCAGATCGCGGCCTTGCAGAACCAGAGTTCGAGTCACGCCACCACATCGAAGAGCCACGTCCATCGAAGCCACGCCACCGAGGCCGCCACTCAGGCCGACAGCCAGAGCAGCAGTCAGGACACCTCGCTGGCCACCGACGGCACCGTCGGCACCCAGCTCAACACCTACGCCTGAGGCCAGTCCAGCGACAGCTGACTGCGGAACACCCGGGCCCGCCCGCTCAAGGGGTCGGTGAACGCCAGTTCGCGGGCCAGCAGCTTCAAGGGCTCGGAATAGTCGCCCTCGGGCGGGTCGTTCACCTCGGGGTAGAAATGGTCGAAATGGATCGGCATGCCCCAGGCGGCCATGTGCACCCGCAACTGGTGGCGTTTGCCGGTGAGCGGACTGAGCCGGTAGAGCGCCAGTGCGTCGCGGACCTCGATCACCTCGGCCGTGGTGTCGGCATTGGGCTCGCCGGGCACCTCGTGGCAACGGAAGAACTGCTCGCTCTCGACGATGCGGCTCTGCCGCCGCAGAGGCCACTGGCGCCCGGGCACCCAGGGGGCGATCGCCTCATAGACCTTGTGCACCTCGCGTTCGCGGAACAGCGCCTGGTAGGCCCCCCGTGAAGCCGGCTGGACCGAGAACAGCACCAGGCCCGCAGTCTCGCGGTCGATGCGGTGGATCGGCGACAGATCCGCCAGGCCCAGGCGCTTCTTGAGGCGCACCAGCAACGTCTCGTGAAGGTAGCGCCCGCCAGGCGTCACCGGCATGAAATGGGGCTTGTCCGCGACCAGCAGATGCTCGTCCTGGAACAGCACCGAGGCCTCGAAGGGGATCTGCGGCTCTTCGTCGAGTTGGCGGTAGTAGTAAAGCCGCAGGCTGTGTTCGAAAGCCCGTTGCGGGGTCACCGGCACACCGAACTCATCCACCACGTCGCCAGCCTCCATGCGGCGCACCCAGTCGTCGGCGCTCACGGCCGGCAGCCGGTGCACCAGGAATTCCAGCAGGCTGCGCCAGGGGCCGGCGGGCACCGCCACGCAGCTCGGACTGACCCCCTCGCGCATGGGCAGGACCTGGGGACGATGGGGGTTGTGCATGGCGGGACGGTGGCTGGGCGGGGCCGAAAAGGCAGCCCGCACTATACGTGAGCCCGGCGTCGGGCTGCGCGGCCCATCACAGGTCCGGTTCCGGCCACCCGGGCCACACAGACAATGGCAGACTTGGCCACCTTCACCCGATCCCCTTCCCGAAGCACCCACCAGCCATGGCCGACCGCCAGAACCGCCAGCCGATGAAACACCCCCTGCCCCAGCCCTTCCGCCACCTGGCCTGGGCCAACCTGGCCGCCCAGTCGGCCGAACAGCTGAGCCTGGCCGCCTCGCCCATCGTGGCCGTGCTGATGCTGCACGCGGGTCCGGGTGAGGTGGGTCTGCTGGCCACCGCACAGACCCTGCCCTTCCTGCTGTTCTCGATCCCTGCCGGACTGCTGGCGGACCGCCACTCGCGCCGGGGCCTGATGCTGGGGGCCGAACTGCTGCGCTGCCTGTCCCTGCTGGCCTTGCTGGGCCTGGTGTGGCTGGATCACATGTCGCTGGCGCTGCTGACGGCTCTCGGTTTCATCGGTGCCCTCGGCACGGTCGGCTTCAGCGTGGCCGCCCCGGCCCTGGTGCCCTCGCTGGTCGGCGCGCTCGACCTGCCGCGCGCCAACGGCCGTCTCGAACTGGCCCGCAGCATCGCCTATGCCGGCGGTCCGGCGATCGCGGGCGCGCTGGTCTCCTGGGCCGGGGCCTCCACCGCCTTCGCGGTGGCCACCACCCTGTCGGCCCTGGGGCTGGCCTGGCTCTGGCGGCTGCACGAGGCACCGCGCCCTGCCGGCCCCCGACGGCACCCGCTGCGCGACCTGCAGGAGGGGGCCCGCCAGGTCTGGCACCACGCCCTGCTGCGCCCGATCTTCAACACGGCGGTGGTCTGGAACATCGCCTGGTTCGTGCTGCAGGCCAGCTACGTGCCCTATGCGGTGCGGGTGCTGGGCCTGAGCGCGGCCACCGTGGGCCTGACCCTGGGCGCCTTCGGCGCCGGCATGGTGGTGGGGGCGCTGCTGGCAGGCCGCGTGTTTTCCGCCTTGCCGCTGGGCCGCATGGTGCAGTTCGGCCCCTGGGCCTCGCTGCTGGCGGCAGGCCTGATCGCCGCCAGCCTGGTGTGGCCTTCAGCCGCCGTGGTGACCTGCGGCTTCTTCATCTTCGGCGTCGGAGCCATCCTGTGGACCATCTCCTCGACCACCCTGCGCCAGACCGTCACCCCCGGCCCCATGCTGGGGCGGGTGTCGGCCATCTTCCTCACCTGCAATGCCGGCGCCCGGCCCCTGGGAGCGGCGCTCGGCGGCCTGGTGGGCGCACGCTGGGGCGAATCGAGCGCCCTGCTGCTGGCGCTGGCGGGATTCGCCTGCCAGGCCGTGCTGATCCTGCGGCCCGGCCTGAGCCGGCTCAAGAATCTGCCGCCCCAGGTGAGCTGAATCAGGGACCTGCCGCGCCAGGGCGTGCAAAATCGGTCCATGAGCAAAACCAGCCAATCCATTGCCGATCTGCGCAAGAGCTATGAGCGCGCCGAACTCAGCGAGGACGCCTCGGACGCCGATCCGCTGCGCCAGTTCGAACGCTGGCTCCAGGAAGCCATTGCCAGCGAAGTGCCCGAACCCAATGCCATGACGCTGGCCACCGTGGGCAGCGACCTGCGACCCAGCACCCGCATCGTGCTGATCAAAGGCTATGACGCACAGGGCATCGTCTGGTACACCAACTACGACAGCCGCAAGGGCCAGGAGCTGGCCGGCAATCCATTCGCCGCCCTGCAATTCCACTGGGTCGAACTGGAACGCGTGGTGCGCATCGAAGGCGTGGTCGAGAGGGTGTCGGCCGAGGAGAGCGACGCCTATTTCCACAGCCGCCCGCTGGACTCCCGCATCGGCGCCTGGGCCAGCCCGCAAAGCGAGGTCATCCCGGGGCGCAGCGTGCTGGTGGCCAATGCCGCCCGCTATGGGGCGCAGTTTCTGCTGAAACCGCCACGCCCGCCCCACTGGGGCGGCTACCGCCTGCGGCCCGAGCAATGGCAGTTCTGGCAAGGCCGCAAGAGCCGCCTGCATGACCGCCTGCGCTATCGCCTCGACGACGACGGCGCCTGGCTGCGCGAGCGCCTGGCGCCCTGACGCCGGTCAGGACGCCGGACCTCAGCCGGCCTGGTAGCCGAGCGCGGCATGGGAGCCGCCGCCACGGGCATCGCTGCCGTCGCCCAGACGGAACACCGACACCGCCTGGACCAGTTGCTGCGACTGGTGTTCGAGGCTCTGAGCCGCTGCCGCGCTCTGCTCCACCAGCGCCGCATTCTGCTGGGTGGCCTGGTCCATCTGCATGACCGCCTCACCCACCTGGGACACCCCTGAGCTCTGCTCGGAACTGGCCGAACTGATCTCGCCCATCAGGTCGGTCACCCGCCGGATCGACAACACCACCTCGGACATCGTGGTGCCTGCCTTGTCCACCAGGGCGGAGCCGGCCTCGACCCGCTCGACGCTGGCGTTGATCAGGCTCTTGATCTCCTTGGCGGCCTCGGCCGAACGGCCGGCCAGGCTGCGCACCTCGCTGGCCACCACGGCGAAGCCCCGCCCTTGCTCACCGGCGCGGGCCGCTTCGACGGCGGCGTTGAGCGCCAGGATGTTGGTCTGGAAGGCGATGCCGTCGATGACGCTGATGATGTCGGCAATGCGGCGCGAGCTTTCGTTGATGCCCTTCATGGTGTCCACCACCTGGCCCACCACCTCGCCGCCCTGGGTGGCCACGGTCGAGGCGCTGAGCGCCAGCTGATTGGCGGCGCGCGCATTGTCGGCATTCTGACGCACGGTCGAGCCCAGCTCTTCCATCGAGGCGGCTGTCTCTTCCAGCGACGAGGCCTGGTTCTCGGTGCGCGCCGACAGGTCGTTGTTGCCCTGGGCGATTTCTGCGCTGGCACTGGCGATCTGGGTGGCCGCCGAACGCACGGAATGCACCGTGGCCTTCAGGCCGTCCTGCATGCGCTCCAGCGCCATCAACACCTGCCCGGCCTCATCGGAAGAGTGGTTCTGCAACCGCTGGCTCAGATCGCCGGCCGCGACCCGGTCGGCGAACTGGACGGCCTCGATCAGCGGTTTCACGATGCTCCGGCTGAAGGTCATGGCCAACAGGCCGGCGGCCACGACCAGCACGACCGTCAGGACCGTGGACATCGTCAGGCTGCTCAGGCGGGTGTTCTGCGCAGCGGTGGAGGCCAGCTCGGCCTGGTGGATGTTGAACAGCCGGTGGGCGGCCAGCGCCTGCATCAGGTGCTCGAAAGCAGAGAAATCGCTCTGCATGAGTTTTCGCGCTTCGGTCGACTGGCCGGCATCGACCAATTCCGCCACCTTGGTCTTGATCTTCAGCACCTCGGCGAAAGCGGCACGGTCGGCATCCAGCGCGGCCTTGTCCGGCGCGAACACCTCCGGGGGCTCATCCATGTCCTCTTTCTCGTACCTGGCCAGCGCCTCATCAAATGCCTTCTGCGACGCGGCCAGCCGGTTCAAGGGATCGGCTGCGGCCGCCTTGTCGTCGGCCATGGCCAGCATCCAGAGAGCCGCCCGGATCTCACTGGAGGCATCGGAGGCGCTGTCGATGTCACGCAGGGAGGGCACGGTGTTGACCGTGGCGAAATTGGCGGCCTCATAGACCACGCCGATCTGGCGCCAGAACATCAGGGCCAGGACCACGATGCCCAGCAGGGGGACGGCGGTCAGCAGCGTGAGCTTCTTGCGGATGGTGAGTTGCATGGTCTCTCCTGAAAGGTTCATGGGTATCGACCTCCCCCGAAGTCTTCATTCTAAATATGATTCATATGATAATTTGAATTTAACATTTTTGCCATGGAATTTTGATGAATATTTATCATCAAAGTCGCCTGGAAGTCAAAGTGGGATCCGGAGCCGCCGAGCATGCGGCATCCGGTCCGTTCACTCCGACAACAGCCGTGCGAAGGTCTTGCGGAACTTCTCCACCTTCGGGCCCACCACCATCGCGCAATAGCCCTGGCCCGGGTGCTGCTCGAAATAGTCCTGGTGATAGGCTTCTGCCGGCGAATAGTTCTGCAGCAACCCGAGCTCCGTCACCAGGGTCCGGGGCAGGCTGCCGTCCGCCAGATGCGCCGCCACCCAGGCCTTGACCTCGGTCAACTGGCCCTCGTCGCTCGCATAGATGCCGCTGCGGTATTGGGTTCCGACATCGTTGCCCTGCCGATTGAGCGTGCTGGGGTCATGCACCGAAAAGAAGACCTGGAGCAATTCGCCCAGTCCCACCACCTCGGGATCGAAGACCAGGCGCACGACCTCCGCGTGGCCCGTCTGGCCCGAACAGACCTGCTCATAGCTCGGATGCAGGGTATGGCCATTGCAATAGCCGGACTCCACATCCATCACCCCTTTCACCCGCACGAAGACAGCCTCGGTGCACCAGAAGCAGCCGCCTCCGAAAGTGATACTTTGCACAGCCATTTGAAACTCCAGAATATATTGGAAATGAAACTCAAGTCCCTTGGAAAGCTCAGTCTCCAGAGCCCCCGACAGGATCGGGCTTGACGCGGATTCCAGACCCGCGATACATTACTAACCAGTCAGTCATTAAAAATGCCTCTTCCCAAATTCATCTGCGGCAAGGCCGCCGAGCCCCCCGTCAAGCGCGAGCGCCGCAAGGATGCCCGCCCGGGCGAGTTGCTGGACGCCGCGCTCGAACTCTTCGTCGACAAGGGCTTCGCCGCCACCCGGGCCGAGGAAGTGGCGGCGCGGGCCGGTGTGTCCAAGGGCACATTGTTCCTCTATTTCGGCAGCAAGGAAGAACTGCTCAAGGCGGTGGTGCGCGAGAACATCTCGGGCCGGTTTGCCGAATGGAACCACGAATTCGAAACCTTCGCCGGCAGCACGGCCGAGATGCTGGCCTACTGCCTGAACACCTGGTGGGAGCGCATCGGCGCCACCAAGGCCTCGGGCATCACCAAGCTGATGATCGGCGAAGCGGGCAACTTCCCCGAGATCGCGGCCTTCTACCAGCAAGAGGTGGTGGTGCCCGCGCAGGCCCTGATCCGGCGCGTGTTGCAGCGCGGCATCGAGCGCGGTGAGTTCAAGCCGCTGGACCTCGACTATGCGATCTACAGCGTGATCGCCCCCATGCTGTTCCTGATGATGTGGAAGCATTCGGGCGGCGCCTGCGTGCCCGACGGCTTCGAGTTGTCGCCCGAGGACTACATCCGCCATCAGCTCGACACCCTGCTGCACGGCTTTCAGGCCACCCCATCGACGCCGGCCCCGCCAAACGGCGGGCGGGCCGCCTAAAATCGATGGTTTGTCTGATCCCCAGCCGGAGAACCCCATGTCACAGCCTTTGAACCTCGCCCAAGCCCGTTTCAACATGATCGAGCAGCAGATCCGCCCCTGGGACGTGCTGGACCCCGAGATCCTCGAACTCCTGTCGACGGTGCAGCGCGAGAAGTTCGTGCCCCAGGCGCATCAGGCGCTGGCCTTCGTCGACATGGAGATCCCGCTGCCCGCCGGCCAAAACATGCTGGCGCCGCGCGTCGAGGCCCGTGCCCTGCAGGACCTCAAGGTGCAGAAGACCGACAAGGTGCTGGAGATCGGCGCCGGCTCCGGCTTCATGGCCGCCCTGCTGGCCCATCGGGCCCAGCGCGTGATCAGCCTGGAGATCCAGCCCGAGCTCGCCGCGCTGGCGCGCAGCAACCTGCAGCAGGCCGGCATCCACAACGCCGAGGTCCGCCAGTCCGACGGCGCACGGGACCTGCAGGCCGACGGCCCCTTCGACGTGATCATGCTCAGCGGCTCGGTGGCCGAGGTGCCGGCATCGCTGCTGGCCCAGCTCAAGGTGGGTGGCCGGCTGTTCGCCATCACCGGCCAGGAGCCCGTGATGCGCGCCACCCTCATCACGCGCCAGGGCGACAAGGCCTTCACCACCACCCAGCCCTGGGACACCAACGCCACGCGCCTGCTGAATTTCCCCGAGCCTTCGCGCTTCCACTTCTGACCCTGCAGGAAACCTCGAATGATTGACCAGATCACCCCCTCCCAACTGGCGGCATGGCTGCAGGCCCAGTCCGGCCGCCATCCCATCGTGCTCGACGTGCGCGAGCCCTGGGAGCTCCAGACCGCCAGCGTGCGGCCGCAGGGCTTCGATCTGGTCTGCATTCCGATGGGCGCCATCACGGCGCGGATCGCTGAACTGGACCCCGCCATCCCGGTGGCCTGCCTGTGCCATCACGGGGCCCGCAGCCTTCGCGTCGCAGCCTTTCTGGCTGGAAACGGTTTCGACAAGGTCGTCAACATCGCCGGCGGCATCCATGCCTGGTCGGTCGAGCTGGACCCCGGAATTCCCGTTTACTGATTGAACCGCCCAGGAGTGCCCCCCCATGCCATCCCCCCACCATGCCTTGCGGCAGGCCGGACTGTGCCTGCTCGCCGCCCTCGCAACCCAGGTCCAGGCCCAGAGTCTGACCGAGTTGTTCGATGCCGCCCGCGGCTATGACGCCGGCTACAACGCCGCCCGCGCCCAATTCGATGCGACCCTGGCGCGCAGCGATCAGGCTCGCGCC
This sequence comes from Curvibacter sp., assembly GCA_019233055.1. Lineage (GTDB taxonomy): Bacteria > Pseudomonadota > Gammaproteobacteria > Burkholderiales > Burkholderiaceae_C > Curvibacter. The sequence goes on from JAFAMV010000138.1 coordinate 10,514, forward strand.
AACCTGCGCCCCACCGTGGGCCTGCAAAGCCAGCTCCAGCGCACCGAGGTGTCGGGCAACATCGACACCGTGCCCTATTTCAGGCACCCCTATGGCACCTGGCAGAACGGCATCAGCCTGACCCAGCCGCTGTACCGCCCCGGCAATGTCGCCGCCTACGAGCAGGGCAAGCGCCTGCTCGACCAGGCCGATGCCCAACTGGCCCTGGCCGACCAGGACCTGATCGTGCGCGTCAGCCAGGCCTATTTCGACGTGTTGGCAGCCGAGGACAACCTGCAGACCGTGCAGGCACAGAAGAAGGCTGTCGAAGAGCAACTCGCCTCGGCCAAGCGCAATTTTGAAGTCGGCACCGCCACCATCACCGACACCCGCGAAGCCCAGGCGCGGCGCGATCTGGTGCTCAGCCAGGAGATCGCCGCCGGCAACGACCTGCAGGTCAAGCGCCTGTTCCTCGACCAGCTCGTGGGGCGCAACGGCATCCAGCCCCGCCCGCTGAAGCCCGGGCTCGACCTCCCTGCCCTGCCCTCGGACCGGGTGGACGCCTGGGTCGAGTCCTCGCGTGAGCACCCCAACGTCCAGCTGGCGCGCACCGCGCTGGAGATCGCGCGGCTGGAGGTGCAGAAGGCCGAGGCCGGCGAAAAACCCACGCTGGACCTCAACGCCAGCTATGGCTATGCGCGCAACGTCGACGGCTCCTCGCTCAACCCCGCCTCCACCCTCAGCTCGCGCATCTACCAGGGCGCGGTCGGCATCACGCTGAACGTGCCGCTCTATGCAGGGGGCGCCCTGCAGGGCCGCATCCGCGAGACCCTGTCGCTGGAGGACAAGGCCCGCAACGACCTTGAGGGCGCCGAACGCGGCGTGGCCCAGGCCACGCGCAGCGCCTTCTTCGGCGTGGTGTCGGGCCTGAGCCAGGTGAAGGCCCTGGAGGCCGCCGAACTGTCGAGCCAGAGCGCCCTCGAAGCCAACCAGCTCGGCTACCAGGTGGGTGTGCGCATCAACATCGACGTGCTCAACGCGCAAAGCCAGCTCTACCAGACCCGCCGCGATCTGGCCCAGGCCCGCTACAACGTGCTGGTGGGCGGCCTGCGCCTGCGCCAGGCCAACGGCAGCCTGCGGGAAGAAGACCTGCAGGCGGTCAACGCCCTGCTTCAGCCCTGAGCGCCTGCTCACGGCCTCGCATGGGCCACGGGTTGTGAACAGGTCCTGAAACGTCGCTCAGCGCTCGGCGCGCTCGAGCAGATCGGCGGCGGCCCGGGCGGTGTTCGCCGCAGCGCCCCGGTGGGCGCCGGCAAAGCGCAGGCCGGCCTCTGCGGCCACGGCCAGGGCCTCGGGCGCGGCCAGCCACTGCAGCGCCTGCTGCAGGGCCTCGTCCAGGCCCGGGCTGCGCCAGGCGGCGCCCGCGCCGATCGCCTGCTCGGCCGCCTCGGCGAAATTGAAAGTGTGGGGGCCCACCAGCATCGGACAGCCGCAGGCGGCCGCCTCGATCAGGTTCTGCCCCCCCAGGGGCTCGAAACTGCCCCCGAGCAGGGCCAGCGCCGCCAGCCCGTAGTACATCGGCATCTCGCCGAGCGAATCACCGACCCAGACGTCGGCATCCGCCGGCCCGTCATCCCTCCACTGGCTGCGGCGTCCGACCCTCAGGCCGGCCGCCTCGACCAGGTCCGACACCGCATCGAAGCGCTGCGGATGGCGGGGAACGATCAGCCATCGCGCGGCCGCCAGCAGGCCCGGGGAGGCCTGGAGCCGGGCCAGCAGGGCCGCCTCCTCGCCTTCGCGTGAACTCGCCAGCAACACCACGCCGCGCCCGTCACGCGCACGCAGACCCGCGGCCCAGGCCGCCCCCTGAGACACCTGCGCCGGATCGGGCCGGGCGTCGAATTTCAGATTACCCAGCACGCCCTGCACCGGCGCTCCGAGGCGCTCCAGGCGCTGCGCATCGGCGCCGGTCTGCGCCCACACCGCGCCGAAGGCCCGGTAGGCCGGCCGGCTGAGGGCGCGCAGGCGCCAGGCCGACGCCAGGCTGCGTTCACTGAGCCTGGCATTGACCAGGGCCAGCGGCACGCCCGCCCGGCGCGCTTCGGCCACCAGATTGGGCCAGACCTCGGTCTCCATCAGCAGGCCCAGCGCCGGCCGGAAATGGCTCAGGAAGCGGCGCACCGAGCCCAGATCGTCCCAGGGCTGCCAGACCTGCACATCGCCGGCCTGCAGCAGGCGCTGCCCCTCTTCCCGCCCGGTGGCGGTGCCATGGGTGAGCAGCAGCCGGAAGGGCCGGCCGCGCGATTGCCATTCGGCACGCAGGGCCTCCACCAGCACGGCGGCGGCCCGGGTCTCTCCGAGCGAGACCGCATGCACCCAGACAAAGCCTGGCTCAGAGGCCGATCCATAACGGCCGAAACGTTCCTCGACGGCCTGCAGATACCCCGGCTCCTGCCGCCCGCGACGGGCCAGCTTGCGCCGCAGCAGGGGCCGCGCCAGGAACAACGCCGCCGAATACAGGGCGCGCAGCGCCGTCATGGGCGCTGCGCCGCGGCGGCGTGGCGGCTCAATGGGCGGCACTGCCGAGCTGCGCGTCGGGTTTGACCTGGCGCAGCAGGGCCAGCATGTCGCCTTCGATGCGGGCCAGCGCCTCAGGCGTCTGGCCTTCGAAACGCAGCACCAGCACCGGTGTGGTGTTGGAGGCCCGGATCAGGCCGAAGCCATCGCCCCAGTCGGCGCGCAGGCCGTCGATGGTCGAGATCTGCAGCCCCGCATCCGCCGCACCCCGGCCGGCGGCGCGCCGCGCCAGGGCCTCGGGGGCCAGGCGCTGCAGCTCGGCCGTCAGGCGGTGGGGCTCGCCTTCGGCACAGGCGACGTTCAGCTCCGGGGTCGAATGGCTCTGCGGCAGGCCGTTCAGCACCGCACCGGGGTCGGCGCTGCAGCTCAGGATCTCGAGCAGGCGGCAACCCGCATAGGTGCCGTCGTCAAAGCCATACCAGCGCTCCTTGAAGAAGATGTGGCCGCTCATCTCGCCGCCCAGGGGGGCGTCGGTCTCGCGCATGCGGGCCTTGATCAGCGAGTGGCCGGTCTTGAACATGACCGGGCGGCCGCCGGCGGCGGCGATCTCCGGGGCCAGGCGCTGGGTGCATTTGACGTCGAAGACGATCTCGCCGCCCGGCACGCGCGACAGCACGTCGCGGGCGAACAGCATCATCTGGCGGTCCGGGAAGATGTTCTGGCCGTCCCGGGTCACGATGCCCAGCCGGTCGCCGTCGCCGTCGAAGGCCAGGCCCAGTTCGGCGTCGCCGGCCTGCAGGGCGGCGATCAGGTCGCGCAGGTTCTCGGGCTTGCTGGGGTCGGGGTGGTGGTTCGGGAAGTCGCCATCGACCTCGCTGAACAGCTCGGTCACCTCGCAGCCCAGGGCCCGGAAGATGGCGGGCGCCGAGGCCCCGGCGATGCCGTTGCCCGAATCGACCACGATCTTCATCGGCCGGGCCAGCCGGATGTCACCCACGATGCGCTGCCGGTAGGCCTCGCCGACATCGGCCTGGCGCACGCGGCCACCGGCGCGGCGCGGCGCGCTGTCGTCTTCCATGACACGGCGCAGGGCCTGGATCTCCTCGCCATAGATGGCGCGGCCGGCCAGCACCATCTTGAAGCCGTTGTAGTCCTTGGGGTTGTGGCTTCCGGTGACCTGGATGCCGCTGCGGCACAGGGTGCTGGCCGCGAAGTACAGCATCGGGGTGGTCACTGCGCCGACATCGATCACCTCGACCCCGGCGGCCACCAGGCCGCGCACCAGGGCCTGCACCAGGGCCGGCCCGCTGAGGCGCCCGTCGCGCCCCACCGCCACGGCCGACTCGCCCTGCGCCAGCGCCGCCGCCCCGAAGGCCAGGCCCAGGGCCTCGGCCACGCGCTCGTCTAGGGTGGACGGCACGATGCCGCGGATGTCGTAGGCCTTGAAGATCGCTGCGTTGACTTGCATGGAAGAAAGTGCTCAGGACGGGGTTGAGAAAGACACCAGGCCGAGGGGCCCGGGCAACGCCAGCGATTGTAGGCGGGGTCAAGCCGCCCGACGGCCTGGACAAGCACTCGATGGACAGGTCCGGAAACGGCCAGCCCAAAGCGTGCCGCTGCGTATCATCGCCGCATGTCCAAGGCCCTGCCCCCTCCCACCGCCGCCGCGCCCCAGGCCGATTTGAGCCAGGACCAGGACGCCTGCTACCTGGCCCTGAAAACCCGGGACGCACGTTTCGACGGCCGCTTCTTCACCGGCGTGACCAGCACCGGCATCTACTGCCGGCCGGTGTGTGCGGTGCGGGCGCCGCGGCGCGAGAACTGCCGCTTCTTCCAACTGGCGGCCCAGGCCGAACAGGCCGGCTTCAGGCCCTGCCTGCGCTGCCGGCCCGAACTGGCACCCCAGGCCCTGAGCTGGTCGACCACCGACGCGCGCCAGATCCTGGCCCAGGCGGCGGCGCGCTGGCTGGACAACCCCGCGAACTGGCCCCAGCCTGCCGGCGAGCCGCCCGCCATGGAACGGCTGGCGGCCCACCTGGGCGTCAGCGACCGCCACCTGCGCCGGGTCTTCGAGGCGGCCATGGGCGTGTCGCCCCTGCAGTACCTGCAGACGCGGCGCCTGCTCAGTGCCAAGCAGTTGCTTGCCGACACCGACCTGCCGATCACCGAGGTGGCCCTCAGCAGCGGTTTTTCCAGCCTGCGGCGCTTCAATGCCGCCTTTGTCGAGCACTACGGCCTCAACCCCAGCCAATGGCGGCGGCCCGACGGGCTGACGCCACCCGGCGCCCGGCAGCGGGCCCGCGAGGTGAGGCTCGGATTCCGCCCGCCCTATGGGCTCGGCAGGCTGGCCGCCTTCTTCGCCCAGCGCCGGCTCGACGGGGTCGAAGTGGTGGAGCCGCTGCCCCAGGGCCTGCGCCTGTCGCGCACGCTGGCCCTGCCGGCGCCCGACGGGCAGCCGGCCCAGGGCTGGGTGCAGGCCGAATGGGATCCGCTGCGCCACCAGGTCCGCCTGCGCACCAGCGAGACTCTCCAGCCCTGTCTTCCGCTGCTGATCCGGCGGGTGCGGCAATGGCTGGACCTGGATGCCGACCCCGAGGCCATCGACGCGGTGCTGGCGCCGCATTTCGGACCGCTGCAGGGCCTGCGGGTGCCCGGGACCCTGGACGGCTTCGAACTGGCCGTGCGGGCCGTGCTGGGCCAGCAGGTCACCGTAGCGGCCGCCCGCACGCTGACCCAGCGCCTGGTCGACCGCTTCGGGCAGGCGCTGCCCCCCGATCCCCAGACGCCAGCCGGGCTGTCCCGTCTGTTCCCCGCCCCGCAGGTGCTGGCCGGCGACGGCGACGCCCAGGCGATGGCGCAGGCCCTGGGCGAGATCGGCATCGTGCGGCAACGCCAGCAGGCCGTGATCGCGCTGGCCCGCGCGGTCTGCGAGGGCCGGCTGCGGCTCGACGGCGGCGCCGCGCTCGAGGCCACGCTGCAGGCCCTGGTGGCACTGCCCGGCATCGGCGACTGGACGGCCCGCTACATCGCCATGCGCGCCCTGCGCTGGCCCGACGCCTTTCCGGCCGGCGACGTGGTGCTGCAGAACGCGCTCGGCACCCGGCACGCCGGGGGCTCGCCACGGGCCATCCAGCAGGCCACCGAAGCCGCCTCGGCCGCCTGGCGCCCCTGGCGCAGCTACGCGGTGATCCATCTCTGGGCGCAGGCCGCGCCCCGACCGGGCCCATCCGCCAGGTTGCCGACGAGCCCGCCCCCGATCTCCGAAGGCGTCCGTCTTCCAGGCTGAGGACGCCGCCCGCCCCCGTTCCATCTCTTTGACTTTGCGGTACTTTCCCATGCGCTACTCACCCCAGACCGTCCAATGGATCTACGACAGCCCGCTCGGGCCCCTGCACCTGGCGGCCAGTCCCGAAGGCCTGTGCGGTGCCTGGTTCCAGGGACAACGGCACGCCCCGGCCCAGTTGCTGGGCGAGCAGGCCTGGCCCCGGCAGGCCCACCACCCGGTTCTGTTGCGCGCACAACAGCAACTGCAGGCCTACTTCGCGGGTGAGGCCGTGGACTTCGACCTGCCCCTGGATCTGGGCTCGGGCACCGGATTCCAACAGGCGGTCTGGCGGGCGCTGCTGGACATCCCGAGGGGCCGCAGCAGCGCCTACGGGCGTCTGGCGGCGGCGCTGGGCCGGCCCCAGGCTTCGCGCGCGGTCGGCGCGGCGGTCGGGCGCAACCCGGTCTCCATCATCGTGCCCTGCCACCGGGTGCTGGGCGCCCAGGGCGCGCTGACCGGCTATGCCGGCGGCCTGGAACGCAAGGTCGCTTTGCTGCAACTCGAGGGCCTGGGGCTGCCCCTGCAGGCCTTCGGCCAGGAGGCCGCATGAGCCGCCTGAGCCCCTCGCTGTGGGGACTCGAATTCGTGCTGCTGGCGGCCCTGTGGGGCGCCTCGTTTCTGTTCATGCGCCTGGGGGCCGCCGAATTCGGCCCGCTGCCCACCGCCGGACTGCGGGTCCTGCTGGCCACCGTGTTCCTCTGGCCGGTGATGGTGTGGCGCGGCCAGTGGCCGGCGCTGCGCCGGCACTGGCGGGCCATCGCACTGATCGGCCTGATCAACTCCGCCCTGCCGTTCGCGCTCTATGCCTGGGCCGTGATGTCCATCAACACCGGCCTGGCTGCGATCCTGAATGCCACCAGCCCGCTGTGCGGCGCCCTCATCGCCTGGGTCTGGCTGGGCCAGCGCCCCGACCGCCTGCGCAGCCTGGGCCTGCTGATCGGCTTCGGCGGCGTGCTGCTGCTGGCCGGCGACCAGGCCAGCTTCAAGCCCGGCGGCAGCGGTCTGGCGGTGCTGGCCTGTCTGGGGGCCACGCTGTGCTATGGCTGGGCCGCCAACCTGACCCGGCGCCACCTGGCCGGGGTGCCCGCCCTGGCCCTGGCCTGCGGCAGCCAACTGGGATCGGCCGTCGCCCTGCTGGCCCCGACACTGATGTACTGGCCCTCGCAGACACCCGGGCCGCAGGCCTGGGCCGCCGTCGCCGCCATCGCGGTGCTTTGCACCGGCATCGCCTACATCCTGTACTTCCGCCTCATCGAACACGCCGGCCCCGCCAAAGCCCTGACCGTGACCTTTGTCACCCCCCTGTTCGCCGTGGCCTACGGCGGCCTGTTCCTTGGCGAGGCCCTGACGGTCCGCATGCTCGTCTGCGGGCTGGTGATTGTGTGCGGCACAGCCCTGTCAACGGGGTTGATCCGTATGCGCCCGCAACTCGATACGAACTGATAGGCGTCTTACACTAAGCCCCGCGCCTGATGTGGTCAAACACACGGGCTTGACACACCGATGGTGAACGGGGCCCTGTTTGACCGACTTTCCGCTTGATCTGGCAATCAACAGCGCAGTGCTGGTGGCGGTCATTGCCATCCTGATGCTGTTGCCTGGCGACTCGCTGGGCGGCACACATTGGCGCCAGCGCCTGAAGATCGGCAGCCTCATGGGCCTGGCCAGTGTGCTGGCGATCTTCCTGCCCTTGCTGTTCCAGGTCGGCAACGGTCCCGATTTCCGCCCCACCTATGTCGCGGTGGCGATCTTCCTGTTCGGCCGCCGGGCCGGCCTCACCGCCTGGGCCTGGATCATTGCCGCCACCGTGCTCCTGCGGCCCGCCGGATGGGCCGGCCAGTGTGCCTTGCTGACCGGCACGCTGCTGTGCGGCGACCTGTGCCGGCGCTGGTACCGCCACGGTGGGTCCTATCCCCGGCTGCGCTTCTGGAGCGGACTGGTGCTGCTGGCCGTCGCCATGCAGGCCCTGGGTGTGCTGGGGGAGCACCTGGACTGGCTGCCGCGCAGCGTCACCCTGCGCCATTGGCGCTTCATCACCAGCACCTTCCTGCTGGCCTGCTGTGCCGAACTGTTGCTGATGCGCCACCGTGCCCAGGCCCAGTTGGCCAGCCGCGAGACCGAGTTGCTGCTGGTGCTCGAGTCCTCGGGCAGCGGGCGCTGGGAATGGGATGTGCCGGGCCACCGGACCCAATTCAAGGGAAGCTTCTACGACCAGTTCGACATCCACGTCGATGCACGCGGCGACGCCCTGGCGGGCTGGATGGCCCTGTGGCATCCCGACGATCTGGAGCGTGTGGGCGCCATGCGCCCCGCCCTGGAACGGCGGCCGGCGGGTGAGGACGTCTTCGAGACCGAGTTCCGGGTCCGCGACCGACAGGGCCACTGGTGCTGGATCCTGTCGCGTGGACGGATCGTCGAACGTGCGGCCGACGGCCGCGCCCTGCGCATGCTGGGCATGCACCACGACGTGAGCCGCCGACGCCAGGTCGACGAGGCCTTGCGGATCTCGCAGGCCAAATTCCAGACGATCTACGAGGCCCTTCCCGACGCCGCCGGCATCACCCACCTGAGCGACGGACGCTACAAGGAGATCAACCCCGCCTTCACCGCCCTGACCGGCTACAGCCGCGAACAGGCGATCGGGCACACCTCGATCGAACTCCACGTCTGGGCCCATGAGAGCGAACGCGAGGCCCTGCTGCGCGAACTGCGCGACAAGGGGCGGGTCGACAACCTGCCCCTGCGTGCCAGAAGCATCGACGGCCGGGTCATCCCCGGCCTGATGTCGGCGCGCCACATCGACATGGACGGCGAGAGCTGCCTGCTGTTCCTGTTCCACGACACCAGCCAGCAGCAGGAGATGGAAAGCCAGTTGCTGCGCGTCAACGCCCTGCTGCAACAGGCCGGTCGGCTGGCGCGGCTGGGCGTCTGGGAAGACTCTCCCGACCCCGCCGAACGTTACTGGTCCGATGTCTGCTATGAGCTGCACGGGCTGGATCCGGGTGGCGCGGTGCCCGAGCATTTTGCCGAACGCTTCGTCACCGAGCCGTTCCGCCAGGCTTTCGTCCAGGGCCTGCGCAGCTGCATCGAGGAGCGCCGGGGCTTCGAGCTGGAGATGCAGATCCGGCGCGCCGACGACGCTCGCCTGGTGTGGGTCCACGCCATGGCCGAACCGGTGGTGCGCGACGGCAAGGTGGTGCGCATCCGCGGCGTGCTGCGCGACATCGACGAGACCCACCAGAGCCAGGAACGCCTGCGCCAATCCGAGGAGCGCTTCGCCCGCATCTTCAAGGCCATCCCCGACCCCATGGGCATCTGCCGCAAGTCCGACGGCCACTACCTCGAAGTCAATCCGGCCTGGGAAGCGTCCTCCGGCTTCAGCCGTGACGAGGCCCTGGCCGGCGTCTCGGCGCTGGAGCTGGGCCTGTACCGCGAAACCCTGCGCCAGTCGATTGCCACGGCAGCGCGGCAGGCCGGCACGCTCAACGGCTATGAGGTCGAGTTCACCCCGCGTCACGGCGGCGTGCGCACGGCCCTGCAGTCCATGCAGACCATCGACTTCGATGGCGAGGCCTGCTGGCTCTTCGGCATCAAGGACATCACGGAACGCAAGCAGGCCGAGCGACAACTCCAGGAGCGCGAGGCCCTGCTCTCGCTGACCATCGAAGCCGCTTCGCTGGCCCTCTGGGACATGGACCTGCTGACCGGCCTGGTCACCGGAGACCACCATTGGCGGGAGATCCGTGGCCTCGACCCGGCCCAGGCCGATCCGCCGACACCCGAGCGGTGGCTGGACATCCTGTTCCCGGAAGATCGGCTCGAAGCCCGCAACGCCCTCAACCGCCACCTGCAGGTCCCCGGCCAGCCTTTTGACGTGACCCTGCGCGTGCGCCACGCCGACGGTGAACTGCGCTGGGTCCGCAACCTGGGCCGGGTCATCGAGCAAGACCCGGCCGGCCAGGCCCGGCGCATGGTCGGTGTGGCGCTGGACGTGACACGCCAGCGCCTGCAGGAGGAACAGCTGCAGCGGCTGGCCCACTACGATGCACTGACCTCGCTGCCCAACCGGGTGCGCCTGGCCGACACGCTGGACATGGCCATGCAGCTCGCGCGGCGCCAGAAGACGTTGCTGGGCGTGGCCTACCTGGATCTGGACGGATTCAAGCCGGTGAACGACCGCCTGGGGCACAGTGTGGGCGACAAGCTGCTGGTCGAGGTGGCGCGCAGGCTGCAGGCAGCCGTGCGGTCGCAGGACATGGTGGCCCGCCTGGGCGGCGACGAGTTCGTGATCCTCCTGACCAACCCGGGGCAATGGCAGGACTGCGAGACCATGCTGCGCCGGCTGATGCAGCAGCTGGCCGAACCGGTCTGGCTCGAAGGCGAGTCGATGGTGGTCACGGCCAGCATCGGCCTGACCCTGTTTCCGCAGGACGACTCGGATGCGGACACCCTGCTGCGCCACGCCGACCAGGCCATGTACCAGGCCAAGCAGGCCGGGCGCAACCGCATCCATCTGTTCGATGCCGAACGCGAACGGGCCTCACGTGAACACAACAGCCGCCTGGACCGGCTCGGCGAGGCCCTGGAGCGGGAGGAGTTCCGGCTTTTCGTCCAGCCCAAGGTCGACATGCGCAGCGGCGCGGTCACCGGGGTGGAGGCCCTGGCCCGCTGGCAGCACCCGGAGCGCGGACTGCTCGCCCCCGGCGAATTCCTGCCCCAGATCGAAGGTTCGTCGCTGGAACAGGCCTTCGGAGAATGGGTGATCCGCGCCTCCCTCGAACTGACCGAAGGCTGGCTGGCGCAGGGGCTGTCGATGCCCCTGAGCCTCAACATCTCGGCCCGCCATCTGCAGACCCGCGATTTCCCGGAACGCATGCGCCAGTTGCTGGTCCGCCACCCCCAGGTGCCGGCACGCCTGCTGGAGATCGAAATCACCGAAAGCGCCGCGCTCACCGACATCCGGGCCGTCACCCACACCCTCACCCAGTTGCGCACCATGGGCCTGTCGATCGCCATCGACGACTTCGGCACCGGCTACTCCTCGCTGACCTATCTGCGGCTGCTGCCCGCCGATGCACTGAAGATCGACCGCAGCTTCGTCCACGGCATGATGCTCGACCCCGGCGACATGGCCATCGTCAACGGCGTGATCGGGCTGTCCCGCTCCTTCGGCCTGAGCCTGATCGCCGAAGGTGTCGAGACCGAGCAGCAGGGCCTCCGGCTGCTGGAGCTGGGCTGCCATCTGGCCCAGGGCTATGGCATTGCACGGCCGATGCCGGCCTCCGAGCTGCCGGCCTGGATCCAGCAGTGGCAGGCACCCCAGGCCTGGCTCCGGCTGGCGGCACCGACGGCCTGAGCGGCCCGGCAGCGGCGATAGTCATAGCCCTTGTCCACAGGCAATTTCTTCGGGCATTCGTGAGGCCGGCCCGCCAGACCTCTGAGCACTGGAATGGCGTCAATGCATGGCTCCAACGGCATGGAGTCATGCCGGTTGGCCCCACCGACCAGAATCACCAATGGAATGCCACGAGCGCCTACGACGATGTGCCGTTTGGACCCCCAGTTTCCCTCTGCCTGTCGGATTGGGGCTCGTTTGTTACCCCTCGGGGGCGTGGGACTGTTGAGCCGTCAATGCGGGCTCGTTCCCAATCGATCTGATCATGCATACGCAGGCGAATCAGCATCGCGTGATGCCATTGCTCCCACACGCCGGCGACCTGCCAATCTCGCAGCCGGCGCCAGCACGTCACGCTGCGACCAAAGCCCCTGGATTGAGGCGAGTCCTCCAAAGAATGCCCGTTTGAAGCACCAACAGGAATCCATTGAGGGCGGCCTCATCGCTGACCGTGCGCTTGCGAGGCCCTCCCTTGTCGAGCCTGTCAGGATTTTTGTGTGCGAGGCATAGCATGACAACCAGGAGCATCTATGCCAAGCAAGAAGAAGCCGGTGGGAGCCGGCATGACGGCGTTGCCGTCGATCCCCAAGGAACTCATTGAGCAATTGGCGGGCGGCGGCACG
>JAFAMV010000194.1 GCA_019233055.1 Curvibacter sp.
ACAACAACTTCACCATGCTGCAGCTGGCCTCGGCCACCGGCATGCTGGCCAACAACGGCGTCAAGATGAAGCCCCATCTGGTCAGGCAGGTGACCGACGTGGTGACCCGCCAGTCCAAGGACACGCTGCAGGAGATCAAGGCCGAGCTGGCGGCCAAGCCGGCCAACATCGACATCATCCGGCGTGCCCTGGTCGGGGTGAACACCGAGGGCACCGGGGCCACCGCCTTCCGGGGCGCCGGCTATGTGGCGGCCGGCAAGACCGGCACCGCCCAGGTGGTGACGGTCAAGCAAAACGAGAAGTACGATGCCGCCCGCGTCGCCGAGCGCAACCGCGACCATGCCTTGTACATGGCCTTCGCACCGGCCGACGACCCGAAGATCGCCCTGGCCATGGTGGTCGAGAACGCGGGCTGGGGCGGCGCCAATGCGGCGCCGATCGCGCGCCGGGTCTTCGACTACTGGCTGATGGACCAGTACCCGAGCGAGGAGGACCTGGCGGCGGTGCAGAAGGGGCAGGCGCAGGCGCCGATCGGCGCGCCGCGCAAGGTCGAGGAGGTCAAGGGCCTGCCCGACGTGGCCCAGGCCATGCCCAAGGCGGACAAGGCCGAGAAAGCCGAACAGAAGGCCGATCTGCAGGGCAAGGCGGGCGCCGCAACGGGCACCCGGCCAGCCGCCGGACCCGAGACCCGGACCGCGCCCGCCCCGTCGGCCCCGCGCTGAGCCGCCCCTACTTCAGGAAGGCGTCGTAGCCGGTCTTGAGGATCAGGGCCGACACCACCAGGATGAAGACGCTGCGCACGAAGCCGGCGCCATGCCGCAGCGCCAGCCGGGTGCCCAGCACGCTGCCCAGCACATTGGCGGCGGCCAGCGGCAAGGCGTACTGCCACCAGACATGGCCCTTGAGGCTGAAGAGGATCAGTGCCGCCAGGTTGGTGGCGCAGTTGAGCAGCTTGGCCGAGGCCGAGGCATTGAGAAAGTCATAGCCCAGCCAGCGCACGAACAGGAAGACGAAGAAGCTGCCGGTGCCGGGGCCGAAGAAGCCGTCGTAGAAGCCGATGGCCACACCGATCAGCGCCGCCACCAGGGCCTCGCGGCGGCCGTCGTAGCGCGGCGCGTGTACCTGTCCGAGTTCCTTTTTGGCCAGGGTGTAGGCCAGCACGCCCAGCAGGATCAGGGGCAGCAGCTGGCGCAGGAATCCGGGCGAGATCTGGGTCACCGCCCAGGCGCCGGCGAAGGCGCCGCCGAAGCCGGCGACGGCTGCCGGCAGCAGGGTGGCCCAGTTCAGGTGCACCCGGCGTTGGTACTGCCAGGTGGCGATGCCGGTGCCCCAGATCGAGGCGCTCTTGTTGACGCCGAACAGGGTGGCGGGGTGGGTGGAAGGAAAGGTGGCGAAGAGGGCCGGGACCAGGATCAGGCCGCCCCCTCCCACGATCGAATCGACAAAACCGGCCAGCAGCGAGGCCAGCGACACAATGAAAAGTTCCATTGCCGGGATTGTCGCATCGGGGTGGATGGCCTGCTGCAGGCGAAAAAAAACGCCCCGGAGGGCGTTTGGATGGATCTGGCAGTGGCTTCTTCGAGCACTGTCCTGAATGTTCTGGTTATTGAGTGTTTGTCTCCTCGGTCCCCCGCCTTGCCGGGCGTCTGGCGCCCGTTGCGAGTGCATCTAATGTAGCGGGGCGACTCGCTTTGGTGCATTGGGAGTTTCCCTGGGGCGGGCCGTCCGCGAAGCCTCGGGGGATCGCGGACAGGCTGATCAGGGTTTGAACTCGACCCAGACCTCGAAGCTCGCTTCGGCGCCCTTCATCTCGGGCGGCGGCGGCGGGTAGCTGGCCGCTTGCACCGACTGCAGTGCGGCCCGGTCGACCAGGCCCATGCCGCTGCCCACCAGCACCTGGGCTGCCGACGGCGTGGTGCCGCGCAGCGTGAAGCGCACGCGGGTGCGGCCGTGGAAGTCCATGGCGGCGGCCGCCGGCGGGTAGATGAAGGCGGCCTGGACCGCGGCCTTGACCTTGGCGATGTATTCCGAGGACGGGCCGGCCGGTCCGGCGGGCGGCGGCGGTGGAGGCGTCGGCGCAGGGGGCGTCGCCGGTGCGGCCGCCGCCACCGGTGCGGGCGTGGCCAGGGTTTCGCTGGGCTCGGCACTCACCGGCAGGCTGGCCGTGGCTTGTGGCGCGGGTGCAGGGCGGGGCGCCGGGCTCGGGTGGCTGCGCAGGGTGGGCGGCGCCGGTGCCGGCGGCACGGGTTTGCTCGGCGGCGCCGGGGGTGTCACCACGGGTTCGGGGGCGGGTGTGGCGGCCTCGATCTCGATCGGCAGCGCCTTCAGCGGTGCGGTGGCCGGATGCAGGGCGATCCAGGCGAGCAGACTGCCGACCGCCACGGCCTCCAGCGTGGCTGCCGTGCCCAGCGCCTGCCACAGGCGGGACCTGGGGGGCTGTGCCTGCGGCCAGTGGCGCGGAGCCGGAGCGTCGGTGGTGGCGGGCACGGACATCAGCGCCGGCCTCATGGTGCGGCACTGGCCTTGGCTGCCAGTCCGATCTGGGTGGCGCCGCCCAGGCGCACCGCATCGATCGCGTGCATCAGCTGCTGCAGATTCACATGGTCGCCGCCGGCGATCGTGACGGCGAGCTTGGCCGGGTCGCGGCCCTTCACCAGGGCACTGAGTTCGGCCGGGCTCTGGGCGGTGCCGTCGACGAACATCGAGCCGTCTTCATGCACTTCGACCAGCAGCTTGGGGGCCGGGATCCGGGTGGCCGTGCTGCTGCTGGGCAGCTTGCTGACGTGGCCCGACGTGGGGATCATGCGCAGGGTCATCATGGCGAAGAAGACCAGCAGGAACAGCATGATGTCGATTATCGGGATGATCTCGATGCGGGCCTTCTTGGTTTCGAAATAACGCATGCGGCCTCACACGGCTTTCAGTCGCACCGCATTGGGTGCCTGCAGGGCATCGCGGCGGTTGAGCAGCATCACCTTGAGGGTCTCGAGCTGGTGCACGATGACGCGCACCCGGGTGCTCAGCCAGTTGAAGAAGACCAGGCCGAGCATGGCGATGAACAGGCCGCAGGCGGTGGCGATCAGGGCCTCGGCGATGCCGCCGGTGACCTGGCTGGCGCCGTTCTGCACATCGTCGAGCACCGAGAACGCGTGGAACATGCCCACGATGGTGCCGAACAGGCCCAGCAGCGGCGCCAGGGTGATGACGGTGTCCAGCACCCACAGCGAGCGGTCGAGCAGCGGCACCTCGTGCATCAGGGCTTCTTCGAGGTGGCCGGCGGCGGTCTCGCGGCTGTTCTCGGCCGGCTCCTGGTCCAGCGCCTGGATGACGCGCACATGGGGCTGGCTGGCGTGGCGCTTGAGCAGGGCCTGGGCCGCCGCCGTCTGCAGCTGCGGGTCCTGGCGCAGCTGGTCCATCAGTTCGACGCCGGCCTGCTGCATGTTGAGCAGGTGGCGGCTGCGCTCGATGATCACGGTCAGTGCGATGAGCAGCAGCAGGGCCATGAGGTAGAGCGTGCCGCCCGACCCGTTGGCCAGTTCAATCATTTTCGAGAGGTTCATGGAAGCGTTCGGGGCGGAGAGGGCGTGTGGCACCGCTCCCCGCCGTCATGGGTTTCAGAAATCAGCCTTGGCCGACAGCATGTAGCTGCGCGGGGCCTGCCATTGGTACTGGGTCGCGGCGCTGGAGAGCGGGCCGGTCACGCCCACCAGGTTCTGCTGGTTGGTCAGGTTGAAGATGCTGAATTGCAGGCGCAACTTCTTCATGCCCATGGTGCCCAGGTTGCTCCAGGTGTAGGCGACGTTCAGATCGGTGTTGCCGATCGAATGCAGCTGACCGCCGAGCTTGCTGTTGTATTGCTCGCCGATGCGCTTGTAGATCAGCGAGGCGTTCCAGGGGCCTTCGTTGTAGAGGGCACCCAGGGCCGAGGTCATGTTCGGTGCGTTGGGCACCTCACCCACGGGCTGGCCGGCGGCGGCATTGCTGCTCTTGTAGCGGGCGCTGTTCACGCCGAAGTTGGCGTAGGC
Organism: Curvibacter sp.; assembly: GCA_019233055.1. Classification (GTDB taxonomy): domain Bacteria; phylum Pseudomonadota; class Gammaproteobacteria; order Burkholderiales; family Burkholderiaceae_C; genus Curvibacter. The sequence goes on from JAFAMV010000194.1 coordinate 4,026, forward strand.
GGCCCAGGCGGTGGTGACCATGTAGGTGCCTTCACCTTCGATGCCCTTGTAGGTCGCGCCGCCAGCATTGATGTACACCGGGTTGGCATTGGTGCCGGTGTTGAGCTGCATGTTGTTCATGTCGATGTAGTAGACATCGCCAGACAGTGTGAGGCGGTCGGCCTTGTGCACCGCACCGAACTGGTAGTTGGTGGTGGTCTGGGGGGCCGGCGGGGTGGCGCTGGGCGAGCCGACGCCGAGGAAGGGCACTTCCATGCCCTTGGCGTACTGGGTGTACAGCGAGTTCTCGGCATCGAGCTGCTTGTTCACCGTCAGGAAGGGCAGGGTGGCGTGGTAGGTGTACTGGTAGCCCTGGGGGGTCAGCGCCTTCTGGTTCATCGCCGATTCCAGGCCCATGTGGTAGTACATGGTCTTCAGGCCGGGGGTCACGGTCAGGCCTTGCGCGGCGGCCCACTCATACTCGGCGAAGGGCTGGATCTGGTGCCAGTTGGAGAACTGGTCGGCGAAGTTGCTCGAGGTCACGACGCCGGTGGGGTAGGCGGAAGACGCACCGGGCAGTTGCTGGCCGGTGGTCAGGTCGGCCTCGAGGTTGTGGCGCTGGGTGCGCGAGCCTTCGTACCAGAAGCCCAGGCGCAGCAGGCCGGGGCCGGTCTGCTTGGTGGCCTTGAAGACATCGCCCCAGACGCGGTATTCGTTGAGCTTGAAGTAGCCCGGCACGTCGCCGTTGGGCAGGGTGGTGGTCTTGCCCAGCAGGTTCTTGAAGCCCAGCGTGGTGTCGGCGGTGCCGTTGTACTGCGTGGGGTCCTGGCCGGCGATGGTGCTGTTGGTGTAGGCGTAGGTGTAGGTGTTGTTGTCGGTTTCCCAGCCGGACGCAAAGTGGCTTTGCAGGCGGATGTATTCCATGTCCGTCTGCTTGGTGGCGAAGTTGTAGCCCCAGTAGCCCTGGCTGCCCGGGTTGTTGTTCATCACGTAGGTGCTGCCCAGCGCCTTGATCTGGGCGGCGGTGGGGCCGGAGGCGTTGTCGGTGGTGTTGTTCTTCACGTCGGCCAGGCTGGCGAACAGCGTCATGAGGGTGCTGTCGCCGATGGGGCGCTGGTATTTCAGCGTGAAGTTCTTGCTGACCAGGTTGGAGTAGCTCAGGGCACCGTCGGTGCTCATGTGCTGCACATCCATCTGCAGGGTGGCATCGCTGCCTTCCATGCGGCCGCTTTCGTAGGAGAGGCCTTCAAGGTGGGTGCGCCAGGTGCCCACGGAGCCATAGATGCTGACGCCCTGCTGCTCGGAAGGGGCCTTGGAGAACAGGTTGATGCTGCCGCCGTAGGTCGAGTAGCCGATGTTGCTGGCGTTGCCCGGGCCGCGCTCGATGACCATGCCGCCGATCACGGAAGCCGGGAAGTAGGAGGTCGAGTGGTGGGTCGGGCCGTTGCTGTCGCCGAAGGGGATGCCGTCGAAGGTGACGTTGTATTCACCGTCCTGGAAGCCGCGCAGGCTCATCTTCTGGTCGGACAGGCCGGGGCCGTTGGTCGAGGGTGTCGATGCCACGCTGGGGGCGATCGACAGGATGGTGTTGAAGTTGCCGGTGGGCGGGGTCGAGTTCTCGATGAAGGCGCGCGAGATGATGGATTGCGGCTCGGTGGCCTTCAGGCTGGCCTGGGTCGGTGCCACCGACGCTGCGGTGCCGCGGTCGGCCTTGACCGAGGGGGTGCTGGCCGCACCGGTGCCGCTGCTGCCGCCGACGGTGCCGAGGTCGACCGTGTCGGCAAACGCCGCGCCGGCCAGGGACAGGGTGGCCAGGGACAGCAGGGTGATCCATTTTTTCCGGGGAAGGGGACAGACGTGTCGCATCGTGAAGCCTTGTTCGAAGAGTAGGGATAGGAGAAGGCGAAACGAACAAATCTAGTGACGGCCTGTTACAAATCCGTTACGAGCCATTGATGTTTCTCAAGCTGTGGTGTCCAGGCCGCCGCGCTGCGATCGTGGGGGCAACTGTCATGAATCCGTCGCCAACGGTGGCTAGGGTCTTGGATTTTTCAGTCCGAGGCCGCTGGGGCCTTGGCAGAGAGGCTGTGATGCGTTTGTCGGAAATGGGTCCTGTGCTTGGCCGTGGCTTCAGGGTGTGGGTCGGTGCGGCGATGGTCCTGGGCCTGGCGGCCTGTGCCGGCTCGGCGCCGGGCCAGAAAGCGGCTGCGGGCGACGATCCACAGAACCAGGTGGTGTTCCGTTTCGCGACCGTCGGCGACAGCCGCCACGACCCCAAGGCCAGCGACCTCAGCGGCCAGGATCGGCGCTGGCTGCAGTCGACACGGGTGCTGGCGCGCATGCTGCGGGAGATCGGCGAGACCCATCCGCAGGCGCTGATGTTCAATGGCGACATGGTCATGGGCTACACCCAGGACGCCATGCAGCTGGACCGCGAATACGCCTTCTGGCGCGGCATGGTGGCGGGCCTCATGGAGGGCGGCACCTATGTGCTGCCGGTGCCCGGCAACCACGAGGTCCAGATGCCGACGCCGCAGGCCGACGGCCGCACAGTCAAGCTGGCGCAGCCGGCACTCGAAGACGCCTGGCGCGCCAACATGGGCGACCTCATCATGGACGGCGCTCGCTGGCGTCAGACCACCGGCCTGGCATTGGCCGGCTGGGACGAAGGCAATCTGCCCCAGCCTGGCAGCGACGGCATCAGCAGCTCGCAGAAGCAGCTGAGCTATTCACTGGACGCCGGCCAGGTGCACATCGCGGTGATCAACACCGACCCGGCAGGGCATGACGGCGCGGCGCCGGTGCAGTGGCTGCAGCGGGATTTCGCCGCGGCCCGGGCCCGGGGGGCGCGACGCTTTTTCGTGTTCGGCCACAAGATGGCCTATGCCTATGTCTTCAATCCCCATCAGAAGGACAAGGAGGACGGTCTGGAGGTGCGGCCGGCCGAGCGCGAGGCTTTCTGGGACCTGATCGAACAGTACGGCGCCACGTACTTCTGCGGGCATGAGCACATCTACCATGCCTCGCAGCCGAGGCTGGCCGAAGGCGGCCATGCCTGGCAGGTGATCGTGGGCTCGGGCGGCTCGCCCTTCGCCGCCAAGCCGGGTGAGAGCAGCAATCCCCAGGACCGCCTGTATGCCTGGGCCGATGTCAGCGTGCTGCGCAGCGGTGTGGCGCGGGTGCAGGTGCATGCCTTCGATGAGCATTTCGGCCCGACGAAGGTGATCGCCCAATGGGAGATCCGCTGAGCGGCGGCCGACGCCGGGTCAGGACGCCGCAGCGTCGGCGCGCATCCATTGCGCGGCGCGTTCGGCCAGCATCAGGGTCGGGCTGTTGGTGTTGCCGCTGGTGATGGTGGGCATGACGCCGGCGTCGACGATGCGAAGCCCGCCCAGCAGCCGACGGGGCCCGCTGCCGTGGGCGCCGTCCAACACCCGCAGCTGGGAGTCGACCACGGCCATGGGGTCGTCGGCGCGCCCCATGCGGGTGGTGCCGACCGGGTGGAAGATGGTGGTGGCGATGTCGCCGGCCAGACGGGCCAGCTCTTCGTCGCTGTGGTACTGCGGGCCGGGCTTGAACTCTTCAGGCCGGTAGCGCGCCAGGGCCGGCTGGGCCACGATGCGCCGCGTCAGGCGCAGGCTGTCGGCCGCCACCTGGCGGTCCTCTTCGGTGCTGAGGTAGTTGGGCGCGATGGCCGGTGCGTCTTCGAATCGCGGGCTTTTGATCTGGACGGTGCCGCGGCTGCTGGGGTTGAGGTTGCAGACGCTGGCCGTGAAGGCATTGAAGGCATGCAGGGGCTCGCCGAAGGCGTCCAGGCTCAGTGGCTGCACGTGGTACTGCACATTGGGGTGCGGCAGCTCGGGGCGGCTGCGGGTGAAGGCGCCCAACTGGCTGGGCGCCATGCTCATGGGGCCGCTGCGCGTGAGGGCGTATTCCAGCCCGATGCGGGCCTTGCCCCAGAGGCTGTTGGCCAGGGTGTTGAGGGTCTTCACGCCCTGCACCTTGAACACCGCCCGGATCTGCAGATGGTCCTGCAGATTGGCGCCGACCCCGGGCAGGTCGGCGACGGGGGTGATGCCCCGGGATTGCAGCAGGCCCGCCGGACCGAGCCCCGAGAGTTGCAGGATCTGGGGGGTGCCGATGCTGCCGGCGCACAGCACCACCTCGGCGCTGGCCCGCGCCTCCACCAGGCCGCGCTCGGTCCAGACCTGCACCCCGGCGCAGCGGCGGCTGCCGTCGGCCTGGGGCTCGATCAGCAGACGGGCCACCTGCGCCCGGGTCCAGAGCTCGAAATTGGGGCGGCCCTGGCAGGTCGGGCGCAGGAAGGCCTTGGCCGTGTTCCAGCGCCAGCCGCTTTTCTGGTTGACCTCGAAGTAGCCCACGCCCTCGTTGTCGCCGCAGTTGAAGTCATCGCTGGCCGGCAGGCCGGCCTGTTGCGCGGCCTCGGCGAAGGCGTCCAGGATGTCCCAGCGCAGCCGCTGCTTCTCGACCCGCCATTCGCCGGTGCTGCCGATACGGTGATGGCCGTGGAGGCGTTCGAAGCCGGCCGGCGCCTGGCCGGCCCGGTCCAGGCGCCAATGGTCTTCGTGGCGCATGAATTCGGGCAGCACCTGTTGCCAGCGCCAGCGTGGGTCGCCGGTCAGCTCGGCCCAGTGGTCGTAGTCGCGCGCCTGCCCGCGCATGTAGATCATGCCGTTGATGCTGCTGCAGCCGCCCAGCGTCTTGCCGCGCGGGTAGCGCAGGCTGCGTCCGTTCAGGCCGGCTGCGGGTTCGGTCTGGTAGAGCCAGTCGGTGCGCGGGTTGCCGATGCAATACAGGTAGCCGACCGGGATGTGGATCCAGTGGTAGTCGTCCTGGCGTCCGGCTTCGATGAGCAGCACGCGGCGCGTCGGGTCGGCACTGAGTCGGTTGGCCATCAGGGCACCGGCGGTGCCCGCGCCGATCACGATGTAGTCGAACCGGGCGGTGCCGCCCGCCGCGGCATCGAGGGATGGGGCCATGGGGTGTCTCCTGTAGATATTTGTGCCGCTGATGAAGGATGGTGCGGGATGCCTGGCAGTGTTGCCTTTTCCCAGGCAGGAATCCAATGATTTCTCCAAAAATGCTTTATAAGGAAATGAAATAAAACAGGACTTGCCCATGTCGCTCCCACCCTTGATGGACCCCCAGACGCTGCGCGCCTTTGCCACGGTGGCCCACGAGGGCCAGATGTCGCGGGCGGCGCAGCGCCTGCACCTGTCCCAGCCGGCGGTGAGCCTGCAGCTCAAGCGCCTGACCCAGGCCTCGGGGCTGAGCCTGTTCACCCGCACCGCCCAGGGCATGGCCCTGACGCGGGACGGCGCCGCCCTGCTGCCCCAGGCCGAGCGGGTGCTGGCCGCCCTGGGGGATTTCAGCCAGGCCGTGCAGCGTCTGCAGAGCACGGTGCGCGGCACCTTGCGCATCGGCACCATCCTCGACCCGGAATTCACCCGTCTCGGGGCCTTCCTGAAGAAACTGGTCGAGACCGCGCCGCAGGTCGATACCGATCTGCGCCAGGCCATGAGCGGCGACGTCTGGGCGGAAGTGGACCGTGGTTCGCTCGATGGCGGCTTCTACCTCGCAGAACCGGGTGCCGCCGGGCCCGGGCCGGTCCACACCCAGGTCCTGACGCGTTTCAGCTACCGGGTCCTGGCGCCGGCGGGCTGGGGGCCCCAGGTGGCGGGCCGCGACTGGCGGGCCCTGGCGGCGCTGCCCTGGCTCAGCACACCTGCCGCCTCGGCGCACCATCGGTTGCTGGCGCGGGTCTTCGGTCCGGGTTCGCTCACCGGCCTGGAGCCGCGTCGGGTGGCTCGCGTCGACCAGGAGGCGAGCATGCTCGACCTGGTGCGTTCGGGCGTGGGCCTGAGCCTGGTGAGGGATTCGATCGCGATCCGTGAAAGCCAGGCCCGGGGCCTGGTGGTGGCGGACCAGGTGAGCCTCGACTGTGAGCTGTCCTTTGTCTGCCAGGCCTCGCGCCGCTCGGAGCCGGTGCTGGCCAGCGCGCTGGCGGCGCTGGAGGCGGTGTGGCGTTGACGGGGCCTGCCGACTTCCGGGCGGTGGTCTGCGGTGCCTGGCCTGTGGCGGCCAAGCCGCGCCGGCTGGCGATCTCATGCGGCCAGCGGGTACGATGGCGAATCTCCCCTTGAGCAGTTCTTCGACTTGGCCGCAGCCCCTTCCACCGACGTGAGCGATTTGCCGGATCCCTCTCCCAGCCTGTCCTGGCGGGGCGACCCCCCCGGGTCTTGTGCCGTGCCGCAGGGGCGCTGGACGGCCTCGGCCCTGGCGGACCGCCGGGTGGCCCGGGGCCTGCGCGCGGCGCTGGCCGGCGCGGGCGCGTCTGCGGCCTGGGACCTGCGCGAGCTGCTGCACATCGACCATGTCGGCGCCCAACTGCTCTGGAACCATTGGGGCGGCCGCTGGCCCGCCCAGCTGGATCTGTCCGAGCAGCAACGGCCGATGTTCGAACGCGTCGCACGGCTGACGCCCGCCTTGCACGATGGCTCGGTGCCCGGCCCCTGTGCCGACGGCGCGGCCCAGGCGATCGACCGCCTCGGGCAGCGCGTCATCGACGGTCTGGGCCATGCCCGCGACTACCTGCGCATGCAGGGGCAACTGCTGCTCGACCTGGGGCGTCTGGCGCGCTCGCCGCAGGACGGCCCGTGGCGCGATGTCTCGGGGCATCTCTACCAGATGGGGGCCACCGCCCTGCCGATCACGGCGCTGGTGGGTTTTCTGATCGGCGTGGTGCTGGCCTATCTGATGGCCTTGCAACTGCGCCAGTTCGGTGCTGAGGCCTTCATCGTCAACATCCTGGGCATCTCGCTGATCCGTGAGCTGGGCCCGCTGCTGGCCGCCATCCTGGTGGCCGGGCGTTCGGGGTCGGCCATCACCGCCCAGATCGGGGTCATGCGCGTCACCGAGGAACTCGACGCCATGCGCGTCATGGGCATTGCGCATGGCTTCCGGCTGGTGATGCCGCGTGCGCTGGCGTTGGCGCTGGCCATGCCCCTGATCGCGGTCTGGACCTCGCTGGCCTCGCTGGCCGGCGGCATGCTGTCCTCGGACCTGGCGTTGAAGGTCACCCCGGCCTTCTTTGCCGAATCGCTGCCCTCGGCGGTCGAACCGGCCAACCTGGGGCTGGCGGTCGGCAAGTCGGTGGTGTTCGGCGTGCTGATCGCGCTGGTGGGCTGCCACTACGGGCTGCGCGTCAAACCCAACACCGAAAGCCTGGGGCAGGGCACGACAGCCTCGGTGGTCACCTCGATCACGGTGGTGATCCTGGTGGATGCACTGTTCGCCATCCTGTTCAAGGACGTGGGCATCTGATGGCGGCCGCAGACTTCACGCCGACCCCGGCCCCGGTGGTGGACATCCGGGGGCTGTGGACCGTCTTCGGGCACGGCGACCAAGAGGTGGTGATCCACCGCGACCTGGATCTGCGCGTCGAGCGCGGCGAGATGCTGTCCCTGGTCGGTGGTTCGGGCACCGGCAAGACCGTGCTGCTGCGCCAGATGCTGGGGCTGCAGCAACCGGCACGCGGTCAGGTCACCGTGCTGGGCGAGCCGGCGGCCCGCTTGGGCCGCCACGGCGCCTCGAGCCGGGTCGGCATGCTGTTCCAGCAGGGCGCCCTGTATTCGGCGTTCAGTGTGCTCGACAACATCGCCTTCGCGCTGCGCGAACTCAAGACCCTGCCCGACGACGTGGTCGACGAGGCGGCCTATGTGAAGCTGCAGATGGTCGGCCTGGGGCCGCAACATGCGCACAAGAAGCCGTCGGACCTGTCGGGCGGCATGATCAAGCGGGTGGCCCTGGCGCGCGCGCTGATCATGGATCCGCCCCTGCTGCTGCTCGACGAGCCCACTGCGGGGCTGGACCCCCATGCCTCCGACGAGTTCTGCGACCTGCTGCGCTCGCTGCACGCCGAATTGGGCCTGACCCTGATCATGGTCACCCACGACCTCGACACCCTGTTCGCCTTGTCCTCGCGGGTGGCCGTGCTGGCCGGCCAGAAAGTGCTGGTCAGCGGCGCACCCGCCGAGGTCGCCCGTTTCGACCACCCTTTCATCCACGATTTCTTCCAGGGCGAGCGTGGCCGACGGGCCATGACACCGGTGCCCGCCGGCGCCGATTGAGGCCCCGTTTTTCAAGGATCTAGCGCATGGAAAACAAATCACACGCCATGGCCGCCGGCACCTTCGTGCTGGTGGTCACCCTGATGCTGGTGGCGCTGGCGTTCTGGCTCACCCGCGACAAGGGGCATTACCGCGAGTGGGAGCTGTCCACCCACGGCGGCGTGACCGGCCTGCAGCCGCAGGCCGCCGTGCGCTACAAGGGCGTGGCCGTCGGCAAGGTCAATGCGATCGGCTTCGACCCCGGGGCGCCGGGCAATGTGCTGATCCGCATCGCCGTGGAAGAAAGCACCCCGCTGACCGCGACCACCTTCGCCACCCTGGCCTACCAGGGCGTGACCGGCCTGGCCTATGTGCTGCTCGACGATTCGGGCGAAGCGCAGGCCCAGCTGGCACCCGGTGCCGACGGCCTGCCGCGCCTGCCCCTGGTGACCTCCCAGCTCGGCAAGCTGACCGAGCAGGCGCCCGAACTGCTGGCGCAGATCAACGAGGCCACCGAACGCATCAACCAGCTGCTGTCCGACGACAACCAGAAGCACCTCTCCCAGGCCCTGCTCAATCTGGGCCAGGCCACCGGCGGCCTGGCCCAGCTCAGCGTGGCGCTCAACGATCTGGCGCGCAACCGCCTCGATCCGGCCCTGGCGGCGGTGCCCGCGCTGGCGCACGATGCGTCGCAGACGCTCCAGATCCTGCAGGGCACGGCGGGCGACGTCGGGCGCATGGCCGGCGACATCTCCCAGACCGCCCGCCGGCTCAATGAACGGGACGGCCCCCTGGACCGGCTGGCCCAGGGCACCGCCGCCCTGGCCCATGCGGCCGACACCTTCGGCGCCGCGACCCTGCCCCGGGTCAATCGCGTCACCGAGGACGCCTCGCGGGCCGCCCGCCAACTGGGCCGCACCGCCACCAACATCAACGACAACCCGCAGTCGCTGATCTTCGGTGCCGGCAGCGTGCCGCCGGGGCCGGGCGAGCCCGGCTTCTCTGCGCCCGCGCCCGCCGGGCACCAACCCTGATGCTTTCGCCGGAGGCCTAGCGATGACTTTGAAGACCCGTTCCCTGCTGCGGCGCCCGTCGGCCCTGTGGCGCGCCTGGCCGTGGCTGGGTGTGCTGCTCCTGGCGGCCTGTTCGGCCCTGCCGGAGCGCCCGGTCCGGGCCGTCCAATACGATTTCGGTCCTGGCCCGGTGCAGTCCGCGGCCCAGCCGGCCCATGACCGGCCGGTGCTGGCCCTGTCGGATCTGGAATCGGGCGGCGTGCTCGAAGGATCGAATGCCGTGCTGTACCGCCTGGGCTATGCCGACAGCCAGGAACTGCGCCCCTATGCCCAGGCGCGTTGGAGCCTGCCCCCCGCCCAACTGGTGCGCCAGCGGCTGCGCGACCGTCTGGGGCGCCAGCGCACCGTCTTGAGTGCCGCCGACAGCGTGGCCCTGGTGCGCAGCATGGACCGGCCGCTGCCGGTGCTGCGGGTCGAACTCGAGGAGTTCAGCCAGCTGTTCGACAGCCCCGGCCAGAGCCTGGGGCTGGTCCGCCTGCGGGCCACCCTGGTCAACACCACGCCGGCCGGGGATGTGCTGCTGGGCCAGACCGTGTTGATCGCCCGGTCGCCCGCCCCGACCCCGGACGCCTCGGGCGGGGTCCAGGCCTTGACCCAGGCCACGGACCAGTTGGCCGGCGAACTGGATGCCTGGTTGGACCAGACCCTGCATCCTTGAAGCACCGTGGCCGTCCACGGGTGTCCGTGGACGCCATGCCGGGCTCTGCGACGGGGTCTGGGTATCTGATTGAAAAAAATGTTGCCAGCACGTCAACCGTGTGGGGGATGGCGCCGTTGTGTCTCAAAATTGGCAAAACGGATCTGTGAAGTCTGATTTTTCTTTTTTGAATCGTTCGCAGCGCCAAAGCCATGCAGGGAGACGCATGAAACCATCCAAGACTTTGCCGCCCGCCACGCCGGCCCCTTCTGAAGCAGGGGGCGCCCGCAAGGCCGAGGCGCCCCTGTGGGCCCAGGGGGCCGTGGCCTGGCCTTTCCGGGCGGCCCCGTCGCTGAGTGCCCGGGCCCGCAAACCCGTGCTGCCGCGCAAGCGGCCCTGAAGCCGGTCCTCTCCTGTCGCCTGCTGACCTGGATCAAGTCGGTGTGGTGGTGCTGCCGCTAAGCTGCAGGCGACCTGCCAACCGGAGAAAACCCCATGTCCCAGCTCGAATGGAGCGACGCACTGTCGCTGGATCTGCCCGTGATGGACGACACCCACCGTGAGTTCGTCGATCTGCTGGCCGTCGTCGCCCAGGCGTCCGACGAGGCCCTGCTGCCGGCCTGGCAGGTGCTGGTCGACCACACCGCAGACCATTTCGGCCGTGAAGACCGCTGGATGCTGGACACCCGGTTTTCTTCGAGCAATTGCCACAGCGTGCAGCACAAGGTGGTGCTCCAGGTGATGCGCGAGGGGGCTGTGCGCGGCGCTGCGGGTGATCTCGCCGTGGTGCGTCAGATGGCGGCCGAACTGGCGATCTGGTTCCCCCAACATGCGCAGAGCATGGATGCCGCTTTGGCCCTGCATGTGCGCCGCGTCGGCTATGACCCCGAGACCGGCATCGTGTCGGCGCCCCAGGCCCTGCCGGCCGACGTCATCCACGGCTGTGGCGGAAGCACCTGCTCCGATGCGGCTTCCGAGGAGTTGGCGGCCCACTGAGGGCTCGACGGGCGCATGAGCGCTCCCCCCCCCTGTCCGTCCGTTCTCAGCGGTCGAAGAGAAAGCCGGCTCCGTGCCGGCTTTTCTGCGTCCGGCCGTTCGGTCGTTGCGGCGGGAACAAACGCGGGTGACCGGTCTGCGGAAATAAAAAAACCAGCAGGGGTGAACCTGCTGGCTTCAAACTGGGCGAATGCGATTGGTTTAGAAGCGCCAGCCCAGACCCACACCCACTAGCAGTGGGTCAATCTTGAACGTGCCGATCTGGCTGCCGGCAGCGTAAACACCAGTGCGGATGTTGACCTTCTTCACGTCGAAGTTGAAGTACAGATTGTTGGACAGCGGAATGTCCACGCCAGCCTGGATCGCGGCACCCCAGCTGCTGCTGTCGATGCTCACGCCTGCGGGCAGGCTGATGTTGGTGATCGAGGTGTAGTTGATGCCGGCGCCGACATAGGGCTTGAAGCTGCCGAGGTCAAAGTGGTATTGAGCCAGCAGGGTCGGCGGCAGGTGCTTGAACGAGCCGATGGCCGTGCCCTTGGAGTACAGGGTCTGGCTTTGCGGAACGGTCAGGATCAGTTCTGCGGCAATGTTCTTGTTGAAGAAATAGGTGATGTCGCCTTCGGGCAACCACTTGTTGTTGATCGACAGACCCAGCCCGGTGCTGTCACCGTTGCTGCTCTGGAGGCTGACTGCACGGGCACGCACCATCCAGGGGCCTTGGCCATCCTGGGCGAAGGCGGCGCCCGACATCAGGGCGCACAGGGCGGCGACAGCCATCACTTGCTTTTTCATGGTGTTCTTTCTCACTTCACCGGGGACGGCCCCCGTAGACGTATTAGATGGGGGGGCGGCTTCGGCCGGGTTGCGCAAAGTCAAATCCGGGCAGTGGTGGGCGCATCCGTGCCGTTTCTTTGCGCTGCATCAAATCCGCAGTGGCGTCAGTGTCTCAAATACCGTTGTCTGCGCATCTTTTTCATCGGTCCGGTCCGGGGCCGACGCACAGGCTGTGCTGGCCTTGCTTGTCCCGAGGCGTGCGAGGGGGTTCGGATGGGCGCCCGGCGGTATCCGGGGCGCCGTCAGTGGCCGAGGAGTGCCGGGAAGAGCTTGCCCAGGCCGTCGGCCATCACCTCGACCGACAGGGCGGCCAGGATCAGCCCCATCAAGCGGGTCATGACGTTGATGCCGGTCTTGCCGAGCACGCGGGCAATCGGCTCGGCGAGCGAAAAGCACAGGGCGGTGGCCAGGCCGATGACCGCGCCATAGCCCACCAGGGCGGCGTGCTGCCAGAAGGTGTGGGCCTTGTCGGCATAGATCACGACCGTGGACATGGTGGCCGGCCCGGTGAGCAGAGGGATCGTCAGCGGCACCACCGCGATCGAGGCCCGGGCTGCGGCGTCATTGACCTCGGCCGCATTCGATTTCGCCTCCGCCGGTTGGGCGTTGAGCATGTTGATCGAACTGATCAGCAGCAGGGTCCCGCCGCCGACCTGGAAGCTTTGCAGCGAGATGCTGAAGAAATCGAGGATCTGCAGACCCAGGATGGCGCTGGTGGCGATCACCGCAAAGGCGCTGAAGGAAGAGATTAGGATGGTCCGCCGACGCTGTCCTGTCGTGAAGTCCTGCGTGTAGTGGATGAAGAAAGGCACGATGGCCAGGGGGTTGACGATGGCCAGCAGGGTGACGAGGGGCTTGAAATTCATGGCGCCAAGTCTCGCACAGCAGCGATTGCCAACGGATGGCGCTTACCCTGTGACCAGGTGCCTGGAACCTGGTCACGGTCTCCCACGGGCCCATGCGAGACCGTGAGCAACTTCTTAGCGCCCGCCAGACACGTCAAGCAGGGCCATGGTGGTGTAGCTGGCCGCATCGGACAGCAGCCACAGGATGGCCTGCGCCACCTCGTCGGCGCTGCCGCCGCGCTGCATCGGGACCTGGTGGGCCAGTTCACGCACCCGGTCGGGCAAACCGCCGGAGGCGTGGATGTCGGTCTCGATGAGGCCGGGGCGCACCGCGTTCACGCGGATGCCCTCGGCCGCGACCTCCTTGGCGAGCCCGAGCGTGAAAGTGTCGATGGCGCCCTTGGCCGCGGCATAGTCCACATACTGGCCCGGTGAGCCCAACCGGGCTGCGGCGCTGGAGACATTGACGATGGCGCCGCCCCGTCCGCCGTGGCGGGTGCTCATGCGACGCACCGCCTCGCGGGCGCACAGAAAGCTGCCGATGACGTTGATGTCGAACATGCGCCGCAGGCGCGCCACCTCCATCTGGTCGACCCGGGCCGAGACATCGACCACCCCGGCATTGTTGACCAGGGCATCGAGGTGGCCGAAGCGGGCATCGACCCTGGCAAACATGGCCAGGACCTGGGCTTCGTCGGCCACATCGGCCTGCACGGCCATGGCCTGCCCGCCCTCGGCGCGGATCTGGCGCACCACTTCGTCGGCCGCCAGCGAATGGCTGGCGTAGTTGACCGCGACCGCATAGCCCTGCCTGGCCGCCAGCAGGGCCGTGGCGGCGCCGATGCCTCGGCTGCCGCCTGTGACCAACATCACCTTGCCTGTGTCCAAAGCCTTGTCTCCCATCGGTTTCATCCAGTTCGGGTACAAAGTCGCATTAAAGCACCAAGAGCCTTGGCCACGGGGTCGCCGTCAGCGGGGCTGTGGGTGCTGCTTTCCAACTTCACAGGAGATGCTTCCATGGGTCATTTCATCGATCTGAACGCCGTCGACGGCCATGTCTGCCCTGCCTACGTGGCGCAACCCGACGGCAAGCCGCGGGGGGCTGTCGTGGTGCTGCAGGAGATCTTCGGCGTCAACACGCACATCCGGGCCGTGGCCGACGGCTATGCGGCGCAGGGCTACCTGGCCGTGGCGCCGGCCACCTTCAGCCGGATCCGCAACGGTGTCGAGCTGGGCTATTCGGAGGCCGACATGGGCGAAGGCTTCGGCCTGAAGACCGCCGTCGAGGCGCTGCCGGCTCCGGGCGTCCTGCAGGACATCCAGGCGGCCGTCGACTACGCGACCAGCGCCGGCAAGGTCGGCATCGTGGGTTACTGCTGGGGCGGCTTGCTGGTGTGGCGTGCGGCCGAGACCGTGACCGGGCTCAGCGCCGCCGTGGCCTATTACGGCGGCGGCATGACCGGCCCGGCCGAATCGGCCCGTCACCCGCAGGTGCCGGTGCTGGCGCATTTCGGCGACAAGGACCATTGGATCTCGCTGGAGTCGGTGCAGGCCTTCCGTCAGGCCCATCCCGAGGTCGAAGTGCATGTGTACGAGGCCAACCACGGTTTCAATTGCGACCACCGTGCCGCCTACGACGCCGCGGCGGCCAAGGTCGCGCTGGAACGTTCGCTGGCCTTCTTTGCCAGCCATCTGGGCTGAGCGCGGCCAGGGGTTTGGATCTGGTCGGCCATGAGCGCTTCATTGCCTGACACCGCAGACCTGCCGCTGTTTCCCCTGGGCACGGTGCTGTTCCCGGGCGGCTTGCTGCCCTTGCAGATCTTCGAGCCGCGCTACCTGGACCTGATCGGCCGCTGCCACCGAGAAGGGCGTCCCTTCGGCGTGGTGACCCTGACCCAGGGCCAGGAGGTGATGCGTGCGCCCGGCCCCGGGCAGGACGACCTCCCGGAGGCCTTTGCGGCCACCGGGACGCTGGCCCACATCCTGGGCCTGGAGCGCCCACGGCCGGGGCTCATGCTGATCCGCTGTGAAGGCTCGCGGCGCTTCCGCCTCGCCGGCCAGCAAAGGCTGAAGCATGGGTTGTGGCTGGGCACGGTGGCTGAGTGGCTGCCGCCTGATCCCGATCTGCCGGTGCCGCCTCATCTGCGGCATGTGGCCCAGGCCATGCAAGTCCTGTTGGATTCGTGGTGCACGGAGATGCAGTCGCAGGGGCTGCAGGCATCCGCCCTGCCGCTGCTGCCGCCCCATCGGCCCGAGGATTGCGGCTGGCTGGCCAACCGCTGGATCGAGCTGCTGGCCTTGGGCCGCGAGGAGCAACTGCGCCTGATGTCCCTGGACAACCCCTTGCTGAGATTGGAGCTGGTGGCGGACCTGCTGGAGCAGGCGCATGGCCTGGTGCGGCCCGCCCTCGATTGAAGCGTCCTGTTGCGAGGCAGGACGCTGGGAGCGGGGTCAGAGTGTCTTCAGGGCCTGCGCCGCTTCGATGGCGAAATAGGTCAGCACGCCGTCGGCGCCGGCCCGCCTGAAGGCCAGCAGGCTTTCCAGCATCACGGCGTCGTGGTCCAGCCAGCCATTCTGTGCGGCCGCCTTCAGCATGGCGTATTCGCCGCTGACCTGGTAGGCGAAGGTCGGGACATGGAACTGGTCCTTCACGCGGCGCACGATGTCGAGGTAGGGCATGCCGGGTTTGACCATCACCATGTCCGCCCCTTCGGCCAGGTCCAGCGCCACCTCGCGCAGCGCCTCGTCGCTGTTGCCGGGATCCATCTGGTAGACCTTCTTGTTGCTCTTGCCGAGGTTGGCGGCCGACCCCACCGCGTCGCGGAACGGGCCGTAGAAGGCGCTCGCATACTTGGCGCTGTAGGCCATGATCCGGGTGTGGATCAGGCCCTGGGCTTCGAGCTGTTCGCGCACCGCGCCGATGCGGCCGTCCATCATGTCGCTGGGTGCCACGATGTCCACACCGGCCTGGGCCTGGGTCAGGGCCTGACCGACCAGCACCTCGGTGGTTTCGTCATTGAGGATGTAGCCGCTGTCGTCGAGCAGGCCGTCCTGGCCATGGCTGGTGTAGGGGTCCAGGGCGACGTCGGTCATGATGCCGAGCTCCGGCACCTCCCGTTTGAGTGCCTGCACCACCCGCGGGATCAGCCCGTCAGGGTTGAGCGCCTCCTTGCCATCCGGGGTCTTCAGCGCGGGGTCGATGACCGGGAACAAGGCCATGACCGGAATGCCCAGCCGGGCGCAGGTTTCGGCCTGGGCCAGCAGCAGGTCCAGGCTCAGGCGTTCGACGCCGGGCATGGACGCGACGGCTTCACGCCGCTTCTCGCCTTCGTGCACGAACACCGGGTAGATCAGGTCGTGGGCGCTGAGTCGGTGCTCGCGTACCAGATCACGGGTGAAGGCATCGCGGCGCAGGCGGCGGGGACGATTGGTGGGAAATGGGGCGGGAGTGGAAAAAGCGGTGCTCATCCGAAAATTGTGCCTCAGACCAAGGCCTCTTGCTTGGCTTCTTTGCCTGCTTGAATATCATTTAAATCAATTTTGTTTTTTCTGATGGACTGATTTGTGGTGAAAAGTCTACTTTCAGCGATGAAGAACTGTAAATCTGCATTTTCTTCTTGCCCGCCCTGCGCCATTTTGCTAAATTACGTGTGGGCAGCTTGCTGCTCCCCGCTTTTCCTCCCTGAGCGGGTGCCTTGATGTGTGACAGCAAAAAGGCTTCCCAACCCGACCTCCTGGTCGGGTTTTTTTTTGCCATCCGGTTCATGAAGGCTTGCTGGCCTTGGTTTCCTGCATTTCGCAGACGAACTTGTCATGCAGGGTCTACACTGCCCCGATGCTCTGGATCAAAGCCTTTCATATCGTGTTCGTCGCCAGCTGGTTTGCTGGCCTGTTCTACCTGCCTCGCATTTTTGTCAATTTGGCCATGGTGGCACCCGGCTCGGTGGCGGAGCGCGACCGTCTGTTGCTGATGGCGCGCAAGCTGTTTCGCTTCACGACCTTGCTGGCCGTGCCTGCCGTGGTGTTGGGGGGCACGCTCTGGCTTCACTTCGGCATCGGTCTGGGGCCGGGCAATGGATGGATGCACGCCAAATTGGGGGTGGTGATCCTGGTGCTGGCCTATCACGGCTTTTGTGCCGTGCTGCTGCGTCAGCTGGCGACGGGGCGTTGTGCGCGCGGACATGTGTGGTTCCGCTGGTTCAACGAGATCCCTGTGCTGTTGTTGGTCGCCGCCGTCGTGCTGGTGGTGGTCAAGCCGTTCTGAGTCGATCGGGGGCATGGTGCCAACCCACAAGAGCTCGGCCTGGCCATTGGCCTGGTGCTATGCGTTGCTCATCGTCTACGCGAGCCTGTATCCCTTCGGAGAGTGGCGCACCCAAGGCATCTCTCCGCTGGCCTTCCTGCCGGCCCCTCTGCCGCGCTACTGGACCTGGTTCGATGTCCTGTCCAATGCCGTGGGCTATGGGCCGCTGGGGTTTCTGGTGGTGCTCGGCGGTCTGCGCAACGGGCGTCGGTGGACGGTACTGGGGGCCTTGGCCCTGTGTTTCTTTCTTTCCCTCACCATGGAGAGTCTTCAGAGCTACCTGCCTTCCAGGGTGCCTTCCAATGTGGATCTGGCACTCAATACCGTCGGTGGGTACGCCGGAGCCCTGATGGCGTGGCTGCTCGAGCGGCTGGGGGTGTTGGATCGCTGGAGCCGGTTCCGCCAGCGCTGGTTCGTCGAGGAGTCGCGCGGTGGCATGGTCCTGCTGGCTTTGTGGCCGGTGGGCTTGCTGTTTCCGGCTGCCGTTCCCCTGGGCTTGGGTCAGGTGCTCGAACGCCTCGAAGAGGCGCTGGCGGTCTGGTTGGCCGGCACGCCGATGCTGGATTGGCTGCCGGTGCGCGATGTGGAATTGCAGCCCTTGATTCCCAGTGCCGAGTTGCTCAGTGTGGGCTTGGGGGGGCTGGTGCCCTGCCTGCTGGGCTACAGCATCATGCGTTCGCTGGGGCGCCGTGGCGTGCTGCTTTTTGTGGTGCTGGGGGTGGGGCTGGGAACCACGGCGCTGTCGGCGGCGCTCAGTTATGGGCCGGTGCATGCCTGGAGCTGGCTGAGCCTGCCGGTCCAATGGGGGGTGGTGCTGGCCTGGGTGCTGGGGCTGGCCCTGATCGGCCTGCCTCGCCGGGCCTGTGCGGCATTGTGTCTGCTGGCCCTGGCGGTGAACCTGTCCATCCTGAATCAGTCCCCGACCAGCGCCTACTTTGCCCAGACCCTGCAGACCTGGGAGCAGGGCCGTTTCATCCGCTTCAATGGCCTGGCCCAGTGGGTGGGCTGGCTGTGGCCGTATGGGTTGCTGGCCTATCTGGTCGCGCGCCTGTCGCAGCGCGAGGGCGGTGGTTGAGCCCGGGCGGCGCCCATGGGCTGGGCCTAGAATCGCGCCATGTCCATACCCGATCCTTCTGCGGCCGCAGCGGCCCCGACCCCGGCCAAGGCTTACTACCAGCGCCACATCTTCTTCTGCCTCAATGAGCGCCCCAACGGCGAGGACTGCTGTGCCCTGCATGGTGCCAAAGAGGGTTTCGATCGATGCAAGGCGCAGGTGAAGGCTGCCGGTCTGGCGGGGCCGGGGCAGGTGCGGGTCAACAAGGCGGGTTGCCTGGACCGCTGTGCGGCAGGCCCGGTGGCGGTGGTGTACCCCGAAGGGGTCTGGTACACCTTTGTCGATGCCGCCGACATTGACGAGATTGTCGAGTCCCATCTGAAGAACGGCCAGGTGGTCGAGCGTCTGCGGACGCCGGCGCACCTGGGACGTTGAGCCGGCACCTGAGCGGAGGCATGCGATGAATGCGCAGACGCAGCGGTTCGAGTTGCTGGGACCGCAGGGCCGAATCGAAGGGCTGAGGGACGGTGCCCAGGTCGCCGATGGTGGCGTGGCGCGCGGGGTGGCTGTGATCGCCCATCCCCATCCGCTGTTCGGCGGCACCATGGACAACAAAGTGGTCCAGACCTTGGCCCGGGCCTTTGTCCAGGCCGGCTGGGACGCGGTGCGATTCAATTTCCGTGGGGTCGGAGGCAGTGCCGGTGCCTGGGATGAGGGGCGCGGCGAGGTCGACGATTTCCTGGCTGTGCTGCGGGATCAGGCCCCGAGCGGGCCGGTGGCGATTGCCGGGTTTTCGTTTGGCGCCTATGTCGCCAGCCAGGCCCTGCAGGCGGTGTGGGCCGAGCGCGAGGTGCGTCGGGTGGTGCTGGTGGGCACGGCGGCGTCGCGCTTCCAGGTGGCCGCACTGCCGGCGCAGGCCCATGAGCTGACCCTGGTCCTGCACGGGGAGCAGGATGACACGGTCCCTCTGGCCTCGGTGCTGGATTGGGCCCGTCCGCAGGCGCTGCCGGTGACGGTGGTGCCTGGGGGAGGGCATTTCTTCCATGGGCAACTGCCGTTGCTCAAGCAGTGTGTGCTGCGGCATCTGAAAGATTGATTCCGGCCAGGAGGCAACTTGCGGGCGGTCTGAGGGTCCCAGTGATTCCTGGCGTGGGGCGCGATGGTTCGCGCTTTGCTGTCCCGTCATTCTGTTGCGATTTTTTTCATGAAGCGATTCTTCAAGGTGCTGCTGGCGACCGTCGCCCTGGTGGCGATGGGCTCGGTCCGGGCGCAGGCGCCCCGGGCGCCCGAGGTGGCGGCCAGGGCCTATTTGTTGCTGGATGTGACGGCTGACCAGGTCCTGGCCCAAAAGGACGCGGACAGCCCGGTCGAGCCGGGTTCGTTGACCAAATTGATGAGCGCCTACCTGGTCTTCGATGCGCTGCGCTCGAAGAAGATCGAACTTCAGCAACGTGTGTCGATCAGCGAGCGGGCCGGGAAGATGCCGGGGTCGCGCATGTTCGTCGATCCGAAGATGCAGGTGCCGGTCGAGGACCTGATCAAGGGCATGGTCGTCCAGTCGGGCAACGATGCCACCATGGCGCTGGCCGAGGCGGTGGGGGGCACGGCCTCGCATTTTGTCGAACTCATGAACGAGCAGGCCAAGGTGTTCGGGCTGAGGAACACAAGCTACCGGAATCCCGAGGGGCAGAGCGAGCCGGGGCAACTCACCACGGCGGGTGATCTGGGCATTCTGGCGGCGCGCCTGGTGCGCGATTTTCCGCAATACATGGGCTACTACGCCCTCAAGCAGTACCGTTATGCGGGGTCGCCGTTGTCGAATGCCAACAGCCGCAATCTGTTGCTGTTCCGGGATCCGACGGTGGACGGTCTGCAGACCGGCCATGCCCCGACGGCGGGCTTCTGTCTGGTGGCGACGGCCAGGCGGGATTTTCCGTCGGTGGGCTCGCGCCGTCTGCTGGCCATTCTGCTGGGTGCTGCCAATGAAAGCGCCCGGGCCAATGAAGGGCAGAAATTGTTGAATTGGGGTTACACCGCTTATGAAGGTGTCAAGTTGTTCGATGCCGGGCAGTCGGTGGTGACGCCGGGCATCTGGAAGGGGGCGGACAACGTGGCCCGGTTGGGGCGGCCCGAGGCGATCGTGGTGGCGGTTCCTGCAGGCATGGCCGGTCGGATCAAGGCCCAGGTCAGTCGCTCCGATCCGCTCGTGGCGCCCCTGACCAAGGGGCAGGCAGTGGGGGTGCTCAAGATCGCGCTGGGCGATGAGCCCTTGCGCGAGG